>CALMPB010000469.1 GCA_937871985.1 uncultured Burkholderiaceae bacterium
TCCAGCAAATGGCGCATGCCCATGACCGGCGCCTGGATAAGCCCCAGGCCGGCTACGCAGCCGGCCTCATAGGTTTCCGTGTTGTTGACGGTCAAGGCCGCCGGCATGGGCCAGTATCGCGTGCGCTTGCCATCGAACCATTCCCAGCCCAGGGGCTTGGCGCCCAGCATCGGGTCGTACTCGATCAACCAGTGATCGGCCAGGTCTTCCAATGTTCTGGGATAGCCATAGCGCTCGACATAGGCCGGACTGGCGCAATTGACTACCCTTACCGAGCCCAGCGAACGGGCCACCAGCGACGACTCCTGCAGCCGGCCGATGCGCAGCACGCAGTCGAAGCCCTCTTTCACCAGATCCACATGCCTGTCCGCGCTGCCCAGATCGATTTGCAGCAAAGGATGTTTTTGCAGAAACTCCGGCAGCCGCGGCACCACCACATTCCGCGCCATTCCCGCCGGCATGTCGACGCGCAGGCGGCCTTGCAAGCCTTCCGCCTTGTTGCGGAACATGGTTCGCAGCTCGTCGACGTCCATCAGCACGTTCTTGCTGCGCTCGTAAAACTGCTGGCCGTCCGGCGTAAGCTGAACCCGACGCGTGGTTCGATGCAAAAGGCGCGTGCCCAGCATGTTCTCCAGTTCTTGCACCGCCGTCGAAACGCTGCCATTGGGCAAGCCCATATGGCGGGCAGCCTGCGTAAAACTGGAAAGCTCCGCCACCCGCAGGAAGATTCCCATGGCCTGGATTTCATTCATCGCACCATTCCTGATTATGCTGAAATTATGAAAAGTTTAATCCGATTACCGGCCTTTATCTCTATTTTCCCAGACAATACACTAGCGTCCATCCACTCCCCCTTTACGAGGAAACACCCATGAACACAGGAAAAATAGCGCTCGTCACCGGCGGCACGCGCGGGCTGGGCTTGAACACCGCCTTGAAGCTGGCGGAAAGCGGCGCCGACATCATTCTTACCTACCGCTCCAATGCGTCCGACGGCGCCGCCGCCGTGGCCAGGATACAAAAGCTGGGCCGCAAAGCGGTGGCCCTGCCGCTGGACGTGGCCGACAGCCGCAGCTTCGCGGCCTTCGCACAAGAAGTGAAATCGGCGCTGGCCGCGAACTGGCAGCGCGACACCTTCGACTACCTCGTCAACAACGCCGGCATCGGCATCAATGCCAGCGTGGCGGAGACCACCGAAGAACAGTTCGACACCCTGGTGAACATCCACCTGAAGGGCCCGTTCTTCCTCACCCAGAAGCTGCTTGGCCTTATCGCCGACGGCGGGCGCATCGTCAATATATCCAGCGGACTCGCCCGCTTCGCCCTGCCCGGGTTCGCGGCCTACGCCGCGGCCAAGGGCGGCGTGGAAGTCCTGACCCGCTATATGGCGAAAGAACTCGGCCCGCGCGGCATCGCCGTCAATACCGTGGCGCCCGGCGCCATCGAAACGGATTTCGGCGGCGGCGTGGTGCGGGACAACGCCAACATGAACAAAGCCATCGCCAGCCAGACCGCCATGGGTCGCGTCGGCCTGCCCGACGACATCGGCGACGCCATCGCGGCACTGCTTACCCCCGGAAACCGCTGGATCACCGCGCAGCGCATCGAGGTTTCGGGCGGCATGTTTATTTGAGGGAGCCTTGCAATACCGCCCCACCCTTTCAATAACATGGCTATGCTCCCCATCCACCCAGGAACAGTGGTATGAATAGTTCTTCGACCCAACAACACAGTTTCACAGTCAAGGAGCAGCCATGAGCAAGAAAGCATCGGCGGTATGGAAAGGCGGGATCAAGGATGGCGGCGGCACGATCTCTACGGAAACAGGCGTGTTGAACAATGCGCCGTACGGGTTCAAGTCGCGGTTCGAGGACGGCAAGGGAACCAATCCCGAGGAACTGATCGCGGCCGCGCATGCGGGCTGCTTTTCGATGGCTCTTTCATTGATGCTGGGCAATGCCGGCTTCACACCCGACAAGATCGATACGCAGGCAGCGGTCACCCTGGTCTCGAATGCCGGCGGCTTCGAAATCACGGAAAGCCATCTGACCGTGACGGCCAGGATTCCCGGCATCGACAACGCCAAGTTCCAGGAGATCGCCGGGCAGGCCAAGGCCGGCTGCCCGGTCTCCAAGGTGCTGAATGCCAAGATCAGCATGGATGCCAAGCTGGAATCCTGATCTCGGGGTTGCCCGACTCCGGAAAAAAGTCGCCGCGCATTGCTTTCGAAAGCAATGCGCGGCGGTTTCATTTGCCTGCGCCATATCACGGCGGCGCAAGGTATAGTTGATTCATGAACCTGGATCTCTTTCCTTGCGAAGGCCCCGCCGCCCATAGCGAAGCCATCGGGCCTTGCGCCTATGTGCTGCGTGGCTTTGCGCTGCCGGACGCGGAAGCGCTGGTCGCCGCCATCGGCGAGCTGGAGCGCCACGCGCCGTTTCGGCATATGACGACGCCTGGCGGCTTTGCCATGTCGGCAGCCCTGACCAATTGCGGCCGGCTGGGCTGGACGACCGACAGGCGCGGCTATCGCTACACCACCGACGACCCCGATACGGGGCTGCCCTGGCCCGCGATGCCGGAAATATTTACCCGCCTCGCGCACGAGGCGGCGGCGCGGGCGGGATTTGCGGATTTCACGCCCGATGCCTGCCTGCTCAACCGCTATGAGCCCGGCGCGCGCATGTCCCTGCATCAGGACAAGAACGAACGCGATTTCACCGCGCCCATTGTTTCGGTGTCGCTGGGCATGTCAGTCGTCTTCCTGTTCGGCGGCCACGCCCGCGGCGACAAGGCGGCCCGCATCCCGCTGCTGCACGGCGACGTGGTGGTCTGGGGCGGCGAAGACCGCCTGCGCTATCACGGCGTGCTGCCGCTCAAGGACGCGCCGCATCCGCTGCTGGGCAGCCGGCGCATCAATTTCACGTTCCGCAAAGCGGGCTGAGCTCAGAGGATGAGACCAACGCATTGCCCAAGTCCCAATTTGGGATTAACATATACCCTATGCGAATCATAGCGATCAGCGTACTACGTCAATTCTGGGAAAAGCATCCTGACTCAGAACAGTCCATCAAAGCTTGGGTAGACGAAGCTCGTAAAGCTCAATGGGCCCAACCCTCCGAGATCAAGGCGCTTTACCGTAGCGCCAGCATTCTAAAAAACCGACGTGTCGTGTTCAATATCAAAGGCAATGACTACCGTCTAGTAGCGGCTGTGGCATTCAAATTGAGTGTTGTCTATGTGAAATTCATCGGCACCCATGCCCAATACGACAAAATCGACGCCGAAACAGTGGAAATGGAGTAAACATGGAAATCCGCCCCATACATACCCAAGCCGATTACAAATCGGCTCTCAAGGAAATTTCCCGGCTCATGGAGTCGGACCCCGACATAGGTACCCCCGATGGAGATCGCCTGGATATTCTGGCTACACTGGTGCAAGCCTACGAAGCCAAGCACTATCCAATAGATCTGCCCGACCCGATAGAAGCCATCAAGTTCCGGATGGAGCAAGCTGACCTGACCCCTAAGGATCTAGAACCAATGATCGGTCGCATGAATCGAGTCTATGAAATACTGAATCGCAAACGGTCGCTGACTCTTCCCATGATCCGAAAGCTACACCAAGAACTTGGTATCCCCGCGGAAAGTTTGATCCAACCTTCGAAATACGCCTCAGCAGCCTGACTCTCAATCCTCCGCCGAAAACTGCCTGACCTGGGTCAGGAACGCCTGGAGTATGGGCGAGGTGTCGTGGCGGCGGTACATGCAGCACAGCTCGATGTCGCGCAGGGCCCGGGATTTCAGCGGCTTGTAGACGAGGTTGGGCAGGCGCAGCGTTTCGGCCGACTGGGTGGTAATGCAGACGCCGAAGTTGCTGGCCACCAGGGCGAGGCAGGTGACGATGTCCTCGCTGTCCTGCTCGACGCGGAACCGCACGCCCTCGGCGCGAAAGGCGGCGGCGATTTCCTGGCCCAGTCCGTACAAGGGCGCGTTGGGGTAGACCACCATGGGCTCGTCGTCCAGATCCTGCAGGGAAACCGAGTCCTGGGCGCAAAGCCGATGGCCTTTGTACAGCGCCACCAGAAAGGGCTCGCGCAGCACGACCTCGACGGCCAGGTCTTCTTCGTCCGGCACCAGGCGGTTGAAGCCGATGGAAATGCGCCGCTCGCGCAGGGCCACGATCTGCTGGGCCTTGGTCATGTTGTACAGGCCGATCTTGACCTTGGGACTGCGCTTGTGAAAGCCGCCCAGGATGCGAGGGATGGCATTGAGGACGCCCGAGCTGAAGAAGCCCACGTCGAGCCGCCCGATAAAGCCTTCCTGCGCCAGTTGGGCCCTTTCCTCGGCCCGCTGGGTCAAGGCCAGGATATTGGGAACTTCCTCCAGCAGCGCCCGGCCCGACTCGGTCAGTTCGGCGCCCTTGGGCGTGCGAACGAAAAGCGGCACGCCCAGCTCGTCCTCGAGCGCCTTGATGTGGCGGGTCAGCGGCGGCTGGGTAATGTGCAGTTTTTCCGCGGCCCGGCCGAAATTCAATTCCTGCGCCAGCATCAGGAAATAGCGCATCTGCTTGATGTCCATGCGTCCCTCGACTCCCAAAAAGTATCGCTTAGATAATACCGATTCGGTATCGAGTTATCAAAATTCAGTATTGGACGACATAGCTTTGCCGGTGCCATCATAGATGACGCGGTGTAGCTCCCTTCCCTCCAGCCGGCGTCCGCCAAGGCGCGAAGCAACGGAATCACCAACCGCACACCATATAGACACGCGAAGAGGCAGTCATGATCATTACCCGCCAACAAGACGTCACCGAAGCCGTGCTCGGCGAACTCAAACGCGCGCCCGACGAACGCTTCCGCGAAATCATGTCGGCGGCGGTGCGCCACCTGCACGACTTCGCCCGCGAAGTGAATCTCACCGAGGCGGAATTCCACAAGGCGTGCACCTATATTGCCAAGCTGGGCCAGATGACCACCGACTCGCACAACGAAGTCGTGCTGGCCGCGGGCTCGCTGGGTCTTTCCTCGCTGGTCTGTCTGCTGAACAACGGCGACAACGGGCAAACCGACACCACCGCCAACCTCATGGGGCCGTTCTGGCGCCTGGATTCGCCCCGCGTCCAGAACGGCGAATCCATCGTGCGCGGGCCGACTCCGGGGGAACCCATTTTCGTGCAGGCCTGGGTTCATGACCGCGAAGGCCGGCCCGTGGCCGACGCGGAAGTCGACGTCTGGCACACCTCGGCCGAAGGGTTTTATGAAAACCAGGATCCGGGGCAGGCCAATATGAATCTGCGCGGCAAGTTCACCACCGACGAAAACGGCCATATTGCGTTCCGCAGCGTCAAGCCCGCGGGTTACCCCATTCCCATCGGCGGTCCCGTCGGCGAGCTGCTGCGCGCGCAGGGACGGCACAATATGCGCCCGGCCCACATCCACTTCATGATCTACAAGCCGGGCTACAAAACGCAGTTCTCGCAGGTGTATTCCAGCGACGACCCCAACCTGGACACCGACGTGCAGTTCGGCGTCACCCGCGCCCTGGTGGGCGAATACGTGCTGCACGAGAACCAGCCCGCGCCCTACGGCGACGTACAGGGGCCGTGGTATTCGTTGGACTACCACTTCACCATCGAGCCCGGCCAGGCCACCCTGCCCAAGCCGCCCATCACCGGCAAGGCCGAAGGCCCGCGTCCGCAACTCCAGATCCTCAAGCGCACGGAACCGGCCTGAAGGCCCCAAACCCGCAGCTCGTCACGGCTTACAAGGAAACCATGCATGAATCACGATGAAATCGAAGCGGCGGCGGCCGCGCTGCGCGAAGCGGCGCGCACGCGGCAATGCATCGCGCCGCTGCGCACCACCTACCCGCAATTGACCATCGACTCGGCCTACGCCATCCAGGCTCTCAACACGCAGCAGCGCCTCAAGGAAGAAGGTCGGCGCATCGTCGGCCGCAAGATCGGCCTGACCTCGCTGGCCGTCCAGAAGCAACTGGGCGTGGATCAGCCCGATTTCGGCGTGCTGTTCGACGACATGGGCTACGGCGACCGCGAACCCATTCCCGCCTCGGCGCTGCTGCAGCCCAAGGTCGAAGCGGAAATCGCCTTCGTCATGGGCGCCGACCTGAACGTCGCCAATCCCGGCCAGCTCGACGTGCTCAACGCCATCGACTATGCCCTGCCCGCCATTGAAATCGTGGGCAGCCGTATCGCCAACTGGGACATCCGCATCACCGACACCATTGCCGACAATGCGTCTTCAGGCGCCTTCGTGCTGGGCGGCACGCCGCGCAAGTTGTCGGAGTTCGACCTGCGCTTGTGCGGCATGGTCATGGAACATAACGGCGAGCCCGTATCGGTGGGCGCCGGCGCGGCCTGCCTGGGCCATCCGCTGAATGCGGTCGTATGGCTGGCCCGCACCCTTGCCAGGCTCGATACACCCTTGCGCAAGGGCGACCTGGTGCTGTCGGGCGCCCTGGGGCCCATGGCGGCTGTCAAGCCTGGCGACGTCTTCGAGGCCCGCATCAATGGGCTGGGCTCGGTCGCGGCTGTTTTTGAACACGATACCAACGAGGCGCAACCATGAAGGCCCTGAACGACTACGCCGTCCTGCTCGACGATGCCGCGCACCATGCCCGGGAAGTTGCCCAGTTCGACACCGAAAGCCGGCTGTCGCTGGATGACGCCTACGCCATCCAGGCCGCCTCGATCCAGCGGCGCCTGGCGCGGGGCGAACGCCGCGTCGGCGTCAAGATGGGCTTCACCAGCCGCGCCAAGATGCTGCAGATGGGGCTTTCCGACGTTATCTGGGGCCGGCTGACCGACGCCATGCAAATCGAGGAAGGCACGTCCATCGACCTGTCGCGCTACGTCCATCCGCGCGCCGAGCCCGAGCTGGCGTTCTTCCTGAAAAAGCCGCTAGCTGGCAAGGTAACCGGCCCCGAGGCGCTGGCCGCCGTCGAGGCCATCGCCCCCGCGCTGGAAATCATCGACTCGCGCTACAAGGATTTCAAGTTCACCCTGCCCGAAGTCATTGCCGACAACGCCTCGTCCAGCAGCTTCGTCATCGGCGCCTGGCGCGATCCGGCCATCGACTTCGGCAATCTGGGGCTTACCCTGAACATCGACGGACGCGCCGTCCAGGTCGGTTCCACCGCCGCCCTGTTGGGCCATCCCCTGCGCTCGCTCATCGCCGCGGCACGCGTGGCGGCGCAGGCGGGCGAGCCGCTGCAGGCCGGCTGGATCGTCATGGCCGGTGGAGCCACCCCCGCCGAATGGATCAAGCCGGGGCAATACATCTCCATCGACATGGAGCAACTGGGCCGGGCGGGTTTCCACACCCTGGACTGAACAGCCCGCGCACACGGAATCACCGCGACCCAATTCTGGAGCATTCAATGAACGACAAAGTAAAGGTGGCCATCATCGGCCCCGGCAATATCGGCACCGACCTCATGATCAAGGTCATGCGCAACAGCAAGCACCTGGAAATGGGCGCCATGGTGGGCGTCGACCCCGCCTCGGACGGCCTGGCGCGCGCGCAGCGGCTGGGCGTCGCAACCACCGCCGAAGGCCTGGACGGCCTGCTCAAGCTCGACGTCTTTCCAGACATCGACATTGTGTTCGATGCCACGTCGGCGGGCGCGCATGCTCGCCACAACCAGGTGCTGCAGGAGCACGGCGTCCAGGTCATCGACCTGACCCCCGCCGCCATCGGCCCCTACGTCATCCCGGCCATCAACCTGGAGGCCGAGAACGCCAGCAATATGAATATGGTCACCTGCGGCGGGCAGGCCACCATTCCCATGGTGGCGGCCGTATCGCGCGTGGCCAAAGTGCACTACGCCGAAATCGTCGCCTCCATCGCCAGCAAGTCGGCCGGCCCCGGCACGCGCGCCAACATCGACGAATTCACCGAAACCACGCGCAGCGCCATCGAGAAGCTGGGAGGCGCCGAACGCGGCAAGGCCGTCATCATCCTCAATCCAGCCGAACCTCCGCTCATCATGCGCGACACGGTCTTCGTGCTGTCCGAGCTGGCAGACCAGGCCAAGGTGGAAGAAAGCATAGAGAAAATGGTGGCCGCCGTGCAGGCCTACGTTCCGGGCTATCGCCTGAAGCAGCAGGTTCAATTCGACGTCATCGATCCGGCCAAGCCTCTCAATGTGCCGGGCATAGGCCTGCGCCACGGGCTGAAAACCTCGATCTACCTGGAAGTCGAAGGCGCCGCCCACTATCTGCCCTCGTACGCCGGCAACCTCGACATCATGACTTCCGCCGCCCTGGCCTGCGGCGACCTGATGGCACGCCGACGCCAGGAGTCCGGCCTTTCACGCACGCGCAAGGAGGCCGTGTAATGGCCGCGAACAAAAAACTCTATATTTCCGACGTCACCCTGCGCGACGGCAGCCACGCCATCCGCCATCAATACAGCATCGCCAACGTCAAGGCCATCGCCACCGCGCTCGACCAGGCCGGCGTCGACAGCCTGGAAGTCGCCCATGGCGACGGGCTCGAAGGCTCGAGCTTCAATTACGGCTTCGGCGCGCACAGCGACGTGGAATGGATCGAGGCCGCCGCCGAATGCGTCAAGCAGGCGAAAATCGCCACCCTGCTGCTGCCCGGCATCGGCACCACGCACGACCTGCGCCGCGCCTACGACGCGGGCGCGCGCGTCGTGCGGGTTGCCACGCACTGCACCGAAGCGGACGTCTCGCGCCAGCATCTCGAATACGCCCGCGAACTGGGCATGGACCCGGTGGGTTTCCTGATGATGAGCCACATGACCACGCCCGCCAACCTCGCCAGACAGGCCAAGCTCATGGAAGACTACGGCGCCACCTGCGTGTACGTGGTCGATTCGGGCGGCGCGCTGGGCATGAACGACGTGCGCGACCGCTTCCGCGCCTTCAAGGACGTACTCAAGCCCGAAACCCAGACCGGCATGCACGCCCACCACAACCTGAGCCTGGGCGTGGCCAACTCCATCGTGGCCGTCGAGGAAGGCTGCGACCGCATCGACGCCAGCCTGGCCGGCATGGGCGCCGGCGCCGGCAATGCGCCGCTGGAAGTCTTCATTGCCGCGGCCGAACGCCTGGGCTGGAACCATGGCTGCGATCTTTACAAACTCATGGACGCCGCCGACGACCTGGTGCGCCCGCTGCAGGACAGGCCGGTGCGGGTCGATCGCGAAACCCTGGCCCTGGGCTATGCCGGCGTGTACTCCAGCTTCTTGCGCCACGCCGAAGTCGCCGCCGCCAAATACGGCCTGAAAACCGTCGACATCCTGGTGGAACTGGGCCGGCGCAAGATGGTGGGCGGCCAGGAAGACATGATCGTCGACGTCGCGCTCGACCTGCTTGCCGCCCAATCCCCCGCCACCCAATTGAAAACCGCATAAGGAGAGCCGCCTGCCATTCAACTTTCTTTGCGACATGCTCACGGTCGATGCGTCGACCATTGCAACCTAAAAATAATCGTTCCCTGGAGAAGACATTGAAAAAAGCATTACTGACGGCATTGGCCACCGCGTGCCTGGCCACGACAACCATGGCGAGCCATGCCGCCGAACCGTTCAAGATCGGCCTGATCATCCCCATGACAGGCCCCTTCGCCTCGACCGGCAAGCAGGTCGAAGCCGGCGCCCGGCTGTACATGCAGCAGAACGGCGACAATGTGGACGGCCGCCAGATACAGCTCATCGTCAAGGACGATGGCGGCATCCAGCCTGAAACCACCAAACGCCTGGCTCAAGAGCTCGTCGTGCAGGAAAAGGTCAATGTGATCGCCGGCTTCGGCCTGACGCCGCTCGCCTTCGCCGCGGCGCCCATCGCTACGCAATCCAAGACGCCCATGATCGTCATGGCGGCCGGCACGTCGTCCATCATGCAGAAGTCGCCGTACATCGTCCGCACGTCCATGACATTGCCCCAGACCACCGCGCCCCTGGCCGACTGGGCCGCCAAGAACCCCAACTCCCACATCAAGTCGGTCGTGACGCTGGTGTCCGACTTCGGCCCGGGCCACGATGCCGAGAAGGTCTTCACCAAGCGCTTTACGGAAGGCGGCGGCAATATCCTGGGCAATCTGCGCATCCCGCAGCAGAACCCCGACTTCTCGCCGTTCCTGCAGCGCGTCAAAGACCTGAAGCCCGATGCCGTCTTCGTCTTCGTTCCCTCGGGCCAGGGCAGCACGCTGATGAAGCAGTTCGCGCAGCGCGGACTGGCCGCCGCGGGCATCAAGCTGATCGCCACAGGCGACGTGCTGGACGACGACCTGCTGCCCAGCATGGGTGACGAGGTGCTGGGCAGCATCACCTCCCAGCATTACTCGGCCGCCCACGACTCGCCCGAGAACAAGGCCTATGTCGCCGCACTCAGGAAGCTCACCAACAACAGCATGCGCCCCAACTTCATGTCGGTGGGCGGCTACGACGGCATGCATCTGATCTATGCGGCGCTGAAAAAAGCCGGCCCCAATGCCACGGGCGACCAGCTTCTGGCCGCCATGAAGGGCGCCAGTTGGATGAGCCCGCGCGGCCCGGTCAGCATCGATCCTGAAACCCGCGACATCATCCAGAACGTGTATATCCGCAAAGCCGAAAGGGTCAACGGCGAAATCTACAACGTGGAATTCGACAAGATCGAGCACTTCAAGGATCCAGGCGTCTAAACCTGCTTCCCATCGCGTCCCGCCGGCTATTTATTGCCTTTGCGGGACGCGCCGAGCGCCGCCTGCGGCAGGGCGCGCCGGCCGGTCACATGCACGACGTCATCGTCAGGCGCCGCGCCTTCGGCATTCACGAAGCCGCGCAAAAGGCGCAGGAATGGCTCCTGCTCGTCCGGCGCAAGGCGGGCAAGCAACTGGTTCTTCATGTTCTGGATGCCGCTTTGCATGCCTTGCAGCACCTCTTTGCCGGTACGGGTCAGGGACAAACGCCGCTGACGGCGTTTTTCTATATAAAGCTCGCGCACGATCAGGCCCTTGGCCTCGAGCCGAACCGCGGTTTCGGCCGTGGTCGAGTTGTCCAGAGCCACCAGTTTGGCCAGCGTTACCTGGTCGATGCCGGGGTTTTCATCCAGCGCCACCAGCAAGGCGTATTGCAGCGGCGTCAGGCTGTCGCGGCCGACATTGTCGTAGAACGACGCCACCACGATCTGCTGGGCGCGGCGCAGCAAATGCCCCGGATGGTCATTCAATTCATGGGGGATCCGCTGCGCGGCGGCTTCGGGCGCCCCCGCGTCCGACTGGCCGGTCGTTCCCGACGCCGTCGGCAGCCCCCGGCGGCTCTTGGACTGCTTGCCCGCCTCACCGGTTGCCTTGCCCTTGCCCGCGCCGCCGCGACTGTCTTCTTTTGCTGTATTCCTGGATCGGGCGGTCATGGGCATGGGACGGCTTGCTTGTGAAATGACGAGGTTGCTATGACATGGCGGGAGCGCGCTCGCGCTGTTCATCGGCCACCATGGCCTGCAGCACGCGCCGCCCGCGTATGGGGCCGCTATCGACGGTAATGGCGGTCTGGACGGGATTATCGCATTCATCGGGGGTCAGCGCCGACTGCTGCAGTTCGACCACCACCTTGTCCTCGTTGTGCGTGGCGCCCACGGCTTCCTGGATATAGCGTGTCAGGAATTCGTCGTCCTGGCGGAAATTGCGCACGAAGGCCCAGAAATAATGCGTGGAACCCGCGGTTTCGGGCGTGGCCAGATGCATGACGCAGCCCGTGATCTCGCCCAGGCCGTCGCCCTCGTGCAGCGCCCGGCAGCCGACCTCGATCACGCAGATCGACGGCGCATGGTAATTGACCGTATGCCAGCGATGGATGGGCTTGGTGTATTTGCCCAGGTAGGTGTAGAACGGCGGCGCCATGGCGCCCACGACGTCCCGATGCACACGAACGACACTGCCCTGCTGGGACACCTCAATGGGGGACTCGGCGACGGCCGCATTACCGATGGTTCGGCCATGCACAAAGGCCACATGCGAAAGATCGAGCAGGTTGTCGTTGAGCAGACGGTAGTCGGCCTGCAAATGGCAATAACCCTGGCTGGGAACCCAATCTGGGTGATCCAATCGGCTCATGTCCGGCACGAGAGCGGGATCGGCCTGCTCGGGATCGCCCATCCATATCCATAACAGCCGGTCGCGCTCGATAACGGGAAACGACCGGACACAGGCGGAAGCGGGGATTTTTTCCTGGCCCGGGATGCGCGTGCACTGCCCTTGCCCATTGAACGCCATGCCATGGTACCCGCAAACGACCTGGTCGTTTTCCACGTAGCCGAAGGAAAGCGGCAGCCGCCGGTGGGCGCAGCGGTCTTCCAGCGCGGCGACGGTATCGTCGCCGCGGCGATACAGCACAACGGCTTTTCCCAGGAATTTGCGGGCCAGCAGCCCGCCTTGGACTTCGGAAGAAAAAGCCGCCACATACCAAGCATTTTCAGGCCACATCATTCATTCTCCAGAGTGTGATCATTAATGGCGAATATCCATTACGTATACTTAATGGAAAGTGTAGACAAGGGCGGGTATTCGAGCAAGCCCGACCGCCCCCGCGTTTACCCTTACGAAACCCGCGGGCTGGTCGCCGCATCGCCCGCTTGCCACGCGGCTCGGCCGGAAAAGAGTGGAAAATTTACGTGGCGTTCATGTGCCGAATGCGGGATGATGTGGTTGCGCAAGGATGCGCGATACGGCACAAAGGCGCGGGCAGATGCGGGCGAATGCGCGCGGCGCGCCCAGGTTCAAGGAAACCCGCTATGGAAATGACACCCATCTACACGCCGCAATCGCCAAGCGAAGCAACGGTGATTGCGGCGCTCATGGATGCGCACGATATCCGGTATGTCATGCAGGGGCAGGCTTTCGGGTCGATGTATCCAGGCCCGCTGTCGGTCAGCCTGAACGAAAGCATATTGCTGGTGGCCCACGAAGATGCCGAGCTGGCGCGTGAACTGCTGGAACCCTTCATGCGCGACGGCGTCTAGCCCTGACGGGCGACCCTGCTAGAAGGCGTCGACCTTCCATTCGTAATCGACGGCCACTTCGCCCAGAATGCGCAGGCGTTCGTCGGCGCCTTTTTCCAGCGCTTCCTGCAGCCGCTTGTTGAAGCCTTCCAATGTGGACTTGGCGCGATCCGCGAAGTCGGGATCGACGGCCTGGTCTTCGTACTTGATGACGTAGGTCTGCGCCGCCACGCCCACCACGAAATACAGGCCGGCGTTTTGCGGATCGGACTTCATGAGGTTGAACGCCTCTTTGTAGAAGACCTTGAATGAGTCGCTCCCCGACTCTGAACGCTCAAAACGTTGCGCGATTTCTTTAAACGTCATTTCGTGACAGCTCCACATCAAAACAGGATCGGAATGCCGGCAGGATCACCCACCTGGGGCCTGGCTGGCGCAAACGCCGGACGGCATCGAAAAACCAAAAAAATTACAGTAACACAAGCGGCCGGCGCCACCAAACACGCGGCCGCCGCCCGGCAACAGCCCGGCCGGACGCACGGCGGAATCAAAGCCTGGCCAGCAGTTGACGCAGGTGGGCGGCGCCCGTCTTGCCTTTGTACGCTCCTTTCCAAAGCCTGGAAATCATTCCCTCGTACACTTTCAGCGCCTCGGGCGCCGCGGTGATCGTGGCGATGCCATTGCGCACATTGGGCAACGCCCCCATGTGAAAAGGGCTGACTGCCAATATCTTGTGTTTCGCTCCGACGAAGATCTGGTAGGTCGAGGACGGCATGGAATCGTCGACCAGGCCGATCTGCACGTTCAAAGGCTCGCTTTCCATGAGGTCGGCCATGCGGCTTACCTCGTGGCGCGCGGCTTTGCGGCGTTCGGTGCGTACGCTCGCAGGCAGGCTGGTGCGCCCCACCAGGCCGATTTGCATGAAATGCTCGAGTTCTTGCAGACCGATCAGGCTCAGTACGTGGGGATGGCGTTCTTCGAATGAATGCTTGCGCTCGATGATGAGCCGGATGACCTCATCGACCTCTTTGGACTTGAGCACCCCGCCGACCTGGGCCGGCGTGGCTTCAAGCAGCATGGTGCGCAGATGCTCCAGATAGCTGTCGGACGTGAGCAGCAGGGAGATGGGCTCGAAATGCGCGAAAATACGCTCCGATGCCCGCTCGATTTGATGCATGCGCTCGAAAAAGCCCCAGGCGTTGGCGTAGTATTCGACCTCGACGCCCAGCAGCGAGGCAATGGAGGTGCCCAGCAAATGGGCCAGCCGCTCGAGCATTTCGATCTTGACGATCTCGCCTTTTTCCATGCGATAGACCGCCGCGCGCGAAACGCCAAGGCGCTCGGCGACGTCTTCGGCCTGCAGCGACGCGCCGATGCGGTAGGCGCGCAGGCGGTCGCCCAAAGACACATAGTCCACCGACGACTTGAATCTTTTGATACTGGCGTCCATTTTCCCTTACCACCTTTCTTTCTTGTTTGACCACACAGGCGCCAGGCCGCTATTTATCGTAATGGTATGCCGTGATCCCGCCATGGGCTTGCGACCAGCCGGCCGGATCATCCAGGAATTCGGACAATTCCTTCAGTGCCGCGCCATCCAGGCGGCCCTGCTCGCGCGCCACGGCAAGCACGTCGCGCCAGGTGGCCAGCGCATGCACGCGCAGCTTCAAGGCGTCCAGAATATGGCGGTTGGGAAATGCCGCATAATCGAAAACCACGAATAAATCTTCCACGACCGCGCCGGCGGCGGCAAGCGCCTTGCAGAACGCCACCTTGGACTGGCCCGCGGCCATCAGGTCGTCCACCATCAGCACCTTGTCGCCCGGCTTGACCACACCCACGATGCGGGTCTGCCCCGCCTGCTTCTTGCGCACGTACTCCAGCGGCAGATCGAGCGCCTCGGCCATCCAGGCCGCCAGCGCAATGCCGCTGGCCTCGCCTCCGGCCACCGAAACCACGTCCTGCAGGGCGCCCTGCTCTCGCAGCAGGCGCAGGCCCCGGGAAACCAGGTCGCGGCGCACCGCGGGAAAGGAAATGAGGCGGCGGCAATCCATATACACGGGGCTGGCCCATCCGGACGGCAGCCGGAAGGGTTCGTCCCGGCGCGCCATGACGCAACCGGTATCGAACAGCGCCGCGGCAACCGCGCGGCCGCATTCACTCGGCGAGTAGGCGTCTGTCATGATCAGGAGTTCTCCTTGGGCGCGGCGGCGGGAAGCTCGGCGCCGGCATGTTTGTCGTAGGCCCAGGGCTGGGTCAGGACTTCATGACGCAAGGCCTGGTCGAGCTGAACCTGCGTCATCAGCTTGCGCGCCAGCACCACCTCGCGCACGCTCGTGCCCTTGGCGTAGGCCTCGGCCGCCACCGACGTCGCCGCCTCATAGCCGATGTAGGGGTTCAAGGCCGTGACCAGGGAAATCGAGTTTTCCATATTGGAAAGCAGCTTCTCGCGATTGGCCGTAATGCCCTTGATGCACAGATCGGCCAGGGTGTAGCAGCCGCTGGTCAGGTACTTGAAGCTGCGGAACAGGGCGTGGGTGATGATGGGCTCGAAGGCATTGAGCTGCAACTGCCCGCCCTCGGCGGCGAAGGTGACGGTCAGGTCGTTGCCGAACACTTCGAAGGCTATCTGGTTGACCACTTCGGGGATGACCGGGTTGACCTTGCCCGGCATGATCGACGAGCCGGCCTGCATGGGCGGCAGGTTGATTTCGCCGAAGCCCGCCCGCGGGCCGCTGGACAGCAGGCGCAAGTCGTTGCATATTTTGGACAGCTTGACGGCAATGCGCTTGAGCACCCCCGACAACTGCACGAAGGCGCCGCAGTCCTGCGTGGCCTCGATCAGGTTCGGCGCCGTGATCAGCTCGATGCCCGTAATGCGTTTCAGGGCTTCCAGCGCCTTGGCCGCGTAGGCGGGGTGCGCGGTAATGCCGGTGCCGATGGCCGTTGCGCCAAGATTGATTTCGTGGATGAGCAGCTCGGCCTCGCGCAGGCGGGCCATGTCTTCTTCCAGCATCAGCGCATACGTGGAAAACTCCTGTCCCAGCGTCATGGGCACGGCGTCCTGCAACTGCGTGCGGCCTATCTTGAGCATGTCGGCGAACTCCAGGGCCTTGGCCGCGAACTCGCCGCGCAAATGCTCCATGGCTTCCAGCAGACGGTGAATGCCCAGGCAGGTGGCGATGCGTATGGCCGTGGGATACACGTCGTTCGTGCTTTGCGCCATGTTCACATCCTCGTTCGGATGCAGGTATTGATATTCGCCGCGCTGATGGCCCATGATTTCCAGCGCCCGGTTGCAGATGACCTCGTTGGCGTTCATATTGGTGGAAGTTCCCGCCCCGCCCTGAATCACATCGACCACGAACTGGTCTTCCAGGGCACCCTGGCGGATTTCCTCGCAGGCCGCCACAATGGCCTTGTATTTGTCGGCCGGCAGCAACCCCAGGCCGTAATTGGCCTCGGCCGCGGCCTCTTTGACGGCGGCCAGCGCGAAAACCAGTTGCGGATACGCCGATACCGGAATGCCCGAGATCTGGAAGTTCTCTTTGGCTCGTAGCGTATGCACCCCGTAATACACATCGGCGGGAACCTCGCGGTTTCCGAGTAAATCGTGTTCGGTACGAAACAGCTTCATATATCCTCTTGTCCGATTAGGGCCTGTCAATGTTGAAAAGGGCCGCATGAACCGGCCCTATCCGCCTTTCGCGCTGGCTGGCGCCGCCGCCTTGGCCTGCGGCAGCTCGTCGAGCGCATCGCTCAAAACTTGAACCCCCAGCATGAAGTCATCGATTTCCATGGCTTCCTGGGGATTATGCGACCCGTTCTGGTTGCGCACAAACAGCATGCCGCTTGGAATGCCGGCATTGGCGAACAGCGACGCGTCGTGGCCGGCCCCGCTGGGAATCACCTCGAAAGGAACGTTCTCTTGGGAGCAGGCGTTCGACAACACCTTGCAGATGCCGTCGTCCATGGTCGCCGGTTCGCTGAGCAGGCGGCGATCGAACTCGAAGCGCACACCGCGTTCACGGCTGATTGCCGTGCACTCGGCGCGCATCAGTTGATAAAACGCCTCCAGCGTATCGGTGCTTTTGCTACGGGCCTCGATACTGAAGTTTACTCGCCCCGGAATGCGGGAAATGGAATGCTCGGCCGGATCGGTGTTGACCACGCCGGCGGTCACCACCAGATCGGTGCCCCGCTCGAGCAAGACACGCCAGTGCTCGTCCAGGCGCATGATGAGATCGGCCACCGCGAACATGGCGTCGTGACGCAGCCAGCGCGGCACCACGCCCGAATGCTGGGCATCGCCCAGGCAGACGACATGATTGTGGCGGATATTGCCGCGTATGCCCGAAACCACGGCCAAGGGCAATTCGCGCGCCACCATCACCGGCCCCTGCTCGATGTGCACTTCCAGATAGGCCTTGACGCGAGACGTGTCGAACAGCACCTCGCCGGCGCGCACGGCGGCCACGTCGGCCCCGGCCTTTTCCATGTACTCGGCCAGCGTGGCCCCCGTGGCGCGTTGAGTCAGGGCCAGGTCGGCCTCGCTCAATTTGCCCAGCAAGGCGCTGGAACCCATATAGGCCTTGCCGAACCAGGCGCTTTCTTCGCCCCGGAACGCCACGGTTTCCAATGGCAATGCATCGTCGCGGCCTTCGCGCTGGCGCGCGATGAGGCACAGCAGCCCGGCCACGACACCGGCCAGGCCATCGTAATTGCCGCCCTGGGGCACCGAATCGATGTGCGAGCCCACCCAGGCCACGGCGTCGGCGTCCTTGGTGCCGGGGCGGCGGAACACCAGATTGGCGGCGCGGTCGGCCTCGACTTCCAGCCCCTCGGAAAGCGCCAGCTCGCGCAGGTAGTCGCCGGCGGCGGATTCGCCTTTGCCAAAGCTTTCACGCGTGACGCCCACACCGTCGAACGTCAGTTCGCGCACGTCGGCGAAGATTTTTTCCGCCAGAGACCGAAACTGAAGAAGATCCATGATGGCGGTTCCCTAACCCGACTGCTGGGCAAAGCGGAGCCAGCGATCCGACAATTGACGGTCCAGCTTGACCTGGCCGGTCAGGGCGTGGATGTCCTCGACGCCCATTTCCTGGCACAAGCCGTGCAGGCCGTCGATGATCTTCTGCATGATGCCCGGATCGATGAACGACGCCGTGCCGACCTGAACCGCGCTGGCGCCCGCCAGCATGAACTCCATCACGTCCTCGGCCGTGCGGATGCCGCCGCAGCCGATGATGGGAATGCGCACGCTGCGATAGCACTGATGCACCATCCGCACGGCAATCGGCTTGATGGCCGGGCCCGAAAGGCCGCCCATGACATTGCCCAGCTTGGGCTTGCGCGTGCGTACGTCGATCGACATGCCCAGCACGGTGTTGCCCATGACGATGGCGTCGGCGCCCGCTTCCTCGGCGGCCTTGGCCACCGCCGCCACATTCGAGGCATTGGGCGTCAGCTTGGCCCAGAACGGATGATGGGTGCTGCGGCGTATGGCGCTGACCACCTTGTAGGTGGAATCCACGTCCATGGCGAAGGCCATGCCGTCCGCCTCCAGGTTGGGGCAGGAAATATTGGCCTCGATCACCGCCACTTCGGGCAGCGACATGGTCGCCACGGCCTCGGCGAATTCATCGACCGTATCGGCCGAAATGGACACGACGACCGGGGTTCCGAACTTGGTATAGGGCGGCAGCACCTTGCTGCGGTAGTAATCCAGTCCCTTGCTGGGAATGCCTATGGAATTGAGCATGCCGCTGGGCGTTTCCGCCACGCGCGGCGTGGGGTTGCCGGCGCGGCTTTTGGGGGAGACGCTTTTGATGACCAAGGCGCCCAGATTGCCGAAATCCAGCGCCTCGCTGTATTCGATGGCAAAGCAGCCCGACGCGGGCATGACGGGGTTGCGCAAGCATAGGTCGCCCACCCTGACTTTAAGATTAGCCAAACTCCACCTCCCCAACCACGTCGCGTATGGAAAACACTGGGCCTTCGCGGCATACGCGCAGAAACTGCTTGTCGCCCTCGATATCGAACATGCGGACACAGGACAGGCACACGCCCATGCCGCAAGCCATGCGCTGTTCCATGGCCACCTCGCCCCGCGTTTGCGGGTAGTCCTGCAGCACGCGCTGCAACAGCATGAGCAGCCGGTGCGAACCACAGGTGTAGACGACGTCATGGGGGTTTTCGTCGAGCAGGCGGCGCACCAGCGCTTCCACGGCTTCGACCGACGACGTGCCGTCGCTGTCGTAGACGCAATGCACCTGCGCGGGCGCGCCCCGCAGGAACTCGTCGCGCATCAAGTCCTTGGGCTCGCGGGCCGACATGATGGCGGTGATCTCGATGCCCGCGCCGGCCGCGTATTGCAGCAACGGGGCCATGGTGGCCAACCCTACGCCGCGCGCCAGAACCAGGATGCGCTTGAACTGAGGCTCCAGGACGAAGGTGTTGCCCAGCGGGCCGACGATTTCCATGGAATCGCCCACCCCCAGGGAGGACATGGCCAGGGTGCCCACGCCCGTTACGTTGTACAGGAATTCGATGGTGCCGGGCTCGGGGCCGACCCCATACACGCTCATGGGGCGCAGCAGAAACGGCTGCTGCGTATCGGTAACCGGGCACTTAAGCTGATAAAACTGACCTGGGCGGGTAGCCGCCGCCAGGTCGGACTGCGCCGAAAGACGCAAATACTTGTATCTATCATTCACCCAGCGATGCTCGACGACCTCGCACCGATGGGATGCCACGTTCTCCGCGTTCCGATGAAAACAAGCCTTATCGGTCATGGAGTTTCCTCACTCAAAAATACAGCCGCCGGAAGGCGGCAGCCCTCCGGCATTGGACAAGACAGCGTTACTCCAGTTCCACGCCCTTGAGCTCGGGAATCAGGAATATGGTTGCAATCATGTCGATGACATAGATGGCGGCCAGCAGGGCGATGGCCGTGTGGAACGAATACATGGCAGCCAGACCGCCCACCACGACGGGCCCGAAGCCGCCGACGGCCCGGCCGATATTGAACAGCGTGTTTTGCGCCGTGCCGCGTGCTTCGGTGGGATAGGCTTCGGACATCAATGCGCCGTAGCCGCCCAGCATGCCGTTCACGAACACGCCCATCAAGGCGCCGCACCACAGCATGGTGATGGGGTCGGTCAGGCGCGAGTAGACCAGCACCATGATGACCGCGCCGGCCTGGAACAGCAGGAAGCTGGGCTTGCGGCCGATACGGTCGGCCAGTTGGCCGAACACCCAGATGCCGATGGCCATGCCGATGATGGTCACCGATGTCCAGACCGCCGATTTGGTCAGGTTGAAGCCCATTTGCTTGGCCAGGTAGCTGGGCATCCAGATCATGATGCCGTAATAGCCGAAGTTCTGCACCGAGCACAAAATGGCGATGCCGATGCTGACCTTGGTGGTCTTGGCATCTTTGACCAGCAGCTTGAATGCACGGCTATTGCCCTTTTTCTCGACGCTGCGCACGAAGACTTCGGGCTCATGCAGGCGGCTGCGGACAAACCAGGCAACCAGCGCAGGCAGGACACCCACGATGAACATGCCGCGCCAGCCGATGTGCGGCAGCAGCAGCGGCGTGACGATGGCGGCGGCCAGCACGCCCGCTTGCCAGCCCAGGGCCACATACGACGACACGCGGCCGCGCTGCTTGGCGGGCCAGGCTTCGGCGGCCAGCGCCATACCGATGCCGAACTCGCCGCCCAGGCCGATACCGGCGATGGTCCGGTACACCAGCAGATCCCAGTAGCCCTGCGCGAACGCGCACAAGCCGGTGAAGACGGCAAACAGGACGATGGTCCAGGTCAGAACCCGCACCCGGCCGTAGTAATCGCTGAGCGCGCCGAAGACGAGACCGCCGACGACGGCGCCGATGAGAGTCCAGGTAACCAGCGAGCCCGCCTGGCCCGGCCCCAAGTGCAGGTCGGCCGAAATGGCGGCCAGCATGAAGCCGAGGATCAGCAGGTCGAAACCATCCATGGCATAGCCAAGGGTGGAGCCCGCCAGCGCTTTCCAGCCGTAGCTGGTGACTTTATCGGGATTGGCGGCCATGCTTGCCGCCGAAGTTGTTCTAGCTTCCACTTTTTATTGCTCCTGTGATAGATGCTTGTTTAGCCGCCGCACGCCCGGCAGACAGAGACTTCCGGAACAGCTTTGTATATATTTCGATCTTAATCTTATTTTTGAGATTTTCGCACAAAAAAATAATAAGTGGAAACCCTAGGTTACGGATTAAACGGACTTCGCCATCTATTTGGAATTGCCGAATGTCGCTCAATATGCATTGATTTTCCTCCATTATTGGGCTTCTTCGGACAACGTCACCCTGGAGGTCGGCACCTGCGTCGAAGCGGCTTAGGCCAGGTTTCGCCGCGCATGGCGGCGTCCAGCCAACGCTCCCAGCAACAGCAGCAGGCAGCCGATCAGCACGGCGTACACATAAATAGCCATTTCCAGGCCCACGCGGTCGGCCAGCAAACCGACCGCCACGATGGGCGCGGTGGCGCCAATGTAGGCGCACAGGAAATACGTGGACATATTCGCGGTACGCCGGTTTTCGTCGACGCTGATCCCCGCGATCACGGCCGAGCTCATGAACGAAAAACCCTGGCCCACGCCCCCGGCAATCATGCCGACCGCCAGCACGACGACGTTGTGCGTTGCCACGCCCACGGAAAGCAGGGTGACCGCCGCCGCGAACCCCAGCATGCCCAGCACCATGCCTTTGAACGGCGCGATGTTGCGCTGGGTCAACTGGATGACGGTGCACGCCAAAGCCATCAGGAAAAACGCCGCCCCCACCACCAGCGGCCCCTTCCAGGGCAGGACTTCCCGCAACAGAGACGGCACCATCGAGGCGAACAGGCTGCCGACGGCAAAGGTGGCGAAGCCCGCGCCGCAGGCCAGGAAAAACGTGGGGCGTTTGGAGGGGTTGGGCAGAGCCAATTGAGGCCGGATGGAAAGCGGCGCGCGCGCGCCGAAGGGCCCCAGCAAGTGGGCCCGGTACCGCACGGCCAGGGCGATATTGCACCCCGCGGCCACGAAGATCACCAGGTACGGCAGCACCAGGGGCTGCACGCCCGTCTGGGCCAGCGCGCCGCCGACGACCGGGCCCAGACCGAAAGCCACGCTGATGCCCATCGAGGTGGTCACCGACGCCACGTGCCTGTCGCGTTGCGGGTGGGCTTCGGCCAGGGCCACGGCACTGGCCGTGGTCAGCAAGCCATTGCCGAAACCGATGATGAACCGCGCCACGATCAGCACCCCGACCCCCGGCGCGATGGCCGACAGGAACAGGCCCACCATGAGCAGCGACAGCGAGGTAAGGACGACGCGAAACCGGCCCAAAGCGTCGGACAGACGCCCGAAGCAGATCAGCGAGGGAAGCACGCCCACCATGTACGCGGTAAAGATATAACTTAGCGCGCTGGGCGGAATATTCCAGGCTGTCTGGTACAACGGGTACAAAGGCGTAGGCAGCGAGCTGACCGAAAAGCACAAGCTGAGCGCCACCGCCACTGCAATAAAACCGCCCCAGCGATCAAGCTTGCCCGGCATCGCACCTGTCATGTACACGTCCCATTAAACACAAGGCGTAATTATATATGCCCCATGCTGGGAGCGTGGGCGGTGCAAGGCCTCTAAGCGCCATGTGTACGCTCGAATTCCTGCTTGCCCTCGGCATCCAGCGCGGCGAACTCGCCGTCCGACAGCGCCAGGCCCGCGGCGGAAATGTTTTCCCGCAGATGGGCCACGCTGGACGTGCCCGGAATCGGCAGAATGACCGGGCTGCGCCTGAGCACCCAGGCCAGCGCCACCTGGCTGGCGGAAACGCCCCGCTTCTTGGCGATGCCGTCCAGCAGCGATCCCGATTTGGCCAGGGCGCCCGCCGCCAGAGGGTGCCAGGGAATGAAGCCTATGCCCTGCTGTTCGCAATAGTCCAGCACCGCCTCGCTGCTGCGGTCGATGAGGTTGTAGCGGTTTTGCACCGTGGCGACCTTGAAATGCGCGGACGCCGCCTGGATGTCGTCGACGCTTACCTCGCTCAGGCCCGCATGGCGGATAAGGCCTTCTTTTTGCATCTGCGCAATGCAATCGAACTGCTCGTCGCGCGGCACTTTGGCATCGACCCGGTGCAGTTGCCACAGGTCGATCCGCTCGAGTCCAAGACGGCGCAAGCTCATCAATACGCACTGGCGCAAATACTCGGGCCTGCCCAGCGGCGCCCAGATATCGGGGCCATGGCGGGTCAGCCCGCCCTTGGTCGCCACGACGATGCCGGTATACGGATGCAAGGCCTCGCGGATAAGGTCTTCGCTGACATACGGGCCATAGCTGTCGGCGGTATCGATGAAATTCACGCCCAGTCCCGGCAGGGCTTCCAGCGTGCGCAGCGCCTCGGGACGATTGGCCGGCTCGCCCCATATGCCTTTGCCGGTTATGCGCATGGCGCCAAAGCCAAGACGGTGGACGGGCAAATCGCCGCCCACTTCAAACAGACCGCTGGAAGTTGCTGAAATAGCGCTATTCATGGGGTATGCTCCACGTTGAGACCGGCAGCGGCGGAAGCGCCACGCCATCGGCGATGGCGCGCATCAAAAACCGCAACGCTGGCTGCTGCCGGAAAAATTTGACATTGCACGGGAAATGCCTGGTTCCAAAGAAGTACAGCCGGGAAGCTCCCGTGTCAACTTCAACCCGCCATACTCATAACAACACCAGGAGATCGCCATGACCACCATTTCAATGCTCATCAACGGCCAAAAAAAGCAGGCCGGCAACGGCGCCACGTTCGAACGGAAAAACCCGCTTGACGGCAGCGTCGCCACCGTCGCTCCGGCCGCGACCATCGAAGACGCCATTGCCGCGGTGGAAGCCGCCGGCAAGGCCTTTCCCGCCTGGTCGGCCATAGGCCCCAACGAGCGCCGGGCGCTGCTTTCCAAAGCCGCCAGCGCCCTGGAAGCCAAGACCGACGCGTTCATCGCCGCCATGGCCGGCGAAACCGGCTCGTCCGCCATGTGGGCGGGCTTCAACGCCCATCTGGCCGCCGGCATGCTGCACGAGGCCGCCGCGCTGACCACCCAGATCAGCGGCGAGGTCATCCCCTCGGACGTTCCCGGCAACCTGGCGATGGGGCTGCGCCAGCCGGCGGGCGTCGTGCTGGGCATGGCCCCCTGGAACGCCCCCGTCATTCTTGGCGTGCGGGCCATCGCCACGCCTCTGGCCTGCGGCAATACCGTCGTGCTGAAAGGCTCTGAAATCTGCCCCGCCACACACGGCCTCATCATCGAAGCCATACAAGAAGCCGGCCTGCCCGACGGCGTCGTCAACTTCATCACCAACGCCCCGGCCGACGCGGGCCCGCTGGTCGAAGCCATGGTCGCCCATCCCGCCGTGCGCCGCGTGAACTTCACCGGCTCCACCCGCGTGGGCAAGGTCATTGCCGCCGTCTGCGCCAAATACCTCAAGCCGGTGGTCCTGGAGCTGAGCGGCAAGGCGCCTCTGGTCATCCTCGACGACGCCGACATCGGCCAGGCCGTCGACGCCGCCGCCTTCGGCGCCTTTGCCAACTCGGGGCAAATCTGCATGTCCACCGAACGCATCATCGTCGACGAAAAAATCGCCGATGCGTTCATCGGGCAGCTCACCAAAAAAGCCGTCGGCCTGCCCCTGGGCGATCCGCGCAAAGGCCCGGTGGTCCTGGGCTCGGTGGTCGATATGAGCACGGTGACCCGCTGCAACGAAATCATCGACGACGCCCTAGCCAAAGGCGCCAAGCTGCTGTGCGGCGGCAAGGCCGAAAACACGCTCATGCCGGCCACGCTCATCGACCACGTCACACCGGCCATGCGGATCTACAGCGAAGAAACCTTCGCGCCCGTCAAGGGCATCGTGCGGGCCAAGGGTGTGGAAGAAGCCATTGCCATCGCCAACGACAACCCCTATGGCCTGTCATCGGCGGTCTTCGACAAAGACGTGGGCCGGGCCTTGCAGGTGGCCAAGCGCATCGAAGCGGGCATCTGCCACGTCAACGGCCCGACCGTCCACGACGAAGCGCAAATGCCGTTCGGCGGCGTCAAGGACAGCGGCATCGGGCGCTTCGGCGGCAAGGCCGGCATCGAAGCCTTCACCGACCTGCGCTGGGTATCCGTGCAAACCACGCCACGCCAATACCCGTTCTAAACCCATGCCAACACAGGCCTCCCGCGCCGTCGCGGAAGGCCTGCGCCGAATTCGACCAGCCACGCCGCACCATCAAGCCTCACCATGACAACCGCTGCACCCGCTCCGCTTCCCGATTCACCCTATGCCGTCTTCCGGCTTGTCGTCACGCTGATCCTCATCACACTGGGCAGCAGCGCCATGTACGTCATTGCCGTGGTGCTGCCCTCGGTGCAGGCCGACTTCGGCGTGGATCGGGCCGCCGCCTCCTTGCCCTACACCTTGCTGATGATAGGCTTCGGCCTGGGCGGCATGGTCATGGGCTGGCTGGCCGACCGCTACGGCGTCATGGTTCCGCTGCTTATCGGCGCCGTCGGCGTGGGCCTGGGCTATGCCCTGGCCGCCACGGCCGGCAACATCTGGGTCTTCGCCCTGGTGCACGGCGCGCTCATGGGTTTTGCGGGCTGCTCGGCATCGTTCGCGCCCCTTATCGCCGACACCTCGCTGTGGTTCGCGCGCCGGCGCGGCATCGCGGTGGCCGTATGCGCCAGCGGCAACTACTTGAGCGGCGCCATCTGGCCTCCCATCGTCCAGCACTTCATCTACGATCTCGGGTGGCGCCAGACCTATATCTACATGGGCCTGTTCAGCTTCGTTACCATGGCGGGCCTGGCCCTGCTGATGCATCGCCGGCCGCCTTCCGTTTCGGTGGCTCTCGCCACGCCCCGCGCCGGCCACGGGGCTCATGCCGCGCCCTCCCAGCGCCCGTTCGGGCTAAGCCCGGGCACGGCGCAATTCCTGTTGTGCGTAGCCGGCGTGGGCTGCTGCGTGGCCATGGCCATGCCGCAAGTCCATATCGTTGCGTACTGTTCCGACCTGGGCTATGGCGCGGCGCGCGGCGCCGAAATGCTGTCGCTCATGCTGGTCTGCGGCATCGTCAGCCGCCTTGTCTCGGGGGCCATCTGCGACCGCATCGGCGGCCTGCGCACCCTGCTGCTGGGCTCGGCCCTGCAAACCGTGGCCCTGCTGTTGTTCCTGCCGTTCGACGGCCTGGTTTCGCTGTACGTCATTGCGGCGCTGTTCGGGCTGTTCCAGGGCGGCATCGTCCCCGCCTACGCCATTATCGTGCGCGAGCATTTCCGGCCCGAAGAAGCCGGCACCCGCACCGGCACCGTCATTTCGGCCACCTTGCTGGGCATGGCCCTGGGCGGATGGATGTCGGGCAAGGTCTTCGACCTGACGGGGTCGTATCAGGCCGCCTTTCTGAACGGCATAGGCTGGAACCTGCTCAACCTGATCATCGTCGGAACGCTGCTATGGCGAACCCTGCGGCCGGGGCCGAGCGGCCCGCTGGCCGCCACGGCGTAGCCACAAAAGCCATACATCTAGAAATTGTCCAGCACCGCGCCTGTACTGGCCGTTGAGCAGTTATGCGCGAACTTGGCCTGCACGCCCCGCGTATAGCGCGGCGCCGGCGCCTTCCAGGCCGCCCTGCGCCTGGCGATTTCCGCGTCGGGCACATTGAGCTGGAGCAGGTGCTGGTGCGCATCGATGGTAATGGAGTCGCCTTCGTGCACCAGGGCAATGCAGCCGCCCACGGCGGCCTCGGGCGCCACGTGCCCCACCACCATGCCCCAGGTTCCCCCCGAGAAGCGGCCATCGGTGATGAGGCCGACCGAATCGCCCAGGCCGTTGCCGATAAGCGCGCTGGTGGGCGCGAGCATTTCAGGCATGCCCGGCCCGCCCTTGGGGCCCAGGTAGCGCAGCACCATGACGTCGCCCGGCTTGATGCGGCCTTCGAGAATGGCGGCCAGCGCGCTTTGCTCGTCGTCGAAGACCCTGGCTGGCCCGGTCATGACGGGATTCTTGAGCCCGGTGATCTTGGCCACACAGCCCTCGGTGGAAAGATTGCCCTTCAGGATGGCCAGATGGCCTTGAGGATAGAGCGGCTTGTCGAGCGGGCGGATGACGGTCTGGTCGGCCGATGGCGCATCGGGAACGCCGGCCAGCAATTCGGCCATGGTCTTGCCGGTGATGGTCATGCATTCGCCATGGATGAGCCCCGCATTGAGCAGCATCTTCATGACTTGAGGCACGCCGCCCGCTTTGTGGAAATCGACCGCCAGGTAGTGGCCGCTGGGCTTGAGGTCGCAGATGACCGGCACGCGCAGGCGCACGCGCTCGAAATCGTCGATGGTCCACTCCACCCCGGCGGCATGCGCAATGGCCAGGATGTGCAGCACCGCATTGGTCGAACCGCCGATGGCCATGACCACGGCCACGGCGTTTTCAATGGATTTGCGGGTAACGATGTCGCGCGGCTTGAGGTCGAGCTCGATGGCCTTGAGCAGCACCCGCGCCGATTCGGCCGCCGATTCCACTTTTTCGTCGTACACATTGGCCATGGTGGACGAGTACGGCAGGCTCATGCCCAGCGCCTCGAACGCCGAGCTCATGGTGTTGGCGGTATACATGCCGCCGCAGGAACCCGGCCCCGGAATGGCGTGCAGCTCGATCTGCTTGAGGCCCGCGTCGCTGAGGCGGCCCGCGGCGTTTTCGCCCACGGCCTCGAACACGCTGACGATGTTCAGATCCTGGCCGTTGAGCCGGCCCGGCAATATGGTGCCGCCATACACGTAAATGGAAGGCACGTTGGCGCGCAGCATGCCCATCATGCCGCCCGGCATGTTCTTGTCGCAGCCGCCGATGACCAGCACGCCGTCCATCCACTGCCCCTGGACGCAGGTTTCCACGCAGTCGGCGATGACCTCGCGCGACACCAGGGAATACTTCATGCCTTCGGTGCCCATGGCCATGCCATCGGAAATGGTGGGCGTGCCGAACATCTGGGCATTGCCGCCGTGTTGCTCGATGGCCTGAACCGCGGCATCGGCCAGGCGCTGCAGGCCGCTGTTACAGGGAGTGATGGTGCTGTGGCCATTGGCCACGCCCACCATGGGCTTGATGAAATCTTCTTCCTTGTAGCCCAGCGCATAGTACATGGAACGGTTGGGCGCCCGCGCCGCGCCCTGGGTGATATTGGCGGATCGCAAACGCTTCTTCGTGGTCATGCTGGGCTCCCGGAAAAAAGCCCAGTGTCGCACCGCGCCCCGCTTTTTTCAACCGGATTGCGAATAAGGGAATCCCGGTACACGCCACGCACAGCCCGACGAATCAAAAACGGAGCCGCTGGGGCTCCGTTTTTGATTCGCGGCCAGGCCGTTCACGACTTGCGTTTGCTTAATTGACCGACATCGCGCACCGCGCCCCGGTCGGCCGAGGTGGCAAGGGCGGCGTACGCCAGCAGGGCCTGCGACACGACCCGTTCGCGGTTGACCGGCTGCCAGGCCTTGTCGCCGCGCGCTTCCATGGCGGCGCGGCGCTGCGCCAGCTCGTCGTCGCTGATCGCCAGGTTGATGCTGCGGTTTGGAATGTCGATTTCAATGACGTCGCCGTCGTTGACCAGGCCGATATTGCCGCCTTCCGCCGCTTCGGGCGAAGCGTGGCCAATGACCAGCCCGGACGAGCCGCCCGAGAAACGGCCGTCGGTCAGCAAGGCCGAGCTGGCGCCCAGCCCCTTGGACTTGAGGTAGGAAGTGGGGTACAGCATTTCCTGCATGCCCGGCCCGCCCTTGGGGCCTTCGTAGCGAATGATGACCACGTCGCCGGCCTTGACCTTGCCGGTCAGGATGCCGGCCACGGAGTCTTCCTGGCTTTCGTAAACGCGAGCCGTGCCGGTGAACGTGAGGATGCGCTCGTCCACCCCGGCCGTCTTGACGATGCAGCCGTTGGGCGCCAGGTTGCCGTACAGCACGGCCAGGCCGCCGTCCTGCGAATAGGCATGCGCTTTGTCGCGGATGCACCCCGCTTCGCGGTCCATATCCAGCGTGGCATATTGCCGATCCTGGCTGAAAGCCACCTGGGTGGGAATGCCGCCCGGCGAAGCCATGTAGAAATCGTGGATTTCGTCGGTGGACTGCTCGCTTTTCACATCCCAGGTCGAAATCGCCCTGCCCAGCGTGCCGCTGTGAACGTTGCCGACATCCAGGTTGAGCAGATCGGCGCGAGCCAGTTCGCCCAGGATGGCCAGGATGCCGCCCGCGCGATGCACGTCTTCGATATGGTATTTTTCGGTGGCCGGCGCCACCTTGCACAAGCACGGGACCCGGCGCGAAATGCGGTCGATGTCCGACATGGTGAAGTCGACGCCCGCCTCCTGGGCCGCCGCCAGCAGGTGCAGCACGGTATTGGTGGAACCGCCCATCGACACATCGAGCGTCATGGCGTTTTCAAAGGCCTGGAACGTGGCGATGCTGCGCGGCAGAACCGAGTCGTCGTCGTGTTCGTAATAGCGCCTGCACAAATCCACCACCAGCCGGCCGGCCTCTTCGAACAGGCCCTTGCGGCGCGCGTGCGTGGCCACCACCGTGCCATTGCCGGGCAGCGACAAGCCCAGGGCCTCGGTAAGGCAGTTCATGGAGTTGGCCGTGAACATGCCCGAGCACGATCCGCAAGTCGGACAGGCGCTGCGTTCGATCTGAGCGACTTCGACATCGCTGACGGCGCTGTCCGCCGCCTTGACCATGGCATCGACCAGGTCCAGCTTCTTAACCACCTTCTTGCTGGACGGATCGATGATCTTGCCGGCCTCCATCGGGCCGCCCGACACGAACACCACTGGAATATTGAGCCGCAGGGCAGCCATGAGCATGCCCGGGGTGATCTTGTCGCAGTTGGAAATGCAGACCATGGCGTCGGCGCAATGCGCATTGACCATGTATTCGACCGAGTCGGCGATGAGTTCGCGCGAGGGCAGCGAATACAGCATGCCGCCATGGCCCATGGCAATGCCGTCGTCCACGGCGATGGTGTTGAATTCTTTGGCGACGCCGCCCGCCTGCTCGATCTGGCGCGCCACCAGTTGCCCCATGTCCTTCAAATGCACGTGCCCCGGCACGAACTGGGTGAACGAGTTGACGACGGCGATGATGGGTTTGTCGAAGTCGCCGTCTTTCATGCCGGTGGCGCGCCAAAGAGCACGCGCGCCTGCCATGTTGCGACCGTGAGTGGAAGTGCGGGAACGGTATTGCGGCATCTATTTCTCGAGCAAAGGACAATGAGGTAACCCCGAATCATAACAAGGATCACCGTTTTCCCCCGAATATATCCACACGCGACCAGGATGAATACGGGCGAAGCCGCCTGTTTAAAAAGCAAAAAACCCCGAAAAAACAGGGTCTTGGAAATGGAACGCGCAATGACTGATACGCAAAGGGAGGGCTGCCGCCGCCTCACGCGCCTGGCTTCCCCGATGGCGGTCGGACGCACGTTGCGGCACTTGCGGGAAACCGCAGTTCCCCACAGCGCAAACGGCCCGGCCCGTCGGGCCAGGCCGCGAAAGCCGCGGCTTGCCGCCGCGTATTATTTATTTTGCCTTGAGGCAGCTGCTCATGAATGTCTTGCGTTCATCGCCGGTTTTGCCCTTGGCTTTGGCGTTGCAGTCTTTCATGCGCTGCTGGGACGAACTAAGCTGCTTTGTGCCGGCAGCGCTCTCGCCCTTCAGGCAGGAGCTCATGAACGCCTTGCGTTCGTCGCCCGTTTTACCTTTTGCCTCGGCATTGCAGGTTGTCATGCGCTGTTGCTGGGCCGTCTTGCCGTTGGCGGGAGCCGCCGTGGTGGAGGCCGCCTGGGCCATGACGGGAACGGTCAGCACACCACCCAATACAGCGGCGAAGGCCGCGGCGCGAATCGAGAAACGCATAAAACACCTCCTGTTCATAGGAAAACGGGTGTGAGTATATTGACGCGAAGCTTTCACGCGCACAAGCCTTAGTGCGTTTCAACACTGCCTTTTTTGCAACAATTTTTAGAACAAAGCGCCCGCACATGCACGAGGCAAGCCCGGAACAACGTCAATGCGCCGCGCAAGATCGCATCGGAGCCCAGCGCCGACTGTTCCACATTGGAACAGAAAGGCCTCCGGGTAAACCCGAAATTTTTGACCACCCTCCCCGCTTTCTAGAATTTGCCTGGCGGCATAACGCCTTCGCCTCTCCCTGCATCTCAACAAGACAGCCATCACATCACGTGGCACAGAATTCGGAGGATCATCATGAAAACCACATTAATCATCGACAATCAGGAAGTCCTGTCCACGAGCGGCGCGACTTTCGAGCGACGCCATCCAGTAACCGACGAGACCGTGACCAGCAGCGCGGCGGGCAACGTCAAGGATGCCTTGAACGCGGTAGACTCCGCACAAACGGCATTCCAATCGTGGCGGCATTCAAGCCCCTCGGAGCGACGCCGCATACTCCTCATGGCCGCCGATATACTCGAGGGCAAAACCGATGAGTTCATCAGCGCCATGGCCGCCGAAGTGGGTGCCTCCGCGCTTTGGGCCGGATTCAACGTACTGGCTGCCGCCAGCCTTTTTCGGGAAGCGGCAGCTCTGGCCACACAGATCCAGGGTGAAACAATACCCACGGACAAGCCAGGAGCCTTGTCGATGACGGTCAGGCAGCCCGTCGGGGTGATCCTCAGCATCGTCCCGTGGAATGGCCCCGTGGTGCTCGCCGCCCGGGCCATTGCCTATCCGGTGGTATGCGGCAATAGCGTGGTGTTTCGCGCTTCGGAGGCGAGCCCGCGCACGCATCAGCTGGTTGCGCAGGCGTTGGTGGAGGCCGGGCTTCCTCCCGGCGTGTTGAACTTCGTCACGAATGCTCCCAAAGACGCGCCGGAAATCATCGACGCCCTGATCGCGCACAAGGCCGTACGGCGCATCAACTTCACAGGCTCCACTCGGGTTGGCCGCATCATCGCCCAGAAAGCGGCGGGCCAGCTCAAACGCTGCCTCCTGGAGCTTGGCGGCAAATCCCCATTGGTGATTCTGGACGACGCCAACATCGACGAGGCGGTGAAGGCGGCGGTTTTCGGCTCGTTTCTTTATCAAGGACAAATCTGCATGTCTACGGAACGCATTGTCGTCGATGAAAAAGTCGCCGATGAGTTCGTGGAAAAATTCGCCGCCCATGCCAAAAAGCTGGTATCGGGCGATCCACGCGTCAATCCTGACTGCGTCATCGGCCCGATGGTCGCAAGCAGCTCGGGAGCCCGCTTGAATGCAATGATCGACGACGCCGTGGCCAAGGGCGCGCGCATAGCCGCCGGCGGGAAGGCGGACGGCGCCGTTATGCCGGCCACCGTCATCGACCACGTCAAGCCGGGAATGAGTATTTACGATGACGAAACTTTCGGGCCGATTACAACCGTGGTTCGGGTAAAAGGCGTGGATGAGGCCATCGCCACCGCCAACGATACCTCCTACGGTCTGTCCTCGGGGGTGTTCGGCCGGGACGTGACGCGGGCGCTGAACGTAGCCATGCAGATAGACGCCGGGTCCTGCCACATCAACGGCGCAACGGTGCAAAACGAGGCTCAGGCTCCATTTGGAGGAACCAAAGACAGCGGATACGGCCGGTTCGACGGCCGCGCGGTGATCGACGAGTTCACGGAGCTCAAATGGATAACCCTGGAGCCTTCCGTGCAGCAGTATCCGGTCTGACCCTTCCCGCCCCGCGGCCGGCCTGGCGGCGTCAGTCCGGCCGCGGGGCTTTTTCTTCGGCGCGCAACCGCCTATAGACCAAGCCCCTCGAAACCCCCAGCATCCTGGCCGCTGCCGCGATGTTTCCGCCGGTTTCTTTCAGGGCTTTGCGTATCAGATCCGTATCGGCTTCCCGAAGGCTGAAGGGCCGGTCTTCGGATAGGGAAGCGGCGTCGGCCGGCGGCCGATCGCCCCCGCCGGCGACACGCTCGGGATCGGGCGCCGTGTTGTCTTCCGACACCGCCCGCACTTCGCCCAAGGCCGATCCGAAAAGTTTTCCGTAGCCGTCCCTGGCGGTTATTTCCACTTGCACGTACATCAACAACCCCGTCGGCAGCCTGCGCGCGACGGGCCCGGACAGCGAGACAAGCTCGCGAAGCCCGCATCCCAGAAGAGACTCGACATCGTCATGGGTATCTTCGGTGATGGTATCGGCCAACCCCAGAAAGCGCGAAGCAACCGCGTTCCTCCAGACCACGTTACCGGCAAAATCAACGCCTATCAGGCCCGACATCGGCGTGTCCAGCAGGGACGGCGAAATCTGCATGCGAACCACGACCAGCTCGCGGGACTGCGCTATCAGCAGCCTGTTTTCGACCGAGGCCGCAAAGACGCCCACCACCGAAGCCGCATCGAAGGTAAAGGCCTTTTCCTCGCTGGATATATCCAGGATGCCGGCCAGCTTCCCGTGAATGTCGCGTATTGGCGCAGCGGCGCAATGCATCGTATTGCTTGTGTCGAAAAAATGCTCCGGCCCCAGGACACTGATTTTCCGGCCTGTACGCGCCACGATACCGGGAGCGGTCGTTCCCACGGCCTCCTCCGAAAGATTGACGCCCAGGCGAGTAGACAAGGGAATGATCTTCTCGTGGCACCGTCCCACGCAGGCGGATCCAATAATCACCCCTGAAGAATCCATCAGCATGGCCGCACAGTTTGTCGCCCCCAATGCCGCTTCGATCAACGGCGCTTCACGGTTCCACGACTCCAGCAAAAAATGGCTTCTTTGCATGGCTAATTGCACCCGGCTTTGCGAAACCTGCAGAAACTCCATGGCATTGCGAGGGTTCTGGTGAGCCCGCAGACAGCGTGTCCATGACTGGAATATTGCCTCGTTCACCACTCCCGAAGGAGGCTGGCCGTCTTCAAAATATTTTTGGCGCGCACGCGTGACGCGATCGGAGTGCGTGGAGAAAAAAGGCGAATGCATGGGCTTGTCTCTTGGTTGGCGAGGCTGCAAAGGCCAAGATAGCCGCAACGCGCGCCTGAGAGCCAGAGCGCTTGTCCGCATTGGGCTTCCTGTAAGACTTTCAATTTTTAATCCCGACGCAAAAAAAGTAAATAGATAATCAACGGGCCGTTGCGCGGCGCACGCCGAAAGTCGCTCTTTTCATGGAGGTCCATCCTTTCCCGCAGACTGTCCGCCTCGCACATTGTTGCCGCCCGCGTTCCTAGCCCTCCTCGTAGGCGAAAATCATCTGGCACAGAAAATCGATTTCCTCCGTCGAGCCGAGCTTGCCGTCGTGCAAATGGTAATTGAGCGCATAGCCATCGAACGCCATCAACAGAAACGTCGCGATGGCTTTATGCTGGGCCCGCTTCAAACCGGGCAGGCAGCCCGCCAGCATCTTGCTCAGGCTTTGCTCTATGGAAATGCGCAGGCTCGAATCGTATTTTTCCTTTGTGCCTTTGGCCGAGAGCGCCTCGATCAGGTTGTTGCAAAACCCGTTGTCCGCAGCCGGGAATTCCAGCCACATGCTCAGGAATATTTGCTTCAGTTTTTCCTGGGGCGTCGCGCAGGCCTTCAGCGACGCCTTCAATCCTTCCAGGCGCTCCGCGAACCACTTTTCGTAGATGCAACTGAGGATGTCCAGTTTCGAGCCGAAATAAACGTAGATATTGGCCGGCGACACCCCCGCCCGCTTGGCGATCTGGGGAATGCGCGTGCCCGAATAGCCATGCTCCATGAACAGCTCGTAGGCCGCCTGCGTGATGGCTTGCTCGACCTCGACCTTCTTGACTTGAACCACGATGACTCCTTGCTGGTGTGCTGTTTGGTTAGTTCGGGTATTTAAATTCGGATGCATGGGCTTGTCAGGCAAGGCGCCAACCGCAGGGATAGCCGTAGCTATCCCGAGAATTGGCAACGCCGCATGGCAAGTTCAGGCGCCGAAGTTAAGTATGCGGATTAGCCGAACAGCACACTAAGGCTCCACTACCTGCAGCTCAGCAAACCGGCTGGATCAATGAACCGGCCCGGCTCGCACAACGGCCTGATCATCAAAAACAATCCGTTGGCATACAACAGGGTAAACCACGATATGACGCGCTTGTTCAATTATGCATAATAAAAACGAACATAATTCGTTATTGGAAAAATCGCACTTCGGCGCCTTCGCCATCAACCACGCAAAGAGAGCTAACCGCCATGACACCATCGGATCTCAGAACACGGCTCACCAACCCCGGCAAGCTGCCGGGATTGTTCAAAAAGCAATTTGAACTCTGCCGGATCGGGCCTGGGCAAACCATCGCCATCGTCAGCGACCTCGGTACGCGCAACGAGTACATCGAGGCGGCGTTCGCGGCCGCCGACATGCTCGGCGCCGATATCTATGAAATGCGGGTCAACGCCATCCCCGGCTGGGCCAATGTGGGCGTGCCCACCATCGGCCAGTGCAAGGGCACCCTGGAGGCGCTCAAGGCGTGCGACATGATCCTGATCTTCCACGTCCCGCTGTTTGCAAGCTGGCTCAAAGAGGTCATGAACTGCGGCGTGCGCGTGCAGATGATCATCGACGCGCCCGACGACCTTTTCGCCCTGCAGGCTCCGCCGGGCCTGAAGGAAGCGGTCATGTACGCGCACCGCCTTTACGAAAAGACCCGGAACGTCCGCGTCACCAGCAAGGCCGGCACCGACCTCACCTACTCCTGCGGCGAATATCCCGTCATGAGCCAGTACGGGTTTGCCGACGAGCCCGGCCATTTCGACCACTGGGGCGTGGGCCTGATCCACACGTTTCCCAACGAAGGCAGCGCCAACGGCCGGGTCGTCGTGCAGCCGGGCGACATCGTCATCCTGCCCTATTGCCGCTATGTCCAGGACGAAATCGTCATTGAAGTCGCGGACGGCCACATCCAGTCCATCGAAGGCGGTCTGGACGCCGCCCTGATGCGCGAATGGCTGGCCGACGGCAAAGCGCACGACGACGACAAAGACCCCTATGCTATTTCGCATTTGGGCTGGGGCATGAACCCGCAATGCCGCTGGGATTCGATCGCCCTGTATGGAGACGGCCCCGAACGCAGCCGCGCCGCGTCCCGCTGCTTTCCCGGCAATTTCCTGTTTTCCACCGGACCCAATACCCAGGGCGGCGGCAAGCGCACGACCCGTGGGCACTACGACCTGCCCATGCGCAACTGCTCCATCGACCTGGACGGCAACCGGGTGGTCGAGGAAGGCCGGCTGATCGACCCCAAGATGATCGTCCCGCGCGAGGTTCGATGACCATGAAGATCGACGCCTACCCCGCCCAGGAACCGCACTCGGAAGGCATGGCCGCCTATCACCGGCACTTGATGGCGCTGGCCGAAGGC
>CALMPB010000470.1 GCA_937871985.1 uncultured Burkholderiaceae bacterium
CATCAGGTGCTGGATCTCGGAGGGAATGGCTCGGGCGGGGAACCTCGCCCACGCAGGAGCGCGGCTGGCAATGCCGACAGCTGCCGCAAGCGCCGAGCCGTCGCCACGGCAAGGCCCTGCGGCACCAAGGCGAGCAGCGGAGAGATGCAGGTTGGCGGGCAACGCATTGGATTGCCGTTTTCACCGGTACCCTTAAGGCAAACCTTTCGGTCGACCTTCATACCGACATCGGCCATCTTGCCCATGCCGGCATTGGTGGGTATCGCCATCCTGTCGTCGGCTGTCATTTTCATCGCTGCCGAAACGACGCTGGCCTCAGCCGCGGACATGCTGAACCCTGTTGTCAGAAAGACCGCGAGCAGCATCAGGAAAAGACGTTTTAGCGACGGCCGGGGCATCATTCGCTTAGGCTGACGGCAAAGCGCTCCTTTTGCAAGTCTCATTGCTGCAAGCCGCGAAATACGCAACATCAGTACTATCGGAGTCGATCAATAGCTTAGCCAACACATCTTTGTGATCTGCCGGCCAGACCTACTGCGCTCGCGCTAGAGGATATACAGTCATAGGGCCGTCGCATGTGGTCCTCTCGTTTCAGGGGCCTTGGCGACATGGAGCGGCCGACGGCACTCGGCCGCTCCAACTTTTTTGCCCTGTGGTCCGCCAGCGCTTCGATGACATGGCACTCGCATGCTCAACATCAAGCAGAACATCACCATCGCGCTCGGGCTGAAGGCAATATTCCTAGTGACAGACCATAGTGGGCGTCATCGGCTTGTGGCCCGCCATCCTGGCCGATACGCTGGAGGGGGCCAAAAATCGCGACGACGGTCTAGTTTGACAACCGCCATGGCGGTAATCTCAGTCTGTTGAGGTTTCGCGATTCGCCGACTTCGGAGCCTTAACCAGGTCTTAATGTTGTGATGCAAATTGGAGCCATGCGGACGTTTCGTTTAGATTTGCCAGTTCGGCGCCTTCTAGGCGCGGCAATCGCCTTGGCGATGCTGCTGTTGGCATTTGCTGCACATCCGCCCGCACTTGAGGCTGCTGAGCTTCCGGTCGCGCAAATCACTCATACCCACAGTCAACAGACCAGCGATCACGGCGGTCTGTTTCATCAGTCATTGCATCACGATCATCACGGTGAAATGGCTGTGCAACTGGCAGGGAATATATCCGGATTGGGCAATCGCCCGATGTCTCGTGCCCAGCAAGACGGCGCGCATTTCGTCCAGATAGCTGTTGAACGTCCTCCACGAGCCGCTTGGTGCTGATGCACTGAGTGTATCTGTTGCCGGTGCCGTTGGCGCCCGTTCCTTTCCGCTCAGTGCCCACCGGTCGCCCAGAAGCTGGGCGACATTTCAGGCTATCGCGGAATTTTCACAATGTTCATCGCAGCTGCGCGCGCGCGCAAATTGATTCTATATAACTTCCAACTTATCGGCTACGAACCGGATGAGGCCGCATGGCTCTCGATACGGATGGGGGTAAAACGGGACCTGCAAGCTCGCAGACTACGCCCCAACGCACCAATACCATCGCGCCGTAACCCGCTCAGATATCTGGGCGCGATGCTCCGCGAAACCGGGTCGATCTTTCGAGCCATTGGTTCCTTTCTGCATGACGGCGCATGGACTTCCAGCGGCGGCTCATTCCGCCTGGCCGAAGAACTCGGCTTCGATCTGGTCCAGGAAGCAACCGACCGCTTGAAGGCGGATGGAGACTTTCGATATCTCGAGGTCGGTGGTGGCTGGGCAGGACTGAAAACGTCCGCGTCACCCAACGCTCGCGACATTGCGGGTCTGGCGAGGCATTTCGGGGAGGCCCTAGGTCAAACGGCCTTCCTCCACTTCACGAACCTGACGCGCTGGCACACCGAACTGCCGAACGGAATTACCGAACACCCCTATGTCACGGCAGCGGGGCTGGCCGTGGTTGATGCGCAGGGGGTAACACCTGGATCGATCAGCATCCTCTACTCGCAAGCAGCCGCCTATTTCGAAACGGATACAGCCTCGTTTATGTCTGCGGCCGCAGCCCTGTTACGGCCCGGCGGACTGCTCATATTCAACATCCCTCCGGGACAGGTTGTCACGATCATGAACTGCGCACGCAAGCGTGGTCTGACGCTCGGTAAATGGCGGGATCTCGGGGGAATGAACGGCATCGTCGTTGCATTCGAGAAGAGGGCTTCGTCGACGAAGGCTCGACCCGTGGAGTGGCCAAGCCAAGTATCGGTGAGGGCAAATAGCTTCCAGCTAGAAGAGAACCGCCCCCATGCCAGTAACTAACTCCGGAAGGTTCGGCGGTGCGCGGATGCTCGCATTCTTTCCACCAGCTTCCCCGCTCGAAGTTCCCGAGCTGCGTACACGGCAAAAACACAGGCTGCCTGAGGTAATCGTTCTTCTGGAGGGAAATCGATGAACAGACGTAAGTTCCTGTTAGGTGCCGGTATCATCGCTTTGGCGCCAACCAACGC
>CALMPB010000471.1 GCA_937871985.1 uncultured Burkholderiaceae bacterium
ACTACCAGGGTATCTAATCCTGTTTGCTCCCCACGCTTTCGCACCTCAGCGTCAGTACCGGACCAGTGAGCCGCCTTCGCCACTGGTGTTCCTCCGAATATCTACGAATTTCACCTCTACACTCGGAATTCCACTCACCTCTCTCGGACTCTAGATTGCCAGTATTAAAGGCAGTTCCAGGGTTGAGCCCTGGGATTTCACCCCTAACTTAACAATCCGCCTACGTGCGCTTTACGCCCAGTAATTCCGAACAACGCTAGCCCCCTTCGTATTACCGCGGCTGCTGGCACGAAGTTAGCCGGGGCTTCTTCTACGGTTACCGTCATTATCTTCACCGTTGAAAGAGCTTTACAACCCTAGGGCCTTCATCACTCACGCGGCATGGCTGGATCAGGCTTGCGCCCATTGTCCAATATTCCCCACTGCTGCCTCCCGTAGGAGTTTGGGCCGTGTCTCAGTCCCAATGTGGCTGATCATCCTCTCAGACCAGCTATGGATCGTCGCCTTGGTAGGCCTTTACCCCACCAACTAGCTAATCCAACGCGGGCTCATCCATCTCCGATAAATCTTTCTCCAAAAGGACGTATACGGTATTAGCTCCAGTTTCCCGGAGTTGTTCCGTAGAGATGGGTAGATTCCCACGCGTTACTCACCCGTCTGCCGCTCCCCTTGCGGGGCGCTCGACTTGCATGTGTTAAGCCTGCCGCCAGCGTTCGTTCTGAGCCAGGATCAAACTCTCAAGTTTAGTAAGACTTTGATTTGGCTTTATTGGTCACGCATGAATCGACGAGAACATTCACACCTGAACACTTGCGTGCTCTGGTAGACTTATTCTCACGAAACGTGATCCGCCAAAGTCTCGTTCGAACATCCTTATCCCTGGCGGGACAAGGCGTTCAGCAGGACTCTGCCGCCCACGTTTCTCTTTCTTCTCTATTCAATTGTCAAAGAACAGACATCGCTTCACGCAATGTCGCGGCCCGCTTCGCTTTCGGCTCCGGGGCCTTCCGAGTGTCGCTCGCGCGGCTCTCTTGAATTTCGTCCAACTTCGCGAAACACAGAAGCGAGCTTCTTGGTCGCCAGCAGCGTCGCCGCCGTCGTTGGTGAGGCGTATATAGGCGGCAGCGGCCGATACTGTCAACAGAGGAAATCGAAGTTTTTGAACTTTTTGCGACAGAGGTTTCGCGCGGCCCGAAACCGACCCTCAACTGCCTCAAGGGAAGGTGGGGGAGACCTTGCCCAGCGGCCCCAAGAGAGCCCTATTGCCGCCGCATTGCCGTTCGACACCAAGCCAGCGAAGCAGGCGCGGCGCCAATCCCGCGGCTCCTTCTTCCGGCGTCTTATAAGGAATATGCGATAGCCTTGTGGATATGAGGCGTCCGGCCTTTTCCTGCATGAGATTCCACACGACCAAGTGCAAGGGGGATTTCGGCAAGCGCCTGGCGCTTCGTTGACTTCGCCCGCCACGACAGGCAAATGTCATGGCCACAACAAAAGCGATAAGCCGTTCCGCCCGGGGATAAAGCAGCCTTTCTGGATGCCAGACGCCGAAGATGTCATAGCCGAACTCGGCAACGAGCCGCCGCTGATCGCGGACGGCCGCAGCGGTCCTCCGGACCGCCGCGAGGTTTCGGCGCGTTGGCTGTCCGGGACATTCCTGACTGGCGTGACATCAAGCGTGTTGATGGGCGTGGCGCTGTTTGCCGCCCTCGATGGCCGCCAGCAACTGGCGACGCCGCCCGAGATCGCCGAACTCGCCAGCCTCGCCGGCAACGGCGATTCCGGTGAGATCGCCAAGACGACCAGGCTGGTGGCGCCGCGTCAGATCGCCAAGGCCAAGGATCGGCGGCGCATGGAAGTGTCGATGGTCACCAAGGTCGGCGACCGCGACGTCATCCACACCATGCCCTTCGTGCAGATCAAGATGGCGCTTGCGGCCGGCCACACCACCAACCGGCCCTACCCGCCTTTCGATCCCATGCAGGTCTTCGCCGACGATGGCGACGACAGCGGCAACAGCCAGCCCGCCTCTCCCGCGATCGCCAGCGCCGGCCAGATCTACGGCGCCAAGGTCGAGAGCGAAATGAGCCTGAAGACGGTCGAGTTCCCGATCGAGACGGCGTCCTTCGACGAGAAGAGCGACCTTTCCGCCGACGAGGTGGAGAAGGTGGTGCGCGAGGCCAGCACGGGCCTCAGCGACGGCGCCGTGCAGGTGGCGTCACTGCACTATGTGGACCCGCAGCGGTTCGGCGAGGCATTCGCCGAGAGCATGGCCGGCTCCTACGACGTCAAGATCGTGCCGGAAAACGTCTCCGTGACGCCGCGTGCCGCAGTTGACGACCAGGCGCCGGCCTTCGCCGAGGAAATCATCCCCTTCACCAAGGATCGCAACATAACGGACGCGTTGGCCGATTCGGGCTACACGGGCGATGACGCGACCGGCATGGCCGAGGCGATCGCCAAGTTGTTGAACGCGCCGGCGCTGAAGGCCGGAACGGTGCTGCGGGTCGGACTGGAAGTACGCGGCGATGCCGCCAAGGTCGTGCGCACCAGCGTCTACGACAAGACCCAGCACATCGTGACCATCGCGCTGGACGATCGCGGCCAATACGTGCCGGCCCAGGAGCCGGAGCCGAACCCCGAACTGCTGACCGCTTTCGACGATTCCTCGGCGCCGGTCGTGGCGCGCGGCAACCTGCCCAATATCTATGACGGCATCTACCGCGCCGCCTTCTCCTACGGCATGTCCAAGTCGATGACACAGCAGCTCATCAAGCTGCTTGGCTCGGACGTCGATTTCCAGTCACGCCTCAACCCGTCCGATCGCCTCGAGGTCCTGTTCTCGCAACCCGACGGCAACGACCAGACGTCGGACGATTCGCAGCTGCTCTACGTTTCGGCGACCTTCGGCGGCACGACGCGCAACTTCTACCGCTTCCAGATGCAGGACGGCAGCACGGACTATTTCGACGAGGACGGATCGAGCGCCCGGCAGTTCCTGCTGCGCAATCCGCTGCCCGCCGGCAAGTTCCGGTCCGGCTTCGGCGCACGCCGTCACCCGATCCTGGGTTACGTGCGCATGCATACCGGCGTCGACTGGGCGGCCCCGATCGGCACCCCGATCATCGCCGCCGGCAACGGCGTCATCGAGAAGGTCGGCTGGGCCGGCGGCTATGGCAAGCAGATCATCATCCGCCATGCCAATGGCTACGAAACCTCCTACAATCACCAGAGCGCGTTCGCCAAAGGCATCGAACCGGGCATGCGTGTTCGCCAGGGCCAGGTCATCGGCTATCTCGGCCAGACCGGCCTCGCCACCGGACCGCATCTTCACTACGAACTGATCGTCAACGGCACCAAGGTCGACCCGATGCGCGTTCGCCTGCCGACCGGAAAAACGCTGAAAGGCGA
>CALMPB010000472.1 GCA_937871985.1 uncultured Burkholderiaceae bacterium
AGGAAGCCGGTGGTCAGGAAGAAGCCCACGGCGTTGTGGCCGTACCACCACTGGACCATGGCATCGGTGGCGCCGGAGTAGACCGGGTAGGACTTGAACCAGCTCACCGGGATCGACAAGTGATTGACCACGTGCAACATGGCGATCACCACGATGAAGGCACCGAAGAACCAGTTGCCGACGTAGATATGCTTGGCCTTGCGACGCAGCAGGGTGGCGAAGAACACCACACCGTAGGCCACCCAGACAATCGCCATCCAGACTGCACCGGTGAATTCGATCTCGGCGTATTCCTTGGTGGTGGTCAGGCCCAGCGGCAGGCTGACCAGCATGATCACGATGGTCGCTTGCCAACCCCAGAAGGTGAAGGCGGCCAGCTTGTCGCTGTACAGGCGCACCTGGCAGGTGCGCTGCACCGCGTAGTAGCTGGCGGCGAATTGTGCGCTGCCGGCGAAACCGAAGATCACAAGGCTGGTGTGCAGTGGGCGCAGGCGGCCGAAGCTGGTCCACGGCAGTTCCAGGTTCAGCTCCGGCCAGACCAGTTGCGAGGCGATCCAGACACCCATGGCCATGCCGACGATGCCCCAGAACACCGTCATGACCACGAATTGTCGGACCACTTTGTAGTTATAGGCCTGCGCCTGTTGATGTGTGCTCATGGCTTTTTTCCACAGTTCCTGTATGGCTCGCTCTGCCGTGGGGGCAGAGCCCTGGCGCACTGTAGGAAGCTGAAGCGATGCAAAACAGACTCAGAAACCTGGCAGAACTACGGATCAGATAAATGCCCCGTATCCATTGGGTGTGAAGCGCACTGTTATGGGCAAGGTGTGGCGAAAATACGCTGTGCTGTGTTTGCCGGCGGGTGAACTGTGGCTTTAAGCCGCAGCCCGGCGAACATGGAATTACCTTGACATCACCGTAATCGTGGACGCAGAATTTCGACAAACTTTGCGCGCAAAGTTTTAGGCGCGAGACGATAGATCGTGTCAGAGATGCGCAATTTGCCTTGAAGCCAAACCGCTATGGGGTTTGTGCGAAGGCGCTTACACAACGGGGCGACGCCGCTGCGGCGGCAGACTATAAGAACAGAAGGGAGCATAAGATGAAGCTTTCCAAGGACCTGGTTCTCCAGGCCAAAGCGACGTTCGGGACACCCACCTACCTCTATGATGAAGCCGTGTTGCGCGGCAGTTTCAATGAATTGCGCGACGCGTTGCCCGATTGTGTGGACATCTTTTATGCATTGAAGGTCAACCCGAACCTATCGCTGGTGAAACTGATCCGCTCATACGGTGGCAACGCCGAAGTCTGTTCGCTGGCGGAGCTGGAGATAGCCCTCAAGGCCGGTGTTACCCCCCAGGACATCATCCTGCTGGGCCCTTACAAAAAGCCCGAAGAGCATCGTCGGGCGCTGGAAGTAGGGGTGTTCGCCATCGTGGTAGAGTCCGAGAGCGAGTTGCGCAAGTTGTCTGCCCTGGCTGGGGAGCTGGGCTGTGACGCACCGGTCGCCATTCGCATCAACCCCAATTTCTCCGCCGCAGGCTCGCCATGGAAGATGGGCGGGCGGCCGACGCACTTCGGTATCGAAGAAGACACCGCAGTGGCCAATTTTGCCCAGTACCTGGCGTTGCCCAACATCAGGATCAAGGGCATCCACGTCTACAACGGCACCAAGATTCTCGATGCTCAGTCGGTGTACGACAACGCCGAGTACATTCTGGGGCTGTATCGCAGCCTGAGCCGCCGCTACAACCTGGACCTGCGCATGGTCGACGTTGGCGGCGGCCTGGGTATCAAGTACTACGAAAACGAAAAGGAACTCGACACCGCCCAGCTCAAGCAGTTGCTGGCACCCCTGTTCAACGCCTTTCATCATGAGTTCCCCCGCACTCGGATCATTCTGGAGTCAGGGCGTTTCGTTGCCGGCAAGTGCGGGTCGTTGCTGGTAACGGTCGACAACATCAAGGAAAACCACGGCAAGACCTTTGCCGTGACCGACGGTGGCACCAACTGCCACGGTGCGGCGGCCGGCAGTGGCCAGGTGCTCAAGCGCAACTTCCGGATCGTCAAGGCCACCGGCGACAATGGTGGGCCGCTGCGTGAGTACCATATCTCCGGGCCGCTCTGCAGCCCGGACGACCTGCTGGGGCGGGATGTACAGCTGGAGGCCTTGCGCGAAGGCGACCTGCTGGCGGTGACGGCTTCGGGCGCATATGGGCCCACTGCCTCGCCAACGCTGTTCCACAGCCATGGTCACCCGGCCGAAGTGGTGGTCAGCCACAACCGCTTGTTCCTTGCCCGCGCCCGCCAGAGCGCCGTGGAAATCCGCGACAGCCATACCGATGTGGCCCTCGACGAGTTGCTCGGCACCGCGACCAAGGCAGAGCCGACGCCCATTGCCCAGGTGGCCACCCAGCGCCAGCTCGCCGATATTCTGCGGGTGGTCTTGAAGCTTCCGGAACACGTCGCCATCAGTGCCGACTCGCACCTGCGCGATGAACTTGGGCTCGACTCGCTGACTTCCATGGAGTTGCTAGTGAGCCTTGAGGACGACATCGAAGGCTTCTTCGTCAACCCGGACACCATCACGCCGGGGCATTTCAAGACCGTGGCGACCTTGGCCGGCTACATCGACGCGCATCGCCAGCTCCCTGCGGGCCGTCGAGCGCTGGAGGCTATCGAGGTGCACCATGAAGGCGTCTGAAGTGCTGCTGCAGGATGTGCTGGAAGCACGCAACGGACTGCATCCGGACAAGGCCGCGATCATCTACGCCGATGAAACCTACACCTACGCCCAGCTCGACGAGGCCAGCGCCCGGTTGGCGGCGGGCTTGCAGGTCAACGGCCTGCAGCGCCAGAAACGGGTCGTTCTGTGCCTGGGCAACCGGGTCGAAACGGTCTGTGCCTTCTGGGGCGTGCTCAAGGCGGGGGGCGTGGTCGTCAATGTGGGGCTCGAGACACCGGCCGATGGCCTTGACTACATCGTTCGCGATGCTCAAGCCTCGGTGTTGATCACCACTTCCGAAAAAATGGCCAGCCTGCGGCCTGACACGGCGCAGCTCGCTCACCTCAAACTCGTCGTGCTGCTCGACGGCGACGCGGGCTCGACGCATGTTCAAACCTTCGAAGGCCTGCTGGGGCAGGGGGCTGGCGTGCCGCTACCCAGCGGCAACCTGGACCTGGACCTGGCAGCGATCATTTACACCTCGGGGTCGACCGGGATGCCCAAGGGGGTGATGCTGACCCACCGCAACATGCTGGCGGCGCTCGGCTCCCTGCATACCTACCTGGGCTACAACGAGACCGACAACGTGCTGTGCTCATTGCCGCTGTCGTTCGACTACGGCCTGTACCAGATGATCATGGCCATGAGCGCCGGCGCCACCCTGGTGCTGGAGAAGGAATTCACCTGGCCGATTTTCCTGATCAAGAAGATTCGCCAGTACCAGGTCACGGTGATTCCGTTCGTGCCGACCATGCTGGTACTGCTGCATGAATATGCGCGCAAGCGCGAGGCGACCTTTCCGGACGTGCGCATGGTCACCAACACCGGTGCTGCCCTCAAGGCGCCGCATATTGCGCAGATGAAAGCGCTGTTCCCCCAGGCACAGATCTATTCCATGTACGGGCTGACCGAGTGCAAGCGTTGCACCTACCTGCCGCCGGAAGATATAGACAGCAAGCCCGGGAGTGTCGGCATTGCCATCCCCAACACCGAGCTGTGGCTGGTGGACGATGAGGACATGCGCATCGACGAGCCCCATCAGGTCGGCCAGTTGGTGATTCGCGGGGCCACGGTGATGGCCGGCTACTGGCGCAACCCGGCAGCCACGGCGCTCAAGCTCAAGCCTGGGCGCTATCCGGGTGAAAGCGTGCTGTATACCGGTGACTACTGCAGCCTGGATGAAGATGGCTATTTGTATTTCCGGGGCCGTATGGATCAGATGATCAAGTCCCGGGGCATGAAGGTCAGCCCCAGCGAAGTGGAGGGCTATCTCTACGCCATCGAAGGTGTCGAGGCCGCCGCGGTGGTAGGCGTCGATCATGCGGCGGCCGGTGAGGGGCTGTGGGCCTTTGTCACCCTGGCCCAGGACTCGCAGTTGACGGTCGCCCAGTTGCTCGAACGGTGCCGGCAGGGCCTGGAGGCGCACAAGGTGCCGTTGTCGATCTCCATTGAAAATAGCCTGCCGCGAACTGCCAACGGCAAGTTCGACCTCCAACAGTTGCATCAGCAGGCCTGCAACACCCAGATGGCGGTGGCGGGATGAGTTGTCGCGGCGCGCGATCACAGAGGAAGGGCAATCCATGAGTGTGGGAAGCAGAGGCCGCGATCAAACGCTGGACGTCAACGGCAACCACTTTGCCTTGCGCACCTGGGGCAACGAAGACGCTCATCCGGTGCTCGCCCTGCATGGCTGGCTGGACAATGCGGCCTCCTTCGAACGTATCGCGCCCTTGTTGCGCGATCATTTCGTGGTGGCCCCGGATCTTGCCGGCCACGGTCGCTCCGAACACCGTCGTGCCGACAGCGGCTATTACCTGTGGGAACACGCCGACGATATGAACGCCCTGGTCGAGAGCCTGGGCTGGAAGCGCTTTTCGGTGCTCGGTCACTCCATGGGCACGGGCGTGGCGTCGATTCTTGCGGCCATGAATCGCAACATCGACAGCCTGGTGTTCATCGATGGGATGGGGGCTCCGTTCGCAGTGCCCGAAGGCAGCACGGTCGAGCACATGCGCAAGGCCCAACGGTTGTTGCGCCTGGCATTGCGTACGCGCCTGCACGGTTTCAGCGGCCCTGAAGAAGCCCGGTTCAGCAGCCTGGAGGCTGCCATCGCCGAGCGACGCAACAGCATCGACGGCAGCCTCAGCGCAGAAGGTGCGAGGCTACTGGCGATGCGCGACCTGATCAACCTCGGTCATGGCTACCGCTGGCGTCATGACCCGCGGCTGGTGCTGCCGGAACTGCTACCGTTGACCGAGCGCCAGGCCTGCGAGTTCCTGCAACAGATCACTTGCCCGCTGCACCTGTTGCTCGGGCGCCAGGGCCTGTTCGCAGGCAGTCGATTCGACAAGCGCAAGCACGCCTTGCCCCTCAATACCCGGGTGCACTGGCATGACGGCGGCCATCACTTTCACCTCGATGCACCCAAGCCTGCATTGATTGCCCAGATCAGCGCTGCACTGGGGCAGGGGGCGTCAGGGTTGTTGCAACGATTAGTCAATGAGTAATGGAGTACGCGCGTGAAAGAGTTCTGGATTGCACCTTCGATTCTGGCGGCCGACTTCGCCCGTTTGGGTGAAGAAGCCGAGCAAGTGCTCGCCGCCGGTGCCGATGTCATCCATATCGATGTGATGGATAACCACTATGTACCCAACCTGACCATGGGGCCGCAGTTCTGCAAGGCCTTGCGCAGCCACGGCATCACCGCGCCGATCGATGTACACCTGATGGTGTCGCCAGTGGACAGCATGATCCAGGCCTTTGCCGAGGCCGGTGCCGATTATATTTCCATCCACCCGGAGGCAACCCTGCACCTGGACCGCTCGGTACAGTTGATAAAGGACCTGGGCTGCAAGGCAGGCCTGGTGTTCAACCCCGCCAGTACCCTGGACGCCGCTCATTACTTGATGGACCGACTCGACCTGATCTTGCTGATGTCGGTCAACCCCGGCTTTGGTGGCCAGCGTTTCATTCCCCAGGTGTTGCCCAAGATAGCCGCAGCGCGCAAGCTGATCGATGACAGTGGTCGTGACATTCGCCTGGAAGTTGACGGTGGAGTCAATCTCGAGACTATCGGCCAGGTGGCGGCAGCCGGTGCCGACATGTTTGTGGCCGGCACGGCGATTTTTGCCCAGACTGACTACCGTGCCACGATCTCGGCCTTGCGCCGTGAAATGGCCAATGCCGTACCCAGCCGCCCCTGACTGGCGGTCTTTCCAACGATTCTCGCGAATCCAGCATGAGTTACCCGTCCTTGCACAATAATTCCTTCATCAAGGCCTTGCTGCGTCAACCGACGCTACACACGCCGGTGTGGCTGATGGGGCAGGCCGGTCATCATTTGCCCGAGTACCGCCAGTTGCGGGCAAAGGCCGGTTGCTACCTGTCACTGCTCAAGTACCCTGACTACACCACCGAGGCCACACTGCAGCCGTTCCGGCACCTGAACCTGGATGCGGCAGTGGTCACCAGCGATATCCTCACCCTGGCCGATGCCATGGGCCTGGGGTTGTACTTCGTCAATGGCCAGACGCCACGGTTGCGTCATCCGCTGCGCGACGAGAAAGCCATCCACCGCCTGCGTGTGCCAGAGCCGCGAGCCCAGGAGTACCTCTACCAGTCGGTGGCACAGTCGCGTCGGGCGCTGGAAGGCAAGGTACCGCTGATCGGCGTTGCCGGCAGCCCCTGGAGTCTGGCGTGCTACATGGTCGAAGGCGGGCCTCCGGGGGACTTCCAGTTGATCAG
>CALMPB010000473.1 GCA_937871985.1 uncultured Burkholderiaceae bacterium
CGAATAATCCACTGAGCCGGTGACTCTCCATACTGTTCGTGGAATCGCCTATGTAGTGTCCGCGGGCTGGTGTGTGCCTGGCGAGCAAGCAAGACCAAAGACAGCGGTTTATGTAGATTGGCCAAGGCCCAAGTGAGCAAAGGTTGAAGGCTCCTGTCAGTTCCTTGGGGCTTGGGAGGGATGAACTGTGCCTGCCCGCCCTCACGCTGCAGGGGCACAACCGACAGCCGAGCCACCTGCGATGCCACCGCGACACCAAAGTCACGGCGGATCATGTACAGGCAAAGATCAAGGCCTGCGGCAGCCCCTGCCGAAGTGAGTACCTGTCCGTTGTCTACAAAAAGTACCCGAGGGTCCACATTAATTTTGGGGTAAAGGCGCTGCAGATCTGCAGCAGCAGCCCAATGAGTGGTAGCACAAAGGCCATCTAATAGGCCGCTCTCTGCTAGAACAAATGCTCCGGTACAGATAGATGCAATCCGCGTCCCCCTCATTAATGCAGTGCGAAGTGCTCCTGTTATTCCAGGCGTCAGTGTTCGCTGTGGCATATGGACGCCCGGCACGATGATCGTATCCGCAGTCTTCAGAATAGCCAGATCGTGGCGAATTCGCAGCGAGAACGGACCAGCGTCCATCTCATCCTGCTCTGCACATACGGCCACTTGGTAGCAAGGAAGGCCGTTCTCGTGTGTTGCGAAGCGAAAGGACTCACAGGCGGTCGCTAGGTCGAATGACAGCACCCCCGGTACTGCTAAACAGACGACCTTGTGTGGTGAGTGCTGCAAAGGAGGCTTCATCTGCATGCTGGCAACGAGTAGGAAGGTTGGCGAGAAATAGTCGATCATTGTCATTCTAGCCAGTTCCCCGAATCAACGCTATCCAAGAAAATCGAGTGCATTGAGCTTCACGCGATGTGCAGTCGCAATGATTCTCAATAGGCATCCTTTCGTCATCAAGCCGCGCAGCCGCAATTGATCTGTTTTGACAGAACTCTGTTTGACCCCAAAGAGGGGCCCACGAATCTCGCGCTGGCCACAATGGAGATCATCTATGGCGGCGTATTTCACTATGCTGAGAGAGCGGTGCTTTTTTGTGTATGGCTGATACGTTTGCTCTGATAGCACGTATCCCTTCTTGCCATAGAAATGTCTGCTAATTCCTCGATGATGTATTTATCACTAAAAACCCTCCATCTAATAGCCGCGCTGACCTTCTCTGGGGGGGTGATGAGTTTGGCTCTCGTAATGTCGGGCTGGTCACGGGTTTATGGTGTAGTTCTGCCTCACGAGAGGAGTATTGGCCGTACGCTTCTTTGGTGGGATCACTATGTAACCGTGCCGGCCATGCTTACAGCTCTTGGGCTTGGATTTCCTCTGGCAATCAGTGGCGGCTGGATGGAACAAAATTGGTTAATCGGTAAGGTTATTCTTGCAGTTACCCTGTCCGGCCTGCATGGATTCCTCAGAGCGGCCTTAAAGAAACGAGTTGCGGGAGATGCATTATCGGAATCGTCATGGTACGGAGCCGGCCCCATGATTGTTACTGCAGCTTTGGCGCTTATCGTGATGCTCGCTATTTGCAAGCCATTCCACTCATAAGCTGTACCGCATGATCAAAATATTTGTATATACCGGCAACTCGGACCGAAATCTTGGGCATGTAGATACACTTACTCGTCCGGCTTTCTGCGGCAAAGTCGCCCTTTCCTCATTAGCAATTTGCCTAGGTTCGACGCCTGCTGGCCCAGCATGGGCTCAGACTGAAGAGGTGGCCGCATTGCCCACCGTCACCGTAACAGGTTCTCTGACGCCGGATGATCTAGCCAGAGAGCGGCTCGAACTAGCGCGGGAAGAAATGGCGTATCGTGCGGGTGGAACCAGCGTGGTCGATGCGAAAGACTATCGCGATGGCCGAGCCGGAAACCTGGCTGATGTAATGTCATACGCTCCCGGAGTCTATGCCCAGACTCGACACGGCGAGGAAACGCGTTTTTCGATACGTGGTTCCGGTATTCAACGGGGGTTCTTGCTTCGCGGCATCTATCTTTATCAAGACGGTATACCGTTAAGCCATGCCGACGGAGTCGGTGACTTCCAATCAATCGATCCACTTGCTGCTGAGTACGTCGAGATTTGGCGCGGTGCGAATGCGTTGGAGTTTGGAGGAAATAGCCTTGGAGGGGCGGTAAATTTCGTCACTCCAACTGGTTGGACCGCACCGCATGTTGTCCTGCGAGCGCAAACAGGATCTTATGGCCAGAGTCAAAGTCACGCTTCCTTTGCAGGAGCCAATGATCGCTTGGACGGATTTTTGAGCCTATCGCATAGCGAGCAAGACGGTTATCGCGATCACGCAAGGACGCGCGCAACCCGATTCTCAGGAAATGTCGGGTTGATGTTCAATTCTGCGTGGAATGCGCGTCTTTACTTAACCCATATTGACAGTAAGCTGCAATTGCCAGGTGCTCTCACCAGATCAGCCATGAGGGCTGACCGCCATCAAAGTGCACCAGGCTATGCCGAGCTGGATGCAGATAACAACTATCGAATGAGTCGCGCAGCTCTAAAATTAGAGTGGACTCCTACAGATAAGGTGAAATGGATTAGTTCAATTTATCTTGCTAACCGGGACCGATTGCACTCAATGGCCTATGGCATTCTCGATCAACAGTCTATAGATACCGGCATGGACAGCAGGGGGATCCTTAATCTATCAAAGGGAGCATTAACACGACGGTTGGTAATAGGGGCTTCGTTTATGAAACACCGGGCGGATGAGCGCAGCTATGCCAACTTGAATGGTAAGGTCGGTCGCCAAACTCGGGATAACGTTCTGACAGGGCGCCAGTACACGCTGTATGGAGAATATACGCATGAATTGGTGGATTCTTGGACTCTTCAGGTCGGTGCACAGGCCGTGTATGCGGGGCGTGACTTGCGGAACCTCGTTGCGCCCTCAAATAGTTACAGCAAACATTTCACGGGCGTGAGTCCCAAACTTGGCCTTATCTACAACTACTCCGAGAATTCACAAATCTATGCAAATCTCAGTCGCAGTTTAGAGGCTCCTCCTTTCGGTGAGTTGGTTGTACGGCCCGCATATCCTCTCGCTTCTGACCAGAAAGCTACAACATTGGAACTAGGGTACCGGTTTCGGAATGGCGATTCGTGGGTAGACGCGGCAATCTATCGCTCGCGCTTGCACGGTGAACTTCTATCACTTAATGACGCAAATGGAGTAGCGTTGGGCACTGTAAATGCAGATCGCACCATCCATCAGGGGATTGAACTAGGCATGCAAGCCCCCCTTTATGCTCATGTTAAAGGACGATTTAATTATTTATTCAATGACTTCCGTTTCAATCATGACTCTGTATATGGTAAAAATCGCTTGGCTGGTATTGCGCCACATGTCCTTCGTGCGGAGATAGAATGGAAAATCTCACCTTACCTGTTTATGACGCCTTCTATCGAATGGTTGCCAGGTAATACCCAAATCGACCATGCAAACACGTTGTCGCAGAGTGGGTACGCCCTGTTCGGCCTAACGCTTGGCGGTAAAATGGCGCGAAATTTGCGCTGGTTTGTCGAAGGACGCAATCTGACGAATCGCAAGTATGTCGCGGGTACAGCCGCGCAAGCCAACGTACAAGGCCGCGATGGCGCATATTACTTTCCTGGCGATGGGCGTGCTTTCTATGCCGGGTTGGAGTGGCGGTTGTAGCGATGAACAAGACTGATTCAAGAAGAGCGAGCAGGTGGTCGCCGTTGGTTTTTACCAGCATTTCGTAAAAATTCTGCGCCCATTTAGAATTGAATAGTGATCGCCAAGTCTGTTACCCCAACCACAGTGCCGTGGTGCAGCTTTGTCCGGATGCAGTCCCGTCGCTCGATACGCTGTCTTTCTGGTTCTGGCGACTGCTGTGCTATCCATAGTGAATAGAGCGGGAATCTGAAAAGTCCGACTTGATAGTGACTGAACCAAGCTCAATTCCTTCCATCCGGTTCTGTGCTCAGGAGGAAGGGAAGCAGCTCCGCTAGCACTTCTTCAGGTGATTCTTCGGGCTGAAGATGACCGCCTCGAATGGATTTGCCGCAGACGTTTCCAGCCCAACGCTGCCAGATGCAGATCGGTGATGGGCTATGCCGCGCTCCTGACCATAGAACGAGGACAGGACAGTGCAGTTTTTTCCTGCGGAGCGGTCTGCTGCATCATGAGCACGGTCTTCTTGTGCTGCCGCCCGATAGTCCTCGCAGATTGCATGACGAACATTCGGATTGCGGAATGCGTGCCGATTCCAGCGTCAGCTTGGCTTCTCGAAGGTTGCGATGATCAGGATTGGTAGGTGTCAGCCATGCTAGGGGGAACCTCTAAAAACCTAAGGAAGGTCTGCGTAAATCGCGCCGAACTGTGCTGGCACGCGTAGGTTCGCGAACACAATCGAAGCCATGAAGCAAGCCGACCTGGGCCTGAACCTGACAACCAAGCGCACGCGCAAGCGCGAGTTCCTGGCAGAGATGGAGCGCGTGGTGCCGTGGGCGGCCCTGGTGGGCTTGATCGCGCCGTACGCGCCCGAAGGCAAACGCGGTCGCCCGCCGTTTGCCGTGGAGACGATGCTGCGCATTCATTTCATGCAACAGTGGTTCACGCTGAGCGATCCGGCCATGGAGGAGTCGCTGCACGACGTGCCCTTGTTCCGCGAGTTCGCGGGCCTGAACTGGGACACGCCGGTGCCCGACGAGACCACGATCCTTCGCTTCCGCCGGCTGCTGGAGGAACACAAGCTGGCCCCGCAGATCCTGGCGCTGGTCAACGAGCTGCTGGGCGCCAAGGGCTTGATGCTGCGCGCCGGAACGGTGGTGGACGCCACGCTGATTGCGGCCCCGAGCTCCACCAAGAACGCCTCGGGCGAACGCGACCCGCAGATGAAGCAGAGCAAGAAGGGCAACCAGTGGTTCTTCGGCATGAAGGCTCACATCGGTGTGGATGCGGACTCGGGCCTGGTGCACACGGTGCGCGGAACGGCGGGCAGCGTCAACGACGTGGTCCAGGCCAACACGCTGCTGCATGGCGAGGAGACCGAGGCCTGGGGCGATGCCGGCTATCAGGGAGCGGGCAAGCGTCCCGATGCCAAAGCTGGGGTGCGCTGGAACATCGCCATGCGCCCAGGCAAGCGCAAGCTGCTGGACAGGGCTCGCCTGGTGGACAACCTGACCGATCAACTCGAGCGCCTCAAGGCCAGTATTCGGGCCAAGGTCGAGCACCCGTTCCGGGTGATCAAGCGCCAGTTCGGACATGTGAAGGTGCGTTACCGCGGGCTGGCCAAGAACACGGCCCAGCTGCACACGCTGTTTGCGCTGTCCAACCTGTGGATGGTGCGGCGAGCCTTGATGGGAGTGCAGGCATGAGTGCGCCTGCAAACAGCCGAACGGCCGGGAAATGGGCCGAAAACGGCATCGCCCTGCGCTCTGGCGAAGCTGAGAAGGCGAATTGGCTTGGCGGCTCCGCATCAGCACATCTCAAAGCGCATTGCGCAGACCTTCC
>CALMPB010000474.1 GCA_937871985.1 uncultured Burkholderiaceae bacterium
GATGCACAACATTCAAATAAGACAGGAAATTCTCGATCGCGTGCTCGCACGCCGCGGTCGTCTCAATTTTTTCGAAACCATGGCCCCATCGAAGACCGCGCTGGTGGTCATCGACATGCAGAACACCTTTTGCGCCAAGGGCAGCCCGGCCGAGGTCGCTTCGTCACGGGACATCGTGCCGAGCATCAATGCATTGACGCCGCAGTTGCGCGCGCTGGGCGTGCCGGTCATATGGGTTTTGCATGCCAATACCCAGCATGCTGGCAGAAGCGATTGGGATCTGTTCTACAACTACGTGGTTGCCGGCGAGGTGAGGGATCGGACTCTGGTCAGCAATGCGCCTGAGAACCAGGCAGTGTATTCGGAGCTGGACGTCGATGACAGCGACATCGTCATTGTGAAGAACCGCTATAGCGCATTGATCCCTGGCTCGTCGTCGCTGGAGCGGGTTTTGCGCAGCATGGGCATAGACACGCTGCTGATCGCGGGCACCAAGACGAATATCTGTTGCGAGTCGACGGCGCGCGACGCCATGATGATGGACATCAAGGTGGCCATGCTGTCGGATTGCTGCGGAGCCCTGTCCGACGAAGAGCATCGCGCGGCATTGGAAAACATCATTCAGCAGTTCGGCAACGTCATGACGGGCGAAGAAGCAGTGAGTATGTTGAAGGGCAGTTGATCCAGCCCTATTCGCTATTTCCAGGAATAGGCAAATTCATAAAAAACGGTGTGGAGACAAACATGCTACGTAAAATCATTTTTGCATTATGTGTTTTTGCTTTGCCCTTGGCCGCGCAGGCTCAGGCTTCTGTGAATAAGAACTTGAAGGTCGCCCTGATTTTGCCCGGGTCGGTAACGGACGGAACTTTCAACAGCGCCGCGGCGCAAGGCATAAAGAAGGCTCAAGCGAAGTATCCGGGGCTGCACGTTTCCATCCGTGAAAACACGCAGACGGCCGAGGCCCAGGACGCACTGTCGGCCTATGCCCGCGATGGGTACGACATCATCATTGCTCATGGATTCCAGTTCGCCGATCCCGCCAAGCGCATCCACAAGCGCTTTCCCAAGACCTGGTTCATCGTCAATACCGCCAAGGTGTCGGAGGCTCCCAATCTGGCGTCCTTCGACAACCGGTGGGGCGACGCCGGTTACATGGCTGGCGCCGTTGCGGCCATGATCAGCAAGTCCGGCATCATCGCCAACGTGCCGGCCATCCCCGTGCCCACCATACAAGAATACGATGACGGCTATCATCGCGGCAGCAAGCGCATCAATCCGTCGATCAAGGTGTTGTCCGCCTATGTGGGTTCGTTTTCCGATATCGCCAAGGCGAAAGAGATCACTACCAGCATGATCGACCAGGGCGCGGATGTGGTGTCGGGCATCGGCAACGAAAACGTGGTCGGAACGCTGCAGGCCGCCAAAGAGAAGAAAGTCTTGATGATCGGCACAGCTTTCGATTCCGCGTCTCTGGCGCCCGATACCGTGGTCACCACGGCGCTCATCAATTTCGACGTCAATATCGATATGGCCATCGGGAAAGTCATCGATGGCACCATCGAGCCGAAAAATTATCTATTGGGCCTGAAGGACAACGGAATCGGCCTGGCCCCATTCAGGAAATTCGAGTCGAAATTTTCGGATAGCCAGAAGGCGACTTTGCAGGAGATTGCCGACGGCATCAAGGCTGGGACGGTGAAAGATCTTCCACCGATTCGTTAAGCCGCCGCCGGGACGGGAGCTGCCATGGTATTGCCGGATCAAGCGCTGCTTGAGCTTGAAGGGATCACAAAGCGGTTTGGGCGACTGGTTGCGAACGATGGCGTCGGCTTTTCGGTTGGCCGCGGCGAAGTCGTAGGGGTGCTGGGCGAGAACGGGGCCGGCAAGTCGACGCTGATGAACATTATCTCGGGGCTGATAACCCCGGATGAAGGCATCGTGCGATTTGACGGCAGAGCCATGCGCTTCGACTCGCCGCGCGCCGCCGCCGAGGCGGGCGTCGGCATGGTGCACCAGCATTTCAAACTGGTGGGGGCGCTGACGGTGGCTGAAAATCTTGCGCTGGGCGATCCTCGCTGGGGGCGCGGCCGATTGCGGCTGGAGCGGCTCAAGGCCCACATCCTCCCCATCGCGGAACGCCTGGGCATGTCCACGTCGTTCGAGCGGCGCGTCGACAGGCTGACGGTCGGGGAACAACAGCGCGTCGAGATCATGAAGGTCCTTTCGCGCAAACCGAAGCTGCTGATCCTGGACGAGCCGACCGCGGTGCTGTCGCGCGAGGAGCGCCCCGCCTTGTTCCAGATGGTCGCGGAGCTGGCCGGGCGGGGAACGGCGGTTCTGATCATCAGCCACAAGCTCGAGGACATCCTGGAGTCCTGCCGGAGGGTGGTCGTCATGCGGCAGGGAAAAGTGGTCAGCGTCTCGGACGTCGGCGGCAAGAGCCGGGACGATCTCATACGGCTGCTGGTCGGCGACGACCTGCCCGCGCTGGTGCCGCGCACGCAGAGCCAGGCGGTGCAAACCCGGCTGCTGGCCGTCGATTCGGTTTCGGTTCGGCGCCCGAACGGAACCCTGGCTCTCGACAGCGTCAGCTTCGAACTCTACCCGGGAGAAGTCCTGGCCCTTTGCGGGGTGGATGGGAATGGCCAGACGGAACTGGTGCAGATGTTGGCCGGCCTGCTGGCGCCGGATTCGGGCCGGGTGAGCTACTGGTTCGATGCCGCCGGGGGCTATCCCGGCCCCGAACGGGTGCGCAAGGGCGGAGTCAGCCATATTCCCGAAGACCGATTGAAGGATGGCGTGCTCGCGGCTTCCTGCCTTGCCGATAATTTTTTGCTGACGCAACTCAACGATACCCGGTTCAACAAGGCTGGCTGGCTTGCTCCCAGGGCGCTCAGGCAGGTGGTGGAGCGGGTCATCGATGACTTCGCGATCCGGGCGCCCGGGACGGAAGCGCTGATGTCCCAGTTGTCGGGGGGTAATCAGCAAAAGCTGGTTCTGGCGCGAGAGCTGGCCAACGACCCGAAGGTGGTGATTGCCGCGCATCCGACACGCGGGCTGGACGTCCAGACCATTGCGTTCGTGAACAACCAGCTGCTTCTCAAACGGACGGCCGGCGCCGGCGTGTTCTTGTCGTCCGCGGATCTGAACGAAGTCTGGCAGGTCGCCGACCGCATCATGGTGCTGTCCGCCGGGCGCTTGCACGGACCCGTGCGGCTTTCCGAAACCTCTTTGCAGGAAGTCGGGCACTGGATGACCGAACGATGATCAAGATCGACAGCAACCTGAGGTTTCAGATATGGCTCGCATTGAGCGTTACGGTGGTTACCGCGCTGATACCGGCAATTTTCATCTTGATGGCGGGCAAGAATCCGGTGGCGGCCTATACGTCCCTTCTGGCTTACACGCTGGGAACGTTCAACGGGTTCTTCGAAGTGGTGACGCAGAGCATCCCTCTTGCCTTGGTGGGCCTGGGCGTTGCCGTGGCATTCAGGGCGGGGGTTTTCAATATCGGCGGTGACGGCCAACTGCTGTTTGGCGCGATCGTCAGCTTTGCCCTGGCGCCGGTTTTTGGCGACTGGCCGATGCCGTTTGGCCTTATCGCGTACCTGGCCGCGGGGTTTGTCGGAGGCGGTATTCTTGGCGCTTTCGTGGGCTGGCTGAAGGCTCGCTATCGGGCGAGCGAAATCATCTCCACGATCGTATTGAACCTCATCGTCCTGCAGTTGCTTGCGTGGCTGATCCGGGGGCCGCTCCAGGAGCCGGCCAAGACCATGCCCTGGAGCGATTATTTGCCCGAAACGCTCCTGCTGCCGAACCTGATCGATGGCACCCGCGTCCACTACGGCCTTGTCGTGGCGTTGGTGGCTGTCGTCGTGGTAGCGGTGGTGATCAAGAAGACGTCGTTCGGGTTCAAACTGACCGCCGTCGGGCAGAACCCGTTCGCCGCCCGCTATGCGGGGTTGCGGGAGGGGCGGGTGGTCATTTGGGCGATGCTGGTCAGCGGCGGCTTGGCGGGCCTGGCCGGCAGCGTTCAGGTTGCGGGCATCCTGGAACGCCTGCAGGACGATTTTGCTCCCGGCTACGGGCAGGCGGCGATCGCCATCGCGCTCATGGCCCGCTTATCTCCCGTCCTGGTGCCGTTTACGGCCCTGCTTTTCGCCATATTCTATGTCGGCGCGGGCGTTCTGCAGCGCGAAGCCAATGTGCCTTTCCCTATCGTTCATATCATCGAAGGCGTCGTTATCCTGGGTTTCTTGTGTTTTGACGCACTGTCCCGTAAACGGAGCTTGGCCTAATGGATATCGTCATTGTCAGCTTGCTCGCGGCGGGTATCCGCCTTAGCGTCTCCATCGTTTTCGCCGCTCTGGGCGAACTCGTCAGCGAGCGCGCGGGCATAATGAATGTGGGCCTGGAGGGCATCATGTTGTTCGCGGCGTTTCTCGCCGCCTTCGGGGCCGTGTATACGGGCACTCCGTGGGGGGGCGTCGCTTTTGCGCTGCTCGGAGGCATTGCCCTGGCGGCGATTCATGCCGTGTTCGTCATTTATTTGTGCGCGGATCAAATTGTCTCGGGCCTTGCCCTGGTTTTGCTGGGCGGGGGACTTTCGGGCGTCGGCTATCGCCTGACGATAGGCAGGTCCCCAGGCGAAATCCCGGCGTTTGCGCCGGTTGATTTTGGCGTGTTGAGCAAGCTGCCGGTTCTGGGGCCGATTCTTTTTGGCCATACGGTTCTGGTGTACGTAGCCTTCGGCGTGGCATTCCTGCTGTTTTTCGCCATGCCTCGCACGGCGTGGGGATTGGAACTTCGAGCTTCTGGCGAAAATCCGGCCGCGGCGGACGCGGCCGGGGTCAGGGTGAATTCGCGCCGCCTGGCCGCGGTGCTATTCGGGGGCGCCATGGCGGCCTTGGGCGGGGCGTTTCTGGTGCTGGCACAGGTGAATGCCTTCGTTGAAGGCATGGTGGCGGGCAGAGGCTTCATTGCCATAGCTTGCGTTGTGTTCGGAGCCTGGCATCCTTTGGGAGTCCTGCTGGCGTGCCTGGGTTTTGGCATTACCGACGCACTGCAAATCCGGCTGCAGATCTGGTACCCAGGGGTGCCGTATCAGTTTTTCGTCATGTTGCCTTACGTTGTGGCCCTTGCGACGCTCGTGGTATTCGCCAGCCGGTCGGTTGGGCCGGCGGCGCTGGGCTTGCCGTTCAGGACGTTGCGCCGCGTTCGCAAGGCCCGATAGGCAACATGGCCGGGGGTGTGCGGCGGACGCCCCTGTTTCGCGAAAAGACCCAAGACTTTACATATAATTATGCGCATGCCCATTCCAGAACTGATCCCTCCGCATCTCGGCCCCGATCGCAATGTCGCCTTTCAAATGGCTTCAATCATCTTCAAGCTCGAACAGGATCTGAGAAACTCCACCCTCCGGAAGCTGGATATTACCTATATTCATTTTCGGGTCTTGCAGTATCTGTTGGAGGAAGATGGCAAGAAAATAGGCGATATCGCGCGAGCCATCGCGGTTCGGCCTCCTGTGCTCAGCCGGGTGGTCGACCAGATGGAGCAGCGCTCGCTTGTAAAACGGGGCGTCGATCCCAACGACAACCGGCTGACGCGGGTATACCTTACCGAGCATGGCCGCAGCAAATATGCCCAGGCGTGGCCGGCCGCCCACCGGCTTATCGAGTATGCCCTGGAAGTCCTGGAGCCCCATGAAAAAGAGGCGTTCGGCCTGTATTTGCGGAAGATCGGCGAGCACGTATGCAGCTAGGGCTTGGCCCG
>CALMPB010000475.1 GCA_937871985.1 uncultured Burkholderiaceae bacterium
CAGACCAATCCTGTGAACCAGCCTCGAAGCCTTAATCTGCGCGCGATCTCGCGCATATCCCTCACTCAGTGGGACTCACCGGCTCGCCCGACCTTTGAAACGTCACCGGAGGCATGGAACGGGCAGGCGACGGGTGCCCCCTTACCAGTCATCGTGGTCGGCGCCGGGATGACGGGCTTGACCGTCGCAAATGATCTTGCGAAGCGAGGCGTGCCCTGCGTGCTGCTGGACGACAGCAATACGACTAGCTCTGGCAGTCGTTCGATATCACAGGCCAAACGCTCTCTGGAGATATGGGACCGTCTGGAAGTCGCGCACGATTTGCAGCGGGAAGGTGTCGCGTGGAGCAGCGGCCACGTGTATTGCTCGGAGAGGCACCTCCTTAGCTTCAATTTACAGCCCGATGCGCGGGAGAAATTTCCAGCGTTTATCAACATGCCGCAGTGGAGGATCGAGACGCTGCTCGTGAACGCTGCCCAGCGCTCGCCTCTGATCGACTTACGGTGGAACTGCCGAGTGAATGGGCTAATCCAAGATGATGAATGCGTCACTCTGCAGGTGCAGACGCCACAAGGGCCGAGGGAATTGGCGGCCCGTTGGGTCGTGGCGGCAGATGGTGTGCGCTCGTCGGTTCGGCAGTTGCTGGGAGCAGATTTCGAGGGAGGTCCGGCGGGCGGCCGCTTCCTCATCGCAGATGTCCGTTTGGGGATAGACATGCCGCCTGAGCGGCATTTCTGGTTCAACCCCACTTTCCACGACGGCAACTGTGTGCTCCTGCATCGGCAGCCCCAGGGAATCTGGCGTCTCGATTGGGAAATCGGCGCGGATGCAGACCCGGAAGCGGAGCGCGCAGAAGACAAAGTCCGCGCACGGATTCAGCGAATGTTTGGTGCGGACGTTCCAATTGAAATCGTCTGGGTCAGCGTCTATAGATTCGAGGTCCGCCGCACCGAGTCGTTCCGCCGTGGCAGAGTGCTAATGGCGGGGGATGCGGCGCATCAACTGTCACCGTTCGGAGGCGGTCGCGGTGGTAACTCCGGGGTTCAGGACGCTGACAACCTAGGGTGGAAGCTGGCTTCCGTGATCAACGGGCTCGCGTCGTCCGCGCTACTGGAGACATATGGTGTGGAGCGTCAGGCTGCCGCTGACGAGAACATGTTGATCTCCCGGCGGAGTTCAAGGTTCATCGTGCCCGATACTCCTGCTGCAACAGCGCTGCGCAACTCGGTGCTCCAAGCCTGCGGCCGAGTGAAGGGCGTTGAAGCCTACCTGAACACTGGAAGGCTTTCGACAGCAAATCGTCTTCCCGAAGGCACGTTTGCGCGACCGGCCAGTCGGTCAGGCCAGGCTGCTTCTCGTGTGGGCATGGTGATTACTGACGCACCGATTACGGGGTTTGGCACAGCCCAGTGGCTGTCGGAAATCATCGGAGAGGCCTTCTGCCTGCTTGTAGCTTGCGACAAAGACTCCACGATCGCCGATGCTATTCGCGCCGCGGAGGAGCTTCGGCACCGCAGGGCCTGCCCCGTGACGTTGGTTTGTGTCGTGTCAACTGTGAATCAATGGACGCCCTGCCGCGGCACTGTGATGGTACAAGACTCAACCGGCCTTCTTCGCGAGCGCTACGGCCTGCTGGACGGCACGTGGTACATCATTCGACCAGACTCGTATGTCGTAGGGCATGGCGAGTGCTTGGATGTGCAAGCCATCTGCGACGCTGTGGACGTGACGACAAACGGCGCCTATGTGAAATCCAGCAACCCGACTGTTTATGGCACTTGATTTCGATCGAACCTACGAAGAATTGCTTGCAGTTCTAGACGCTTGTCCCGAGCCGCGGCGGTTGGAGACGGCGCTAGCTTGCGTGCTTGCTCTGGCAGCGCGGCTTGATGATGACGCGCAAGTCCATCACGTGTTTGAAGAGGTCCGAACGGCTTTTGATCTTTAGGGAAGGTCTGAACAACCCGGAAACGCGTGCCGCCTGAGGTCGTTCGAGTTGAGATGGTTCATCGGATTCGCGGTCGCAGTCGCTATGAGGTGAGGTTTGGGCCGTGTTTGCGCCCCTCACGCCGTCTTCGGACGGACTTCTCCCGTGAGCTGTCGCCGGGCCATCCACAGGTTCGACAGCGCGAACAGCGTGAACAGCTGCTGCGTGTTCTTTTGCAAGCCGCGAAAGCGCACCTTGACCATGCCGAACTGGCGTTTGATCACGCGGAACGGATGCTCGACCTTCGCGCGCATGCTGGCCTTCGCATGGTCTTTCTGCTGCACCCGCGTCTTTGCCTTGCCATCGGGCATCTTGGCAATATCGCTGGGGCGCGCCGCGATGTGCCAGTCGAGCCCTCCACGATCAACGCGGCTCTGCGCGCCCCGATAGCCCGAGTCGGCGTAGACGAACTTCTCCTTGCCGTGCAGCAGGTCAGCGACTTGCTCCACGTCGGCTTCGTTGGCCGCCATCGTCGTCACCGTGTGAACCAGGCCGCTGTCGGCGTCCACGCCAATGTGCGCCTTCATGCCGAAGTGCCACTGGTTGCCCTTCTTGGTCTGGTGCATCTCCGGGTCGCGCTCGCCGTCGGCGTTCTTCGTCGAGCTGGGCGCGGCGATGATCGTCGCATCCACGATGCTGCCTCGCTTGAGCAGCAGCCCCTTGCGCGCCAGGTGCGCGTTGACCTGCTTGAAGATGTCCTTGGCCAGGTTCGATTCTTCCAGCATGTGCCGGAAGTTCAGGATCGTCGTCTCGTCGGGAATCGGCTCGTTCAGGCTCAGGCCAGCGAAGTTACGCAGCGAGGCGATCTCATACAGGGCCTCCTCCATCGCCGGGTCGGACAGCGCGAACCAGTTCTGCATCAGGTGCACGCGCAGCATCGCTTCCAGCGGATAGGGCCTGCGACCGCGGCCAGCCACCGGGTAGTGCGGCTCGATCACCTTCAGCAGCGCCTTCCACGGCACCACCTGCTCCATCTCCTCGAGAAAGACTTCGCGCCGCGTCTTCTTGCGCTTGCCCGCGTACTCCGCGTCCTAAAAACTGATCTGGCTCATCGCTGCAGTTCCTTTGCAGGTTCAACGCATCCGGGCATGATCGGTGGACTTGTTCAGACCTTCCCTAGGTTTCATACCTGACACGTAGAGCCGGCAGTGGATCGCCTGCAGAACATCGAAACGTTCGTGCGAGTCGCGCAGACGAGAAGTTTTGCGGAAGCGGCGCGCCAGCTGCGTGTATCGCGATCTGTGGTCACTGCACGCATTAAGCAGTTGGAGGAGTTTCTAGGTGCTCCGCTCTTCCACCGAAGTACTCGCGTAGTTCTGCTGTCGGAGCTCGGGCAGGCGTTTCTCGGCGATTGCATGGACATTGTCGGTCGCGCGAACGAAGTCGTAGATCACATGCGTGATTCACGCGGAAAGCCTTCAGGCAAGCTCCGAGTCCACGCACTGACTGGCTTCGTGGTCGGACACTTCGGCGCCTTGTTGCGGGAATTCCAGGAGACTTATCCGGAGATCACGATCGAGTTGACAGTCAGTGACGCGGTCGTTGATCCCGTGAAGGCGGGCGTCGACTGCGCTCTACAGATTTTCCCGGCAAGCTCCACCGAATTGGTGGCGCGTCCGTTGTTTCCCGTTCGGCGAGTTTTCTGCGCCACGCCGCAATACCTGCAGCGCTGCGGCGTTCCCGCGCTGCCACGGAACCTCCACGATCATCGCCTCGGTTTGTATTCAGGCTATCCGACACGTGATCGCTGGACTTTCCACGACGCCGCCGGCGGAGAGCTCACTATGTATCTTGAGGCTGCACTTCTGACGAACAGCGTGCACCTGCTAAAGGAATACGCATTGGAGCACGCCGGCATTGTCTGCTTGCCAACACTCGTCGCGGGACGGGAAATCCTTGATGGACGGTTGAAGCTCGTGCTGGCAGATCACCAGCTCTCATCGTTCCAGCTGTGTGCGGTGCATGCGGGCACGCTGCGCAATGCCTTCAAGCTCCAACTCTTCATTGATCACATCCGTTCTGTGTTCACGCGCGTCCCGTCATGGGATGCCGACCTCGTCTCCGCAGGAATGCTGCGCGCAGAGATGGTTCAGGCATAGACGGGGATTCGGGTTAGGGATTTCCCGGCCGATTGTTCGGATTCAACGAACTGTCCGCTCGACATGCGGCCTCTACCAGGTACTTGAATCCACCACTAGAGTCCGAGGCACCGCATCCTACGGAAGAGGCTAATGACTGCTGCTTACACAACCAAGTTCGGCTCTCTCTTGAGCTACGAGAAGGGGCGCGTTGAATCGATCACAGATGACGTGAAGAACTATGCGTTCTCCAATTGCTTTGAGATTGCGACAAGAAGCCTTCCGTACGAGCGTGTCGTCTTCGGCCAGAACCAGATTTATGTTCTAGAAACCGTCCGAGCTGAAGGAGTGTCTCCTTGGTACACGTGCGCGCACGATGAATTTGCGCTGTGCATGGATGGGGGAGTCGAGGTTCACTTAGTCAAGCTTGGTGAACAGCAGCAGGTTCGAGACGGGGAGCGCAATGGGGCCGTGCTGGTTGAGGGCGAGCCGAAAGGTGCCCGGATGGGATGGATGAAGCTGCGCCGTGGCCATCAGGGCATGCTGCCCAAGAACTGCGCTTACCAATTCCGTTCGTCCGAACCAGGCGTTCTCATCATTCAGACGTGCAAGGGCCCGCTCTCGATCGAGAAGTGGGCCGACATCTGTCAGATCAATTAAGCGCCAGGAGAACACGATGAACGCACCTACTGAACTCGCCAAGGTCATTGCCTCGCAGCCTGACGTCGCCCTGGGATACAAGAGCTATTCCTTGGGAAGCTTTGGCTTCGCGCGCGACGAATACTTCGCCCACATCCGCTGGACCACGCGCGACGGACGCCCGCTGTCACACACCATGGACATCGGCAACTACCTGCGCGCGCTGATGCGCGACGTGGCCTGGGGATTCTTCTATGGATGGGTCAACTTCGATCACGTGGTTGGAACCGTCAACCACTACAAATCCGTCGACCTTTATGCCGGAAGCTTCAATGCCACGATGAAGGAGGCCGGGGTTGATCTGCTCGAGAACTTCCCAACCGAACAGATCCGCGCCACTTTCGAGCAGATGCTTGACGATTGGACCAACGAGGGCTTCGATCCGTTTGCCGCGCCTCAGGAGACGGGTACGCCGTACGGCCGCAAGCGCGGTCATAACCGCGCGGCGATCACACGGGCCCGCGAGCTGGCCACGCGCTGCGTGGGCCTGAAAGGCGACTTGGCGCTGCGCACCGACGAGCGTGGCGCGCCCGTCAATCGCGCTTTCGCCGACGTGCCGCAGGATCAGCCCGAGCTTCACCCCGAGCCTGGCTTCGAGAGCGAGGTGCACGCCTTCAACCTGTTTGCCTTCCTCTCGCGCAGCCAGGTCACGTGGAACCCATCGTTCACCAGCGTCGTCAAGCACAGCTATATGTGCCCGACGACCGAGGAGCACATCCTACCCATCATCCACGGCAATGACCGCGTGGAGTGGTTCTTCCAGATGTGCGACGAGATCCACTGGGACTGCGCCGACAAGAACACCGGCAAGCCGCTCGCTCGCGTGATCATGAAGGCGGGCGATATGGCCGCCATGCCCGCGTACTGCCGCCACCAGGGCTATTCGCCCAAGCGCTCGATGCTGCTGGTCTGGGAGAACGGCTCGCCAACTTTGGTTTACGAGATCCAGAAGGGCGAGGCCCCGGAAGTGCCCGTCAAGTTCTGAGGCGGCGGCGGGCGCCCTCCGCGACCGCCGTCTTCCGAA
>CALMPB010000476.1 GCA_937871985.1 uncultured Burkholderiaceae bacterium
CGGACCATTCCCGCCAGCCTGAAGGGGCTAGGAAGTGATGGACCGCCCAGACACCCACGACGATCAGCAACACGGCATAGGGCCAGAGCGCCGTCCACTCGGCATAGTCAGACACATTCATTTCGTACATCTTCCTATTGCGAAAACTCCGTGACGATCCCTAGCCGAACATGTCGTTGGTCCAGCGAGCGAGCCGCGGCAATGCGGTGGAGCCGAGAATAGCCAGACCGCGACTGCGATGCCGTACCAGATGGCAAAGAAAGGCGGTGAACCGTCAGTGCAGTGCAGGTGTCCGCGTGAGCGCCGCCTAGACGGTTGGCTGGCGGTCTCCTATCGAGCCGACGCAAAGCGCTACGCTGACCTCCGTTTTGGTTCATCGCGTAACTGAGCACCTGTCGAGTATGTCCGTCGCGTACAACGCCACGCAACGGTGCGGTCGCCCCTTCGTTCATCGCATGCCTGATTATTCAATTCGTTGACAAAGGGTCGGTTGTTACGAGGCTCGCACATTTTTCCCCCGCAGAAATCGGCGATTGCGAACGTTGTTTCCATCCGAACAGTAGTGACGCGGCTTAGGTTGTACTGGTCCAAACGTAAACTCGCTTCGGTAGGGGAATCCGAATCCTCCAACGAAAAATGGTGACCAGCATCATGAGCTGGAGAGCGTTCGGCAGCAGAACAAATATTAGACACAAATCGGAGTTTTCTTCGCAGGGCTGAAATCGCAGCCTACCACAAGCGCGACGACCTCGGCAGGCAGTAACCGATGCGGTCGCTTGCAGGTAAGCTGTTTCCCAGATGCCGAACGTCTTTCAAGTCCCCTCCTTCCGCATTCGGCAGCACGCTCTCGACGATGTAGCAGGGAGGGCAGGGCTCCGACTAAGATCCGTCGACTTGGTTCGTGGCCTCGGTATCATCGGAGTTGTGATTTTTCATTTCGTCTGGGATTTGGACATGACCGGGCTTATCCCGGCACGTCTTGCAAGGCATCCGGCGTGGATCCTCTTCGGCCGATCGCTCGCGAGCGCCTTCATGATCCTTGTCGGCGTCAGCCTTGCCTTGGCGCATCGGCGGGCGACTTGCTGGACACCATTCGCCGAACGCTTGCTGACAATTGCTTGTGCCGCCTTGGCCGTTTCGATTGCCACCAGGATCGTTTTCCCTCGGCCTGCTGTTCCTCCGCCTACCCGCGACGATTATCGCCGCTGCAGGCATCGCGGTCATCGTGCTTCCAAGACTGATCAGTTCCCCGCTGTTCAACACCCGATTGCTGGCCTGGATTGGCTATGCCAGTCAACCGCCGTTAAGCAATGACTATGTTCCTGTATTTCCGTGGATCGGTTTTGACCCTGTTGGGGCTTGCTATCGCCAGGACGGCTATCAGATATTCAGCCGATCAGTGGATTAGCCGTCATGAGCCTGATCATCCAGTTGGGAACGGTATCGGCTGGCTGGGACGACACAGTTTGGCGATCTATTTGGTCCATCAACCCGTATTGCTCAGCCTGATCTTGCCGCTCACCAACTGGCTGGGCCAGCCGTAGTTCACACAAGCTGCCGCGTGATGGCCTGGATGGGCTTCATGCCGTGTCCAAAACGGGCAATCGCTTCGCGATTCGACTTGAGCTCGCCATAGGGCAGATACCTGACCTTGAGGTCGGCGACGCGGCTGAACGCAGGCCGACCAAGCTGAGTACGGACTTCGTCCTCGCGACCGTCGGGCGCCACCAGAAAGAGCCCTTCCAGGGCATGGACGTCCTCGCCAAGTGCAAGATCGAGCATGCGGACGATACCTGAGTAGATTGAAGTCGTGTGCTCCACCTCGTAGGCGGCAATGATGCGTCCTGAGGATCTGTCAAGCCAAAGCACGTCGATGAGCCGGATCGCCTCGAGCCCCGGGGTGGTCGATGGAACCGGAAGGCGCTCGAGGCAGCCGTCGCCAAGCTTCCCGGGGCCCAAAGGACGGTTTCGATCATTTGCCGCTATCCAGACGTCGTACCCAACCGCCAAACCGAGATCCCTCAACCAGCCTTGAACCTCGGTGTGAGTATGATCGCTCTCACGCGCTTCAACGATAGCCTTGTTGGCCTTGGCAGCTTCCTCGCGGACCCGGGCAAGATCGGCTTCCCAGATCCTCATTGCTTCTTCGTTAGTGTCCCGGGGAGGTGCGGGGTATCGGCCGCCGCCAACGTCGAACAGCAGGCCACCAATGGCCCCGAGGTCGTTGCTCAGCAAATGCCTGAATTGGGCATTCAGGGAAAGAACGCCCTGCCGCATGGCCAGAAACTCGTCCCACCGGCCGAGCTTCACCTTGGCCCCGGTGAGCGCATTGTAGCCGTTTACAATTGCGGTGTTGAACGGCGGAATAATGGTGGGATGCAGGAAATAGAGGAGGTTGGCGACCGCAGGACCAAGCCCCTTTATCGCCATGCGGTCGATCTCCTGTATTGCGCCAATTACCTGCTGCTCCGTGCTGCAACAAACGCAGGTGTCGAGGAGCCGACCGAAGGCCTTCTGATTGTCAGGATTCTCGTATATGTCCGGAATCCGAAGCTTGGGCTTCCACAGGAAAGCGTGATCCGCACCTCTGAAGATCTGGCGTTGCTCTGCAATCGAATGCACTACGGTCTCAAGCGAGGATCCCCGGTAGGCGGTACCGAAGTTGCCCGCGCAGATCTCGGTGACGATCTGTTGGATGCCCCGCCGGATCGATCTGAAGTTCTTGAGCCGCTCCTCCCAGAGAAACCATGAGCGGTAAGTTCCGTTGGCGTCCCCCCGCCAGCGGTCTAGCAATTGTACCATCGCTTCCGACAACTTTGCCCCCGTTCCACAAAAGACCAACGCAGCACTTCATTTGCTCCCTCAGTGTATGCCGCTTCAGCACGCAACAGTTGTCAAGGGACTACCACGTTGGCGTAAGCGTGTGGCCGAGGCCCTGAGAATACGACATGGTGGGCCTCGACACCGGATGCATGACCTCGGAATCCGGGCCTTTCGGTGGAGTGAAGCAGTCCGGCATCAGGCGGGAGAGTTCCCGGTACGGCCTCGGGGCCTACCTTGAGATGAAGAATCTCTGCATGGGCGGCGTCCAATTGACGAACCAAATGTGCCGTCTTCGCGGGATGGCCAGCTCGTTGAATGCATACGAAGTGGTACGACCGTAGACAGAAGGCTCCATGCTGCCGGTCGACATCGAGAGCCTGCGCAGAGAACTACGGAAAACGACAAGCTCATCAAGACACAAACGGCTCATTGACCAACGCTTTGCCATGGCGAGCGGTCACTCGACCCTTCTTTACGACCAGCTTGCGAATGGGCCTCGAAACGACGGCTTCTGCAACCGTCTCGGCATCGACCAGCACAAAATCGGCGCGGCATCCTGGCTCCAAGCCGTAATTGTCACACGCCTTCGCTTTGGCGCCGCCGCACGTGCAGACACTTAGCGCAACCCGCGCGAAAAGGTTTTGGTCGCTCGCGTTGACGTCAGCCGGGATCTAGATCCCGATCTTTCGTCTGCATCACGCCAACTTTGGCATGGGTGGGCATAGGTCACCCAGGGCCGCCGGTCGCCTACTTGCTTTAGAGCCCAAAAGAGCCCAAAGGCTGGCAGGCACTCACGTGCAGAAAACTGGCACGCAGTCTTAACCGAATTCGGACCTGCGCAAGCAACTTCTTGTGGGCGCGTTACAGTCAAAACGCGGCAAGCCCTATTGCCCCGACACGATCAGCCCCCCGACGCGTGGGTCGGAAAAGCGGCTGATCGGCGCTTTGTCAACCTTGGAGCCTACGGAGCTTCCACGATTTGCGGCTTTGATTTGCATCAAGGACCAATGCGACATTGAGTTTAAATTAGCCCCCATGAAAATCGCCTTGGTTCAGCTATGGATAGTACTGGCCGTAATCCTCCTGATTGCGGGCGGTGGGGTTGCTGGTCTCGCGGGGTCGGCCTCAGCAACGGCTGCCGGCCCGGAGGTCACCGGGCTCTCGGCGATGGTCTCGCACAAGACGACGGGGCACTCTGCTTTCACGGACCAGGGCAACCACCGCGGCCCATGTGGTGAGTGCCTGGATTGCGGCTTACACTCGACCGGCTCCGGCTGCTGTTCTGCAAGCCTTGCCACCTTCCAAAGCGGAATTCCCTGCGACGCCCACGATGCGGTCCGTTTCATTGCGGGCAAAACTGTCTCGGTAACTGGCATAAATCCGGAGGCCCTGCTGCCACCTCCCCAAATCCACGCCTGATATCGCGCTATCGCGGCCGTTGGAACGGTTGAAGGCCAGCGGTGTCCGTCAAGGCCGCGTGATACGAAACGAAAACGCCCCGGCGATCCGACTTGCGCACCCATTTTTGGAGTTCGCCTGTCTGTCCACACCAACGACAAGGAAACAGTCATGAAAACCTACCTTCGATTGATCACGCTTGCCGCATGCGCAACGCTGTCAGGCACGGCTTTTGCCCAGACGGATCCGCACCATCCGGCGGCCGATGTGCCGCAAGCGACGATAGCGACTCCG
>CALMPB010000477.1 GCA_937871985.1 uncultured Burkholderiaceae bacterium
CCAGGTAGGCGGCGGTCGAGGGGTAATCCCGCGCCAAGCGCTCAAAGTCGAACGAGGTCAACGCCGCTTCGCGCTTGACCTCTTCGGGGTGACGGCGCACGGAATCGATGGGAATTCCAGTGCGCGTTGCGACCTGTCGCAGCTCTGCCTCTAGATCCGGATTGCTCCCCAATGCGGCGGCCACCGACACGCGCGTGGCGCCCACCGGATCCACGCTAGGCAGATTCGGGTCGTTCAGGTAGGCCGATACGGCGCTAGCGGTGTCCAGTGCTTCAGCTGCCATCTACGGCGTTCCTCGTTACCATGAATGCGTGACGCGCCTCGCGTTGCTGTCGCGCCGTCTCCAGTCGCCAGTAGGCGCCCAGCAAATCGGCTTCAGTCGGATCGTCGATGCCGTTCCGCTTGAAATCAGCCTTGAGCGCCTTCTTCACATCGCCGGGGATATCTCCAGCCTTTATGGTCAGCATTCGCTCATTCGACGTGCTGAAATAGCCCCGGAACTGCACCGACTTGGCAAACAGCCCATCGATAAATTCCTCCGTCTCGCGATCCGTCATCTGCTTGCCGGTGACCTTCTGCTGACTGAGCACTGCGTCGTTCACGAACTTGCGGATGGCGCCGACGCGCACAGCATCGCTCGTCCCATCCTTCGGCGTGGGGTCAATCTTGAGGGTCGCGAGTCGGTTGTTCAGCGTGCTGTTGATCGCGGAGGTATTCAGGTCGTCCGCCTTCTCGGTGGCGCGTCCGGCGGCCGCGCCGCGCTGGTTGGAGAACGTCTTGAAGTCGCTTTCGCTCAGCTCGCCGCGCAGCCGGTAGAACTCGTTATCGCTCAGGCTTCGCAGGTAAGCAGGATCGCCAGCCAGCTTCTGATAGACCGCCTCATTGGTCCGGTCCTCCCCCTTGGCGATTCTGCCGGCGAAGCTCATGACCTTGTCCACCTCGCCGGCCGGAATCGTCGCCCGCACCGCCAGCGGCAGGTCGGAGTACCGGCCACCATTCGCCACGAGCTCGCGCATGGCGCTAGCCACTGCCTCGTCGTCGCGCTGCTTGATGGCCTTGTTGGCTACCTCGTATTGCCGCGTGGTTTCTTCCAGGGCGATGCGGATGCGCTCCGGGCTTTGGCCCTGCATTTCGTCCCGCACGTTGCGCTGCAGTTCGTACAGCGTGGGCTTGGCCGGCGCGCCCTGTCCGGCCTCATACTTGGCCAGGATGCCACGCACGTACGGAATGGTTTCGTCCGGCTTGGGCAGGTAGTTCATCCAGTTGACCCGGTCGCCAGCCTTGTCGGCCGCCGCGAGCGCCTTGTCCACGTTGCCCGGCCCTGCGTTGTAGGCGGCCAGGGCTTGTGTCAGGTTTCCGCCATAGTTCTGCAGCATCGCCTGCAGATAGTCGCGGCCCACGCGCGCACGTTCTTCCAGACTGTCGTCGCGCGCCGGCGTAACGCCGTAACCCGGATCGCGGTTCGTTGCGTCCATGACCTGCATGCGACCCTTGGCGCCCTTCGGTGACGTCACGACCGTGCCGTCTGGGTTCAGGTCGCGGTCACCGCTTTCGGCCTGGGCCACGTTCGTGACAAGATCCAGCGGCAGCTGCGTGCCGCTGCCCGTGACGAGATTCACCAGCCGATCCCCCGGCGTAGGCATCAGTCGCGGCATGGCGCGGTTCACCGTCGCCGTTGCGGCGGCGGCACCCAGGCGCGCGTCCATCTGCTTGGTCAGCAGGCCATTGATGCGCAGCATGTCATCCGCGTCCATCTGCGGCGCGTACTTTCGCATGTAGGCATCGGCATAGGCCACGTCGTTTTTTTGCAAGGCGGACGACAGCGCGGTCAGATGCGCCGTGCTCGTCGCCTTACGGGTCTGCGCCTCGATCAGCGTGGCCGACAGTCCTTTCATCCGCCCCAGGTCGGCCACGGCCGCCTGGATCGAGAGAATATTCTGGTCGATCTTCTGGGGATCGTTGTAGTAGAGGGCGATTTCGTTCGTGCTGTTGGCGATCGTGCCTTCACGCACCGACGCCGCGTAGGTGCGAAATTGCTCGCCCTCATAGCGGGTCGCCTGCTCTTGGAACTGGAGCCCGATCGCCTGGGACGCGCGGCGGAACGCCAGGCGCTGGGCGTCGTTCCCCAGTCCCTCGGCGATATTCTGCATCCGCTGGTCCAGCAGCCCCCCGTACTCAGCTGCCAGCGGCTGCCCGCTCTCGCGCTGCAGCGCCTGGATGCCCTTCACATTCGTGTAGCCGGCCTGAGGGTCGAACGTCAGTTTCAGCGCCGCTTCCTTCGCCTGGTTGACGGCGTCGTCCACCCGCAGCTGGTTGGCCTGCTGCTGGAGGTCCGTCGCTATCCCGGTCGCTACTGCACCCGCAGTCATGAGGCCTTGACCAAGCTGGACGGTCTGGCGCGCGCCAATCTCCTGGGCCAGCGCACCCGGGCCTGCCTGCTGGCGCACGCCCGGCAAACTGGAAGGACTTACGCGGGGAGCGTCTACTGTAGGAACGCGCGGCACGGTTCGGCCCTCACTTCGTGGCTTTCGAGTACTGATACCAGCTCTGCGCCACTTGGCCAGAACTTCCGAGCAGGCTCAACCCCACAGCGGACCCCGGGCTGATCGCTCCGGCACCAGCGCGCAATGCCTTCGCGTTGTCGCTGTAGTTGGTGCTCTGGGTGCGATAGCCCCATGCGCTGCGCGCGGCGTTCGCCTGGATAGTTGAGGCGTCCAACTCGTTCATGTAATCGGTGGACGTCAAAAGATCAACGGCGCTCCCCTCGTCCAGGGCGACGCCATTGGCAGCCAGCGCAGCGCGCTGCGTGCCTTTGATCGCGGCGTACTGCAGGCGGCTCTGTTGCTCCTGCTCCTGCCCCTGGCGGATCGCATCTTGTGCCTGCCATTCCGCAATTTGAGCGTTGTTCGCCGAGACGTCGGCTTGATAGTTCAAACCTGCCTGCTGCGCCTTTGCGCTATTGGACGCGCCAGCGGCAGACGCGCCGGCGCCGGCCATCATTACGTATGGGGCAGCCGCAGGGGTGCACATGTCAGACCTTCTTGCTAAATCGATAGAAAGGCACTTGTGCCGGACCGCATAACACCGGCGCATCAGTGTGTACGGTGAACCCAAGACGTCGCAGCCAAGCAATACTCACCGCGTTGCGGTGGTCGATAAGGTTGCTCAACTCGGGATAGATCGTGTGCATAAACGCAACATATCGACGGCCGGTTCGGGTAAGCGCACCCGGCCGGCGGAACATCACCGAAGAGCCCAGCAGCCACGGACTCCCAATGTTGCCCCCTAACAACGTTCCGAGCGCTGCAACTCCGCCGATCATCGCCACGCGTTCCCCGGCGTATGCCGTCCAGGCGTGGGTCGACACGGCGATGCTGTGGCGTATCGCCTCAGCCAAATCCACGGCCCCGCCGTGCATAGCCTGGATCTCGCGTGCGTCTTGCGGTCTTAGGTCCTCGGCCAGAGCTGCGGCATCCGCCTGGCGTGCGCGTCGGATCACCAGGTCAGCCACCAATTGCGGCCTCTATGGTCATCGACACGAGCGTGACCGGCAGTGGATCCGTCTGGCGCACGTAGACTTGACCACCTTCGGTCCAGGCGCCCTTCACCATGTGTTCGAATTCGCCAGAGATCCACCGCGGCGGCGATCCGAAGGGTTCATTGGTGCGCTGCTTCACCTGCGTCAAGCGATCGAATGAGGGGCCGACGTACACGCCTGACGATTCGTTCAGGCGTAGCCAAACCTTGTTCGCATTCTTGACGCGGCCTTGCCCCATGGCTTGCGCCTCAAACGCAAGCGGCAACGTCACTAGATCGGCCTGGATGGGCAATCCGATGTGCACCTTGCTCGCGGCCTGTTCAATGATCACCGTCCCGTCGACCACTCGCTGAGGCGTCATCACAGCCCCGTCGGCCAGAATATTGACGACCTCGCCTTCAAGATGTTCCAGGTTATGAAATGCCTGTTCTGGTGAGCCTTCGTAGGTCAGGCCGCTATCCACGAAAAACGCATCCGCAGCGGCGGGCATCAGCCGGGTATGAAGTCGCTCGACATACCGAACCTGGTTGCCTTGAATGGTCCGTCGCACAATCGCGTACAGCACGTCTTCATCGCCTTCAGAGACAGTGCAGACGGATTCAAATTGTCCATTTGCGGTGCGGTGGCGGTGCCACCCCTGCACCTGCTGCTCCGGAACATAGGTCAGACCCAGAAGGTCTCCCGAAGACGACACGCACCACAGAATTGGGTGCGGCGCACGAGAGAATGCCATGTCCTGAATCGTCTTGTAGTCGAACAGATGGGGGGCAAGGATCGAGACATCTGCTGTGATGTAGCCGTTCGCCTGCCAGTTGTAGGACATTTCCCTCACGTGCCCCCCGCGCGCGGCCGCATACAGCAGGTTGCTATTGACCACGGCGGGCTGCACGTTGTTGGCGCCATTGTAGGATTGCGGTCGCGGCGACGCAGTCGCCGGCGTGAGTACGTCCGAGTTCGCGGGAGAAATGCGCCACTC
>CALMPB010000478.1 GCA_937871985.1 uncultured Burkholderiaceae bacterium
CGCGTCGAATGCGGGGCATCCGATTATCTGGCGCAGCGGGCGATGGGGACGCTGCTGTCAGCGGTTGGTATGAGGATTCCGGAGCAGCGTAGGCATGGGACAGTTCCGTCTTCAAGCGGTCGAAAGCCTCTTGTTCGGTGTGTTCCTTGTCCCGGCGGATCAGGTCGCGTATGTATTCGCTGACGTTTTCGTAAGTGCCGTACTCGCCCACGTTGGCGGCAACGAAGTCACTGAGGGCCCCGCTGAGGCGGACCGTCATGGTTGTGGTGGTTACTTTGGGCATGGTTATTTCCTGCTGGGGTGGCTGTATTCAATATAATTAAATTTGAATACGCTGGCAAGTTTTAGGAGGTGCCTGTTAAGAAGTGTCCAGCTGTAAACCATCGGCTAGCCTGATAGACCTTGGACAACGATGTGCTGCTCTTGAAAGCCATCTTTTATGACACATCAAGCTTCTGAGCCATTACCGCATAGAAACGGTTTACATCGTTGCTACTGCACCAATAGTCACGCTTTCCAATTACATAAAGCCGCTTTTTAGCTCGCGTTACAGCCACATTCACTAGATTGGGCTTACGCCCAGCATAACTGGCAATCACGCCAGGCTTGCCCGGATCTCCCCCAAGCAAGAAGATGACGAAATCCGCTTCTTTCCCCTGGAAAGTATGAACGGTGCCGCACATTTCAGAGGCATCAAGATAGTTGAAAGACTGTGTCAGCAACTCACGCATTTTTTCCGCAACGTTCCTGAATGGAGTGATGACGTAGATACGCAGCTTGTTGTCGTCATCCCTGAGTTTTCCTTCCGTCAGGTTCATTATCTGCATAATGGCTCTTTCCCCTTGCGCGGGAATCCAATGCCCTATGGCTCCATCATTTGGCATATCGATCCAATGGCTGGATCTAGGTTCGCCGCCTGATTCGCCAAATGTTCCATAGACCATTTTGTTGTCGTAGGCAATGGCATTGGCGATATCAAACATGGGATTCAGGCAGCGCCGATGGACGATCAATGGTGCTCCCAGCCAGATTTCACTATCGGCATCCCTCTGTCCAAGATAGGTTCCGAAGCGATTGGATCTGTCTGCCAATGTCTGCGTGGAAGCATCAGGCGGCACATACATTGCAGGGGTGCCACAATATTCTTTCAACGGAGTCACTATTTCCTCGGGAATGCCCACGACGGGCTCCAGTTGAAGGGGGTCTCCGACAATCACAGCACGCTGGGCCCGCCACAACGCGCCAATCGCTTGCTGTGGCGCGGCTTGGCCTGCCTCATCGATCAGAAGCCACGCCAGATCTTCACTGCCTACGCCCCTGAACAGGCGGGGGAAGGACGCAAAAGTCGTGGATACCAGCGGTACAGCAAGGAAAAAAACATCCCAGAGCGCCATCACGCCATCCCTGACGTTATGCGCTGGCAGTTGTCCCTGTAGTAGAGAGACGAACGCGGCCAACGTTGGTTTCATCTTCTTCCAGGCATTCATTAAAAATGCCTTATGCAGGTTCATCGAAGCAATGAATAGCGCTCTGCGTGCGTCAAACAGCAGGTCATCATCCTGATAGGGGGATGCCTTGTGAAATCTATCCCTGGGCTGATTCCCGAGTTGCCAGGCAGGCCGGTCTACGTCAATCAGACCTGCTTTGCTCAGGATGTCCTTTGACTGACTCGCATCGGCAGCTAGGCGTTGTGTCTCGACCTGAAGCTTGCTTAGTGTCGTAATAGCTGTATCCAGCGCCTGCTGCGTATTCCGCTGGCTGGCCTGCGCTTTGGCCAGCGCTTCACTTGCCAGGACAAGGTGGGCCTGTACCTGTGGAGTCGTTATTTCAATGTCTCGAGTGCCTTGATAGGCCTGCTCAAGCTGTTGGGATACATCGATTATCTGCTGCTCCAGCGCCTTCATACGCTCATTCCAGTTGGTCGCGGCATGTAATGCTTGTCTGGCTTCCGCCACTCGCTGGCGACTTGCATCCGTCCGCAGTTCAAGAACAGTCCTGCGGTCCTCCCAGCGTTTCACAGAGTCTCTCCTGAAAAGCAGCCATAGGAATCCTGGCCTATGCAATAAATGTTCGCTTAGCGCCTTATCATCGACAGCCTCGCATGCGACGGCATCTTCAGCAATCTGATCAAGCCGCTCTAGCGTATTCTCAGGTCTCGATGCACTGTGTTCTTTTTTGCTGGCCTGAAGCTTTGCCTGTAATGCTTCCAGACCGGCAATCTCGGTAACTCTGGCATTGGCCTGAACGGCAGACTGATGTTCAGCCTGCGCCTGCCGCAACTCATACGAAGCCAGTACATTTTGCCGTTCAAGTTGCGGTAACTGCATTTTTGCTGCCTGCAACTGAAGCGACAAGTTCTCCTGTTCGGCTGTTTGCGCAGCATACTCCGCCAGCCTGTCTGCGAGCCTGGCCGCCGACGCGCGTAAGCGCTCCACTTCGGACTTTGCTTGGGCATACTCTCTGCGTGATTCCGCCCAGTCCGGTGTCTGATGGAGGTTCTGGTTGATCCATGCTTGCAAGGAAATGGGACGCAAGGGATCTGGCTCTTCGTTCTCTTCCTTGCGCTTGGTATCTTCCCACCAAAACGCATACGCAAATGCATTGCGATTGGACGAATTACCCAGCACGGCGGAAACCAGCCCCCAGCTTGTGCGCGTCTGTGGCCGCTTCTTGCCCATTTCCAGGCCAATGGAATCTGCCACTTCCGTAAAGTAATCCGGTGCTAATCGTTCATCGATCGCGCTGATTCCAGGCAGTTCCTTACTGATATTTTCCACTGCGCCATTGTTGGCACTGGTCACGACAATGCCAAATCCGCGTAAGGAATCATCCAGACGCCATACCGGATAATGATGGTTTTCAACTGTCAGCTTTCCGGCAAATGCCAACTCAGGATCTTCGAACTGATACAACGCATCCGCCCTACGTTGCACAACCGCAGCCACAATATCCTTGAGCAGAGTGGTTTTCCCAGTACCGGGCGGGCCGTTGACCGAGAAAATCCCTGGGTTTGACGCCAGGTCGTTGCATATTGTATTGACGGCAAATTGCTGGGCCGTGACTAGAGGGTGCTTCCCCGGCCAAGCAGCAAATGGCAGCTTGGCCGGATGAACACCATCGATGACGCACTGCGTATCCTTATCAAGATCGATGCGATCGGGATGCGGCTTTGATTCGAGGAATTGAGCTAATACTTGGCCATAACAATTTGCGGAATACTGATGTTGTACATTTTCGATTTCCTCTGCATAGAAGCTATTGAGAGGATCCTCCAGGCGTTTGCCTCCCTTAGCCGAAATGCGCTGGGTTTGAATTACCCAATCCGCTTCATTGCTGGGCGCCCAGCCAAGCCGGTTAAACGCCAACGCAGTCAACTGCCGAATATCTTCCGCTAATACGGTACGGAACATTTTTTTCTTGAATTCCAGTGGTGCCGATTTGTCGGCCTCCTCGCCCTCGACCTTCGTCGGCATCAACTGCAATTTGACCAGTAACTCACGCATGTCCTTGACGGTTTCTGCCTGAACACCGTCAAGGCCGAAAAAGCCACTGAAATCAAAATGACTGTTCGCTTGCGTGCTGCGTTGGATACCGGCCAATGCCCAGGGCACTGTACTGACAAAAGGCTCGCCGGCTACATATCCATGCTCATCGATGGGTAGAACGACCGAAGCGGCATTCCCGGGAAGCATCTTCTCGGAAAAATCCAGTGCAGGCGCATTAAGCATTCGACGCAGGTTTTCCACCAACTCCATTCCCGGGATGATGCCCGCGTACAGTAGGAATCTCTTCGGGTGCGGGAGTAGTTGTG
>CALMPB010000479.1 GCA_937871985.1 uncultured Burkholderiaceae bacterium
GGTTCATCGCCTGATGAACGAAACCGGCTCCGCGCACAAAATTTCCGACAGGCCCCAGCCGCCCGGTGCAACCTGAAAATGCGGTGGCCTGCGAAGGAAACCGACGCTCAGCCAGCGCTCTGCGGACGCCAGGAATACTGCGGGTTGCGCCAGTCGATCCCGTCGAGCAGGCAGGAAAGTTGCGAACTCGTCAGCGACACGACGCCGTCCTTCGCCGAGGGCCAGATGAATTTACCTCGCTCGAGCCGCCGCGTGTAGAGCGACATAGCAATCCCGTCGTGCCAGATAATCTTGATCAGCGTGCCGCTGCGGCCCCGAAAGACCCACAGATCGCCGGCGAACGGGTCCCTGGTGAAGTGCTGCTGGACCATCGCCGCCAGACTCTGCATCCCACGTCGCATATCGGTGTGGCCCATCGCGATCCACACTCGCGCGCCCGATGGAATCACCGCACCGCCCTCAGTGCGGCCGCCGCCAGCGCGGGTGGCGCCGACGCCGAAATCCGCATGCGGCGCCCATCGGCCATCTCCAGCACGATCGCCGCTTCCGGCTCGGGCGGCGGCGACGGAGCCAGGGTCGGATCGGGCGCATCGTCGACCACCGCCGGAACGAAGGCAGCCCGTGCGCGGCGCAAAGCAGCCCTCCGCCACTCATAGATCAGACTGCGAGAAATGTCGTAACGCCGGGCAACGTGCTGGACCTTCGCGCCCGGCGCGAACGCCTCCCGCAAAATCTCCAGCCGCTCCTCATCCGACCAATCCCGGCGGCGGTTCGCCCCCGTCAACACCGTTACCTGTGTCATCGCCGTCCTAACGTGCGTCCTTATGTGCGAACTTAAGGACGTCCTGAGGACACCGCCGCCCATCAACAAGCGGCTCCCGCCGGATGGCTACGAGCCCGCGCGCGGGAGCGGATAGTTTCACCCTCCGTCGTCGAGCTGTGTCTGGCGCAAGGGCGGCGTCTTCGCTTCGATAGCGGCATCGAAGGCGCGACCCTGACCCGGCTTATCCGGTCGGTGGAAGCTGCATGATCGGAGGGAACCGGCGTAAGGGTACCCCCGGCTCCAGGCACGCCTCAACCAACGGGCCTTCCCCGCCACATAGTAATAGCGCCGGCCGTTACTCGTCACCCGCACGACCTGGAGACCACACCGGCCCATCGGCAGCATCTGCATGTGTCCACCTCATCCTTGGTGGACACTTCCTTCACACCGCATCACTCAACCGAACAGGTGCGCTGAATTTCGCGCTTACGATATGCCGACACGCAGCAGGAGACCGAACGACTTTGCATTAGCGATGAAGACGATCATCGCCAGCGCCAGATAGGCCCAGGCAAGCCCGGTCAACGTGGCGATCGCGGCGGTCTCGCCGCCGAGGAAGCGTAGCGCCAGTCCAACCTGCACCAGGAACAGGATGGCGAGGGCGAGCGCTCCCCAGAGGCTGAGCCGAAGCCTCAAGAGCAACGCGATCCCGAAAATCGATTGGGCAGCGGTAAGGAAAAATTCCTCATGTTGCCGCGCATCGAGCGGCAGTGCGGAAAAACTGCCCGCGCCGAGGCTCATCGCCAGCGGCAGCATGCCGACGAGCAACGTCCACTGATTGATCTTGTCAGAGATCATCGTCGCGAGCCCGTTGGCGGCGCGGCCCGACAGGACGAACAGGATCGCAATCGTGGCCGCGGGCGCTTCGCTCGCGAGCGGCGCGAGCCACTGGATGAGCAGGAATTCGTCGAATCCCAGCACGCGGCCCGAGCCCACCATCGCTTCGGCAAAGGGCTCCGCCGACACCAGGATCACCGCGGCTGCAACGATCGTGAGGGCACCCATGACGAGCCATTGCCGACCAGAGGACAGTGTCGCCAGCGCCGCCGCCGGGCCGGGTTCGTCGTCTTCGCCCTCTTCCGCCTTCGGAAGGCGGCTGACGCGCCAGACATAAACGCCGAAGACGGCGACAAGCACCACCGTATCGAGTAGGCCGATCTCATTGCGCAGCAGGATTGTAAACGACCAGATGGAGCCGATAAGCAGGAACGTGACTTCCGCGGCGTTGACCGGGGCAAGGTCGATTTGGCGCTCCCGCGTACGAAACCAGTGAATGAGCACGAGCGTAGGCCACGCCAAGCCCACGAGAAGACGGTTCGCACCCGTCATGTTGGCGGCCGCATAATGGACATAGTTCGAGTCCGGGTTCTGACCCGCGACATAGGCATAATAGAAATCGACTGCGTATTCGGGCAGCACCGTGATTAAAGCGATAGCCGCAACAATGAGGCCCTGGCTGATCCGCTTCTCGGCCGCCTCGGCACCCCAGGAGAGCATGAACCCGGCCGCTAAAATCGCGCCACCGAACAGCAGCGCATCAAGCAACGGGTCCGGTCGCCATCCCCCCAGCCGCAGCGCTAATGCCGGCACCGTAATCGCGACCGCTATGCCAAGATAGACAGCGAACCTTCCGAGCGAGGCTCGGGTGTGGACGGGACTTGTCATGCTAGCCTCGTCAGCCGGTGGGCAGCTGTGGGTGTTCTTCGGATGACGATGCCTCAAACAATATCTCGACGGCCTCGAGTGTTATCAACCCGATCCCCGGGATGTCCGCGAGCGAGGCTGCGAAGGCACGCAGGTGCGCCTCCTCATCGATGATCTCGATGATGAGCGGTTGGTCCTCGTCGAGCAAATGATGCCGGTGCTGGTGCGCGCTATGGCCGAATCCGAAAAGTGCCCGCACCACCGTCACGCCGGCCAGCTTTGCCTTGCGCGCGCGTTCCGCCACCACCTCGGACACTTTTTCGTCGCCGAAATGCGCTGCCTCGTCGGTATAGATCCGGAGCAACTTTATGCTTGCCATGGCTTCTCTCCAATGAAAGAACTCAAGAGTTGGATACGAGCGGAATGCCGCATTTTCTCGTGGGTTCTGATTTGCTCTGTGTCCGTCGGCGCCGGTCCGGACGAGTTTAGGGTTTCGAGGACAGACGCCCTGTCCTCGTTCTTCACGGCAGTGAGCCATTCTCCAATCCGTGACCTCACCCGATGGGCTTGATCACATTCCGGTGTTCGGCTCTCGACTTCCCATTTTCCTTGAGAGTGCGGCCCCGCGATGCGGAACCCACTAAGGCATGATCAGGACAGCCGGGAAAGATTAGACCGTCGCTCCAGCGCGTCGCGGCACTCATAGTCGCGCTGGTCGCGCAGCACCTGGTAGGCGATCGTCAATAGCTTGCGCGCGATCACGACCTTGGCGCGATTGGTACCTTTGGTCACTTTCAAGTGCTCATAATCGAACTTGAGAGCGGGCTCAGCGCGCATGGCGGGAACTGCCGCTTCCACAAAGGCCCAGCGCAGCCACTTGTTGCCGGTCTTGATGAGCCGCCCGTTCCAGCATTTACCGCCGCTGGCATAGGTCGACGGTACGAGACCGGCATAGGCGGCGAGCTTCTTCGCCGAGCGGAAGCGTGTGACATCGTCGATCTCGGCGGCAATCAGGCGCGCGAAGAACTCACCCACGCCAGGGATCGTCTTCAGGCGTTTGACGTCCGCATTGTCAGCGCTGAAGCGTCGGATCGTCTTTTCCGACGCGTGGATCCGCTGGTTGATGTCATCGATGAAGGCGATGGCACGGTCGATATGCTCGCGATCGATCGTCGACACCGAAAGCAGCTCGAGCTGGCCACGCCCGATCTTGCCGAACAGGTCGGTCATCTCCCGCAGTGCTCGGGTCTGCTCCGGATAGCGGTCGAAGATCGTCACCACCCGGTTCTTCACCATCGTGCGCAGCCGCACGAAGAAGATCCGCTCTCGCAGCGCCTGACGTAGCGCTCGGGCGGCCTCGCGCGGCACGTAGGATTCCGGGATCAGGTCCGCCCGCAGCAGATGCGCCAGGATCGTCGCGTCGATCTTGTCGGTCTTGATCTTGGCGTCGGCGATCGCCTTCACCTTCAACGGGGGCGCGAGCACGACATCGTCGCACAGCTCGTCGAGCCAGTCGTACATCACCGTCCAGTTGCGGCTCGCTTCCATCACCGCATGGCTGTTCTCCAGATAGGGCGTCAAAAACCCGGCAAGCGAGCCCGGGTCGTTCTTCACCTTGCCCGAGCGCAGGACCTGCCCGCCCCTGTCCTGGACCAACAGGTACGTGTAGGCTTTGTGGTAATCCACGCCGATGTGATAATCGTAAGACATGGGTGCATCTCCATTCTCGTTGGGGATCAGCAATCCGCTCAACGATCGTGATGCCACGAGGGGGTGCACCCTGGCCTCCACGGCGATCATCTCACCGCTCCATTCCTTCACCGAAGCAACACGCTTTCATACCGGCTCCTTCAGGCTCGGGACACGGGATTACCCGCCGACTCTGGCGCTTGACCGTCTTCGCGTCGGCCCCAGCGTTCCCCGTACCCAAGTACAACTTTGGAGATCGCCGGGAGGACGAGCAGCGTCAGTATGGTTGCCGCAACCAGTCCGCCGATCACGACAGTAGCAAGCGGCTTCTGCACCTCGGCGCCGGTGCCGTGTGCAAGCGCCATTGGCACGAAGCCGATGGCCGGCACGAAGCCGGTCATCACCACCGCTCGCATCTTCTCGGTCATGCCCTCCTTGATTGCATCGACCAGTAGCATCCCGGCTTCAATGCGCTCGCGGATCGCGGTCATCACCACCAAACCGTTAAGTACGGCGACACCGGCGAGGCAGATGAACCCGACGGCGGCCGAGACCGAGAAAGCAATTCCGGTCATGGCGAGCGTGAACACACCCCCTGCGAGCCCGAGCGGCACGGCTAGAAACACGGCCGCAGCACGTCCGAGCCCTCCAAGCGCCAAATAGAGCAGACCGAAGATGGCAAGGAAACACAACGGCACCACGATCGCGAGCCTGCGGGTCGCATCCTGGAGACTCTGGAATTGGCCACCCCATTCGAGATAGTAACCCGCTGGTAGCTTGACTTGGGCGATTTTTGATTGTGCTTCGGCGACGAATGACCCGGCATCTCGGCCCAAAAGGTTAATCTGAATAGCGAGGCGACGCTTGCCGTTCTCACGCCTGATCTCATTCAGCCCTTGGGTAACGCCAATTTGCGCAACCTGCGCGAGCGGCACCTGTTGGCGAGACTGGCCGACTTTGTCCGGAAGCAGCACCGGCAGCGCTTGGATTTCATCCAGACTTATCCGCGTGGCTTCAGGGACGCGAACCGTGATGTCGAACCGCCGATCTCCCTCGTAGAGCAGTCCGGACTCGCGACCCCCGAGTGCTGCGGAGACTGTATCGGCTACCTCCCGAACGGTGAGACCGTAGCGCGCTATGGCGGCTCGGTCGAGCTTGACGTCAAGCGTGGGCGCACCGCCAACCTGGTCAGCCTTGACGCTGCCCGCGCCTGGGATCGACTGCAGAATACGGACCATCTCGTTAGCCGTTTGGGTCATCTTGTCGAGGTCGTCACCGTAGAGCTTGATCGCCACGTCCCCGCGCACACCCGCGATGAGCTCATTGAAGCGCAGTTGGATCGGTTGGCTCATCTCATAGAGCTGACCTAGTTGACCGCCAGAAGCCTTCTCGATGCGCTCAATGACTTCCGCCTTGGTGTGGACGCCCGCGGGCCACTGATCCTGTGGCTTGAGAATGACATAACCGTCCGACATGTTCTGCGGCATCGGATCGGTCGCAACCTCCGCCGTGCCTGTCTTAGAGAACATCAGCTCCACTTCGGGCAGTTTCGTCACAGCCGCTTCCACCTGGCGTTGCATCGCGAGCGATTGTTCCAGGTTGACGGAAGGCACGCGCGTAGATGCGAGTGCGATGTTTTTCTCGTCGAGCTGGGGAATGAATTCGGAGCCAAGCAACCCGAAAGCCGGCACTGCGGCTAGGAAGAAGGCGAAGCCGCCCACGATGAACGGCCACGGTCGCGCCACCGCCTTGTCGAGCAGGGGTAGGTAGCGCGCCTTGGCCTTGGCGATCAACCACACCTCCTTCTCAGCGACGCGGCCCCGGATCAACAGCGCCACCATCGCCGGCACGAACGTCAGCGCCAGAATGAACGCCGCGACGAGCGCGAGCATGATCGTGATCGCCATCGGCGAAAACGTTTTGCCCTCGACACCGGTGAACATCAGCAGCGGCGCGAAGGCGAGCAGGATGATCGCCTGTCCGAACACGGTGGGCTTGATCATCTCCTGGGAGGCCCGCATGGTTTCCTCAAGCCGCTCGCGAAGGGTGAGAAGTCGCCCCTCATGCTCCTGTCGGTGCGCGAGCCGCGCCAGACAGTTTTCGATGATGATGACCGCCCCGTCGACGATCAGCCCGAAGTCGAGCGCCCCGAGGCTCATCAGATTGCCCGGAACCCGGAACGCGTTCATTCCTATAGCCATCATCAGGAACGAGAAGGGGATCACGAGCACCGAAATAACTGCCGCGCGCCAGTTGCCGAGCAAGAGGAAGAGGGATGCTGCGACGAGGATGGCGCCCTCGGTCAGATTGCGCTCGACCGTAGCGACCGTCGAGCTGACAAGTTTAGCGCGATTAAGCACGATCTCGACTTCGACACCCGGCGGCAATGTATTAGAGATTTGATCCAGCTTTGTGCCCACATCTTGCGCGACGATCCGACTATTTTGTCCGATCAGCATGAGAACGGTACCGATCACCGCTTCCTTGCCATTCACACTGCCCGCGCCCGTGCGGAGATCGCCGCCGCTCTCGACGTTGGCGATTTGTCCCACCGTTATCGGCACACCGCCCCGCGTAGCGGCGACCGCGTTCTTGATTTCGTCGACCGAGCGCACCCGCGCGTCGAGCCGAACCAGGTAGCCTTCGCCACCGCGGTTGTAGTAGTTGGCCCCAACCGCGAGATTGGCGTTTTCCAATGCCTCACCAAGCTCGCTGTAGGAGATGCCGTAGGTCGCCAGCTTTGTCGGATCAGGCTCCACGACAAAGGTTTTGGCATAGCCGCCAATCGAGTCGACGCCGGCGACGCCGGAAACCGCCCGCAACTGCGGGCGGACGATCCAGTCTTGTACAGTGCGGAGGAATCCGGCCTGCTCCACCTCGTTCGTCAACCGATCGCCCTCGGGCGTCAGATAGCTGCCGTCCGACTGCCATCCGGGTTGACCATTCTCGACCTTGCCACCCTTCCCACCGGGGTTGCGGTATCGCACGGTGTACATCACGACCTCACCCAGGCCAGTTGTAACCGGACCGATCTGTGGCTGGATTCCGTCAGGCAAAGTGTCGCGCGCCTGGGTCAGCCGCTCGCCGACCTGCTGACGCGCGAAATAAAGATCGGTGCCCTCGGAGAAAATCGCGGAAACCTGGCTGAACCCGTTACGCGAGATCGACCTGGTCGTCTCCAATCCAGGAATGCCGGCGAGCGCGGTCTCAATCGGATAGGTGACGAGCTTTTCCATTTCGACCGGGGAGAGGCGCCTGTCGACAGTGTTGATCTGGACTTGTTTGTTGGTGATGTCGGGAACCGCGTCGATCGGCAGCTTGGTGAGCTGCCACAGGCCGACGCCCGCGATCGCGAGGAAGATGAACAGCACCGCCCATCGTGCGCGGACGGACAGCGCCATGAGACTTGCGATCATGGCTTATTCCTCCTCGCCCGCGCCCTTGCCGAGTTCGGCCTTGAGCAGGAAAGCGTTGCGGGTGGCGATGATGTCGCCGGACTTGAGCCCGGAAACGATTTCAACTCTGCCAGCGCTGCGCTGGCCTAGCGTCACGAAGCGCGCCCGGAACCCTTGGGGCGTGCGGACGAACACGGCATCGCGGCCGTCAACGCTCTGCACCGCATTTTCGGGGACCACAATCGCATTGGTCGCTGTGCCCTGGCTCGGCATCAGGCGCACCCGCACGCCAAGACCAGGTTGAAGGACACCGCCCGGCACTTCGATGAGCGCCGTGGCCGAGCGGGTCTCGCCGCTCAGCGTTGGGGTGACGGCCCGAACACGGCCTTCGACCGTGCATCCATCGTTCAATTCGACGATCGCCCGATCTCCCGCCGCAAGACGCGCTATGTCGCTTGGGTTGATCGCGGCTTCGACCTGGATCTTGCTCGGATCGGCGACACGAAAGAGCTCGGCCTCCGGCTGGACAAAGGCACCCAGACTCACCGACGCGGAGGTGACGCGCCCGGCGATCGGGCTTGCCACGATGACACCGCGGCCGTCGCCGGTGACGTTAGCCGCACCCGCCGCGACCTGTGCGCGGCGCGCTTCGGCCGCTGTCGCGGCGGCTTCCGCTTGCGCCTGTTCGAGATCGACGCGCGCCGACACCTTCTGGTCGTAAAGATATCGCTCGCGCGCGAGCGATTTGCGCGCCAGCTCGGCGCGCGCAGCGGCGGCGGTCCGGTCGGCTGCGATCTGCGCGGCATCCCGGCTCTCGACTACCGCGAGCGCTTCACCGGCCCGGACGGGATCACCGAGCCGCTTGAAAACGCGCGTAACCGCGCCGCCCGCACGGGCCGTCACCAACGCTTGACCCGTCGGGGAGGGGGTGACGACCGCCTGCGAAACGATCTCCGACCCGAGGCCTCCTGCACGCACCGCCTCCACCGCGATGCCGGCTTCACGGATTGCCTGCGCAGTCATGACGAGGCTATCCGGCGGCCTCTCACTTTGGTCTTTCTTTTTTTCTGCCGATTGGTTGCCGGGGGCTGAATCGGCTGTGCAGCGCGCGACGCTGAAGCCGCCAATGGCAGCGAGTAACACGGCACCCGCCACGCCGCCCAGAAGGCGCTTGTCTTGGATCATAGGATATCTCCGGAATTCGGCTGGCCTGGGCCCGACGGCCCGGCAATCGACGGCGCATACGCCGCCGCCACGATGGCAGGGCGCGTGATAGACCGCACCGATGGGAAGCATTGTTGCAACGCTCAGCGGTCCCCCAATTCGGGTGCGGAGGCAGTCAATCGCTCAAGGCGTGCCTCGGCATCATGATAGGCCGCTAGGGCATCGGTGAACGCAGCCCGGGTCTCGGCGAGGGTTCTTTCTGCCTCCAGCAAATCGAGCTGGCTGAACTTGCCCTGAGAATAGCCAATCCGAGCGATGCGGGCGGCCTCGGAGGCCGCGGCAAGACCCGGTCCTCCTGCCGACCGAGCCGTTGCGGCAGCATTGGCCAACTCAGCCTGGGCGCTCGCAATAGCCTGCTCCGCCTCGATCACGGCAACCCGGCGGTTGGCATCGGCCCGCGTCTGCTCGGCGCGAGCCTGACTTACGGCGGCCGCGCCGTTGTTGAAAAGCGGGAACGGGACAGCGATTCCGATCACCGCCGCGTTGTCGTTGGTTTCCGATAAGCGCCGCGCGCCGACGCTGATCGTGATGTCCGGGATACGCTGGGATCTGGCGAGCCGCACCTGGGCATTCGCAGTGTTGAGATCGGCCTGCGCGGCAGCCAGCGCCAATGTACCGCTCGGATCGACCGGCATCGTCGGGCCGTAACCGCCGATGCGACCGAACCAGCCAAGATCAAGTGAGCCATCGATAGGCTGACCGATAAGCCGTTCGAGGTTCCCCCGGGCTACGGCTGCCTCGCGCATCGCGCGTTCGAGACCCACCTCGGCATTCACCCGCAAGACCTCGGCTCGCTGCTGATCAATAGGCGCACCGGCGCCTGCTATCACCCGCGTCCGCGCTGCCTTGAAAGCATTTCCTGCGATCTCTGCCTGCTGGCGAGCGACGTCCACGCGTCGTTCGGCGGCGGTCGCCGAGATATAGGTTTGCGTGATCCGCAGGTTGAGATCTGCGAGCGCGATGGCCGCATCGATTTGCGCGCGCGCGCTCCGGGAATCGGCGACGGCAATTCGTGCGGAACGCTTGCCGCCAAGCTCTATCGGGAGTGCAAGCGTCGCTGTCGTTTCCGCGCTTTGCGTGCCGCGATAGATGCCAGAGCCGGCAACATTCTCGGTCTGAACCTGAATTTCAGGATTGGGCCTGAGGCCCGCGATCGTACGTCCAGCAGCCGCAGAGCGAATCCCCGCCGCCGCCGACTCGATACTAGGGGAACTGCCCCCGGCAATGGTTCGGGCACGATCGAGTGTGAAGATCGATTGACTGGTGGAGGGGGGTGAGGCCGCCGACTGCGCCTGGGCAATTGATGCGCAGGACGTGACGGTCAATATGGCCGCAATAACTCGATGCATGAAAAGTAGCTCCTGACTATCCAGACGAAGCTTTGCGGCCAGCTGCCGCGAAGAGTCGGATGGTCAGGCCTCGGGTGGCCTGAGCGCAGGGCCACTGCACGCTTTTGCGTGCATGGAGGTTCGCATCCCAACTCGGGCAACAGCATTGCTCGTAGACGATATGTCCGAGGGCTGTGGGACGATCGCTGCTATATAATGCGCGTGGCACGCGCAGTTACGATAGGGACAACCTTTGCCACTATCCGTTGGCACGGCGTGAGCGTCGGTGCTCCGGAGGGCGGCCTGTCCGTCGATACTGCCGTCAACGGCAAAGGAGACTGAGGGCTCCCGCGCGAACGCTGCCGGCGCTGCACCCAAGGAGAGGACCAGCACCACAAAACCAAGCAGGACGAGCATACGCGGAAAGCCAAGAACGAGCATCAGCGGCCCCCCAGCCAGGCCGCGGTGGAGGTGGTGCTGAACGTCTTAATCCTCCGGAAACCCTTGGTACGAACCCGAGCCAGTCCCGCGCGCACGGTCGAGAAATGCCTCCCCGCGATCCCCCACGAGGCCATGCTGCTTCCGCGCGGTGCCGCAGCGCCTCCGACAAAAATAGTCATGCCGAGCCCACGACTGTCTCGGCCGCGAGCTCAATCCAGAGCAAGCGCAGCCAGCATTGACCGTTGAACGTGTCCGGCTTTGCTGATGCGCAGCTGCTGCAGGTCATTACGTTATCCCCGAACGAATCGACGCCTGCCTTATGCAGTCTATAGCTACTAGAGGGTCAAGCAGGAATTGCCTCAGCCAGTGCAACCGGGGCGCGATCTCGAACTACCGGATCACCGACACGCTGGTACTGCCGGGCGAAGCCGGGGTTGACCCTATAGCAACTAGAGGGTGCGGAATACTTCCGCGACTCGCTACGGAGGTAATGATGAGCGATTGCGGATGTGAGGCCAGCACATTACGGGCAGACAGCGATCCCGCTTATTGGCACACGACGCGCGTTGGCGAAACATGCGAAGCAGGTGTCGGCAGGAACGGTGCCTACACGCCTCCGCTCGAGAAGGGCGACACCGCTGATTACAATCAGGCGATCCGACGTTGGACCCTCGATCTGCACTCGTGCCGCGCCATGATCGAGCTTTTGGCACCGCGTCCCGGCGAAGCAATTATTGATGTTGGATGCGGCACCGGCAGCTTCGCCATCATGCTCAAGGCAGCCGAGCCAGGCGTGGATTTCATCGGCATCGATCCGGACGAGGAAGCGCTGGCGATTGCCCGCGCAAAAGCTGACGCCGCCGGCGCGGACATCCGCTGGGAACGCGGCGTCGCGCGGAACTTCGACACTTCCCGCCGACGTTGTTGTCACGAGCCTGATGTTCCACCAGGTGCCCATGGCCGAGAAACAGGCGGGCCGGGCCGCGATGTATGCCGCGCTGCGTCCCGGCGGGAGGCTTGTAATCGCTGATTACGGTCGGCAGCGAGGCCTGATGCGGCTGCTGTTCCGGCTTACCATCCAGCGGCTCGACGGCGTCGCCGACACCCAACCCAATGCGGACGGGGCTCTTCCTCGACTCGTAAGGGCGGCCGGATTCGGCAACGTGCGGGAAGCAAAACGAATTTACACCGCAACCGGAACGATCGTCCTGATCACGGCGGAGCGGCCCGGCTTATATGGAAGTAACGATGAACCTGGAAACAGAGCAACGGCAAATCAGGAAACAGTCCATACAGGCCATTCTCCTGTGCGCGGCGGTTTCAGTTGGATGCGCCGTCTTCCTGCCCAAGTTCGTCACCTTCCCAACGGAGGTCGGCGCACGGCTGGCGTTCGCGATCCAGACGAGCGCCGTCCATTTTGCCGTTGTCGTGGTTGCAGTCCGGCTGGTGTCGAGCGCGCGCTATCGGTCGGCCGCCGACATCGGAGGAGCTGCCAAGGGACCGCCGAGCCCTGAACTCGCGGTCAAGGTTGCCTTCCTGCAGAATACGCTGGAGCAGGCATTCCTGGGTGTCGGCGCGCATCTGCTACTGGCCTCGGTCGCGGGCGGCCGCTGGCTGGCACTGCTGATCGCGTCCGACGTGCTGTTCGCGATTGGTCGGCTCAGCTTCTACCGTTGCTATAGCGACGGTGCCGGTGCCCGGGCGTTCGGAATGGCGACGACAGCGCTCGCGGCGCTCACCTGCTATCTGGCCGCCAGCGCGCTGCTCATCGGCCGGCTATTCGGCGGGTGATGCCAGCAGGCGGTGCGGTCGCATAACCTGAAGCCAGCCTTTGGGATGATGGCGGTGATCTCGGCGACCTGAGCGTCCGTGGGCGCGGAAAGCCTGGCCTAAAAGTAATCGACAAGACGGAGTTCGCGCATGCGTCCGGCCTGGTCTTGCAATATCACGAGAGTTCCGGGGGGCATGAAGCGCCACCGCCAATGTTGGCCTCGGATATAGGATGCATCGATACGATGGCCATTGATGGCCAGAATGCGATCCCCTGCCCGCCAGCCATCGCTTGCGGCAGGGCTGTTGGCCGCGACATGGACGATGGAAAGTTCATTGCCACCCGGTGCCAGCCCGAAGCCGCTGTGGTCCTCGAGCATCGGCAACCCGCGCCGCGCCGGTCGCAACCATATCTTCCCCCCAGAAACATCGAGCACGACATCGAATTGAGAGATCAGAGGAAACCCGATACTTCCAAGGGCACTTTTGGAGGCCCAGCTTGATGGAGCGAGGGTTGGCACCGAACGGACGGGGAATCCGCCCAGTTTGACTTCGTTCGCAATGAAGGCAGCGGCCAGCCTAGTACCATCCACCCCTCCGATCGCCGCCGTCGATTGTCTGACCCCGTCCAGAAGTCGGTGTTCCTCAACATATGCGCGATCCAGCATCAGCGCGGTCGAGCTGCCCAAGTCGAAGAGCATGGGCGTATCGGGAAGCCCGGCTACGGAAGCGACCACGAGCAACTCGCGATTCGAACCATGCGCAACAGAAATGCTCTGCCATGCACAGCGACATCGCAGTTGAAGGGTCAGCGACATCGTAGATGACGTGTGGGG
>CALMPB010000480.1 GCA_937871985.1 uncultured Burkholderiaceae bacterium
AAGGTTGGAAGACCGGCGTCTTTGGAAACCGGCGTGCGCGAACGCACCCTCGCCAGGGCCCGCCCATAGGGACGTGCAGAGGCGTACGGACGTGAAAAAGCCGCCAAGCGGCGGCGGTCCGCCAAAGACATTGCCGGCTTCCAAACCGGGCTACCGTTGGTGCGGTAGTGGGAGGAGTATACGGTATGAATCTACTGCGCCCTACCGAGTTGGACAAATACATCCCGCAATCTGCACATATTTAACCACCCCACGGAGCTAGGTCTTATATGATTATCGCTCGAATAATATTGCTTGCTGATCAGGTTGCAATGGAATTACTCGATCTATGATTATCTTTGGACGCCTTTCGGCAACGTAACTATTTTTTGAATGCCGAATGATCATTCCCTCCACACGACACCGCAAAAAAAGGGCACTTTTGTATTTTCTTATACTCCCAGAGGATGGCATACAATTTATGACGTGCCCCTGATACTCCAACCCCACGGCATTGGATTTTTCACTACCCCTGATCAGGCGACCTTCCAAAGCAACATAGTCGCCATGTTTTAATTCGGGAAACAATATATCGCCATCATCTCCATCGCTATCCCTACTTTCAAACAGCGCTTTCTCACTTGCCACTAAAAGCACGGAATTCATCTCATCAGATTCATATGAACCAATAGTGAGTGGCCGATCTTCTCTGATCACGGATGTCATCTTTGAAAGTAACCCAGGAGGAGTCTTTTGGTACCACCGGTAGAAGTCAACCGGCACAGCAATCTCTCGACCCACCTCGTCGGCCACTATGACCGTCGATCCGGAGAAAGATGGCTCAATGCGTTTGGTCGTCCAATCGAAGGATTTTTCCGTGTGTTTTATGAGTCTTACCAAGGTGACTATTGCAGACATGGATCTCGAAAGAACATTTTTTAATCCTATTTCTTTGAAATCATTTTCTGCCATTTTTTCGCCGGCCTTTTTTACATAGCCTAGGGCGAAAGCAGTTGCAACAGCCCCACCTGCCAATAATACGGCCTCCCAAGATCCAGTTCGGGTTTGCACTGGAACGTCGTATTCAACCTCTGCCAATTCAGCAGACTGCTGCATGTTGAAAAATCGGATAGCCTCATCTAGGCCAAGCAACGCCGATCCTGCACTTCGAGCATCGATCACGCCTGCCCTCAGGGGGTCGCCGGAGTACTTGATGAAGCCAACTTCTTCATACTCGCCACTCTCAATTCGCATTTGCTATACCTACACGGAATTTAGCTATTTAGGAAGACAGCCGCTGGCTCCCAACACGTCACGTTTAGTTACTTGAACTTTTACTATATTTACACTGGATGCACAAGCGCAAGCAATCAGTTGGTATGCCATCCTTCCAATGGCTGATGAACTTTATGTTCATCCCCGACGAGTCAGCGCTAAATTCGGTTACTTTTCAATAAGCGTAGAACATGACTTATAAAGCCGTGTGGAGCCAACCATCATGGCGAATTGAACAGCCCATTCTCTGTTAAATAAATAGGCTTATCGAGAAATCAAAGCCATATTTCAGATCATTTTCCGAAGCCAGAGAAAAGTACGCTATAAAGTCCGCACCGCATTAGAAGCCGCACGTTCACGCCAAATGCGCTCCGTCGACTGACTTGGAGATCACTTATGCGGAGTGCATCTTTGAAATTGTTGACGCTACTAAATATTTCAGATACTATGCGTTTGCTTTACGTGTTTCTACGGTTTTGGGTTCCGTAGGATAGTCGGGCGCTTCGCCAGACAGTCAATGATTGACCGGGATTACCGCCGCAAAGGCCGTTCGGGTTTTACTGCGGTCCGGTAGGTCCTCGAAAAACCCGAACGGCCTTTGCGGCGCACTTTGGGTAAAGCAAAGTAATGAGTGAGCTGGCTCTCGCAGATATTCGAAACATAATAAATATCGCTAGCACTCGGGTGAAGCCATTTGACGGCTTCATTTTTTTGTGTGGCGGTCCCTCTGATGTTAGGGAACATCGACCGATATCTTTGCGTGACGCAATACATAGAGAACTGGTCAAAAATGACTCGCTCAGTTCCAGAATTAAGGTGGCGGAAGACTACAAGAACTGGGCTACAGATTCGGTATATTCTGATTTAGTGGCCTTTGAGAGTCACTTAGCTGAGCTTTCGTCTGTCATCGTGCTCGCTCTAGAGAGCCCTGGAGCGATAGCAGAGTTGGGATTATTCTCTGCGTTACGTGAGTTCCAAGACAAACTTCTCGTTTTCGTGGATCACACCCACTATCAATCGGACTCATTTATTCGACTTGGCCCAATCCAATATCTTGAAAAGCGATTCAATAACTCTGCCCATTGTCATCGATTTTTGACGAATAATGGCCGCACTTTTGATGCAGTAGCGGCAGAAGAAATTCAAGAGGAAATGGCGCAAGCGATAAGTGAACGCATTTCTCGCCGCGACAACGAACAATCCTTTAACAAAGATCGTTGGCTACATCGCGCCCTGCTGCTCTGTGACATTCTGAATATTTATTCAGCGCTCACAATTCGCGAACTCCGAGACAACCTTCGCGCACTAGGATTAGAAATAAGCGAAGGAGACATAAAGCAAGCGCTATTTTTGCTAGAGCAGGTCGACCTAATCACCATGGAGCCAAGTGGCTCGCAGCGCTTTTATGTAACACTGAGCAGCCGAGACCATCTAATTCATAATGCGGACAATCAAATCGATTTAGATCGAATTCGCTTGAGTACTTTAGAAGAATATAGGAATAAAGATAAAAAGCGATTCCGAGCCATCCAGCAAGTACGTAAGAGGGCCCCACAATGACCAGTCTTCTGGATGACATGGCTATCGCTTTTGGCATGCCACGCAAAAGATTGCTTAATATTATTAGGACAGCTCCCTTAAGGTATAAAGTCTTCTTTATAAAAAAGAAAGCAGGAGGACTTCGTGAAGTTGCACAACCCGCCAAAGAGGTTAAGGCCATTCAAAGATGGCTAATGAGCAGCCTTGCTAAGCATCTGCCCCTTCACAGCGCAGCAACAGCTTATACCCCAGGTTCGTCCATCAAAAGAAATGCCGAAGCTCATCTCGGAAGCCAATTCATTTTAAAGATGGATTTCGAGAATTTTTTCCCTTCAATTTCTGAAGATAATATAAAGGCACATCTTAGAAATTTCTGCAGCGATTACTATACGGAGAATGATATAGCGATCATTGCTCGCGCTTGCACTTGGGCGCGAAAAAGAAGCCCACCATTACGGTTATGTATAGGTGCACCAAGCTCTCCGCTATTATCAAACAGCGTTATGTTTAGTTTTGACGACATGCTATTCCAGCATGCAAATCAGGACGAAGTAATATACACGCGCTATGCGGATGACTTAACATTATCATCTAGCCACCCCGACGTACTAAAGGAATATCCAAAAATCGTTGCCGGCATACTCGAAAAACTCGCTTATCCGGCGTTAAGCATAAACCAACGCAAGACCGTACACGCCTCAAAGTCCGGAAATAGAACAGTAACGGGCCTCGTCCTCGCATCGGACGATAAAATATCAATAGGTCGAGAAAAAAAACGCCTTATACGCTCGATGTATCATCATTACAAGACCGGAAAACTCGATCCTGAACTAATACCAAAGTTATTTGGTTTGCTCAATTTCGCGGAAGATATAGTGCCAGGGTTTCGCGCCAATCTTGAACGCGGGTATGAAAACGTAGATATTTAATCTATCGCAATTCATAAATCGCCACATCAAGTCGACAAGTTATCGCCTCGACTTTCAGCCGCGTTTTGATTTTCTGCTTGTGAGGACAACAGGGCTGCAACGACAACTGCAACCCTGCTCATTGCAAGGAAGTGAGGTTCAGTTCTCACGCACCTGCGCAATCAACCCATCCAACTGCGTAAGCATCGTATCGATTTCCTCAGCCGTCACATTCAACGCCGGCATAAACCGCAGCAAATTCCCCCGCGGCGCATTCAACAGCAGCCCATTCGGCGCCAGATTCCGCGCGGCTTCGACGATGGCGGGGCCGTCATCCCGATCCATCACCAGCGCACGCAGCAGGCCCATCCCACGCTCGCCCTTCATGCCGTACTTGGCCGACAGAGCCAACAAGCCTTCGGACAGTTGCTTAGCCCGCGCATTGACCGACTCCATGAAGCCCGGCGCAGCCAGGGCGTCAAACACCGCCACACCAACCGCAGCCATCAACGGATTCCCGTTATACGTGCCCCCCTGGTCCCCATGCGAGAACACGCAAACTTCCTGACGTGCCAGCAAAGCAGCCAACGGCACCCCACCACCAATCCCCTTGGCCAGCGTCATGATGTCCGGCACCACGTCGGATTGCTGGTAGGCGAACAGGGTGCCGGTGCGCCCCATCCCCGTCTGCACTTCATCCACGATGAACAGCAACTTGTGCTCATCCGCCAGCTTGCGCAGCCCCTGCATGAATTCCTTCGTCGCCGGGATGACACCAGCTTCGCCCTGCACAGGTTCGAGCATGATGGCGACGGTCTGATCATCGATCAGCTTGCGCACCGATTCCAGATCATTGATCTCGGCCTTCGGGAAGCCTTCCACCTGCGGCGCGAACATCTTGTCCCAGCCCGGCTTGCCCGACGCCGACATCGTGGCCAGCGTGCGGCCGTGGAAGCCGTGGTTCATGGTGATGATCTTGTAGGCGCCCTTCTTGTTGACCTGGCCCCATTTGCGCGCCAGCTTGATGGCGCCTTCGTTGGCTTCGCCGCCGCTGTTGGCGAAGAAGACGCGGTCGAAGACCGAGGCGCCGGTCAGGCGGGTGGCCAGTTCGATGGAGGGCAGGTTGTAGAACGCCGGCGACGGGTTCATCAGCAGCTTGGACTGGTCCAGCAGGGCCTTCTGCATTTCCGGGGCGCTGTGGCCCAGGGTGTTGACGGCCCAGCCCTGGACGAAGTCCAGGTATCGCTTGCCCGCGTGATCCTCCAGCCAGGACCCCTGGCCGCGCACGAACACGAGGTCCGGGCGGGAGGTGATCTCCATGAGGGCGTTGACGTTGTACTGGCTGAATTCCATGGCGGTTCCTGCTGAAAGGAGAGAACAGGGGTTGAAAAAGAGGGGGAAACGCTAAATGCCGAATTTAGCACCGGCGGGGGGAATGCTATCGTGTCGCACCCCCAGCCGATCCGCCCCACGGCCGCCCCAAAAGGGCCGCTTGCGCGGGGCTTCCTATTTTATGCAACTGGCGCGGCCGTCGCGCGGCGCCGTTTGTCGCTTTTTACTGACCGATCATGACACGAATTCTTTCCAGTATTGCCGCCGGCCTGATGCTGGCGGCGGCCGCGACGGCCGCGCATGCCGAGTATCCCGAACGTCCCATCCGCCTGGTCGTGCCGTTCCCGCCGGGGCAGGCCACCGATATCTTCGCCCGCGCGCTGGCCGAGAAGCTGGGCACCGCCGTCAAACAACCGATCGTGGTGGAGAACCGCGCCGGCGCTGGCAGCAATATCGGCATGGAGCAGGCCGCGCGCGCGACGCCGGACGGTTACACGCTGGTGATCGCGGGCTCGGCCGCGGCGGTGAACCAGACGCTGTACAAGACCATCAACTACAGCCTGACCAAGGATTTCGCGCCGGTGTCGGGGGTGTTCTCGGTGCCGCTGATGTTCCTGGCGACGCCGGCTTCGGGCATCACGTCGCTGCAGCAGTTGGTCAAGCAGGCGCGCGCCAATCCGGGCGAGCTGGCGTATGCCAGCGCCGGCATCGGCGGCACGCAGCATCTGTCGGCCGAGATGTTCAAGGCGGCGGCCAATATCGACATCCGCCATATTCCGTACAAGGGCAGCGGCCCGGCGCAGGCGGATTTCCTGGGCCACCAGGTGCCGCTGATGGTGGATTCGGTGACGGCGGGGCTGCCGCACGTGCAGAGCAAGAAGGCGGTGGCGCTGGCGGTGACGACGGCCAAGCGCCTGCCGCAGTTGCCGGACGTGCCGACGGTGGCTGAAAGCGGTTATCCGGGTTTCGAGGCGATTGGCTGGGCGTCGGTGCTGGCGCCGCGCGGCACGCCGCCGGCCATCACCCATTACCTGAGCCAGCAGATCGGCCAGGTGCTGGGCACGCCCGAGATGCAGAAGTTCTTCCATGACCGCGGCGCGGAACCGATGCCGATGACGCCCGAGGCCACCGCCACGTTCATCGCCGGCGAGGTCGACAAGTGGGGCAAGGCGGTCAAGCAGTCCGGCGCGCAAGTGGACTGAACCGCGATGCCGGTGGCGGACGCGGCCGCCGCCATGACAAACGCCGGGCAATGCAAATCGCCCGGCGTTTTTTTTTTCGTCAGTTGATGACGACGTGGTTGTTGTCCTTCTCGCTGCCTTCGATGGCGCCGTGCGGGCCGATCTGCACGTAGGACGAGCTGGAGCCGACGTGCATGCCCCACGACAGCATGTGGCCGCCGAATTCCTGCGCCCGTTGCATCAGGCTCTGCTGCGGGTTGCCGACACCATGCGACTCCAGTTGGAAGAAGCTGTCGCCATTGTTGGTGCGGCCGATCAGCAGGTGGCCCACGCCGGGCAGGTCCATGCCGTATTGCTGGTGCGGCGAGCCCTTGTAGTGGCTGGAGCCGCGCGCCTGCATCTGGCCGTCGCCATCCTGTTGCAACTGGTTGGCCAGCGCGCCGCCGTCGTTGACGACAAAGTGGCCGCCGCACATGAGGGCGGCGTGGAACTGCTGCTGGGTCATCTGCAGCGCCTGGCCGCCGCGCGTCAGGTTGTTGAGCGCGACGCCGTTCAGGCGGTTCATCACGTCGGTTTCCGCCTGGGTCGCATTCTGGTTGTTCAAGGCATTGTTGAACTGCTGCGAGCGCACGCCGTTGTCGTTGATGGCGTTCTGGAAGCCCGGCGCGTTGGGCAGGCTGCCCAGCACGGTAAAGCGCGAGATCTCGGCCAGGTCCGGCGCGGGGCCGCCTCGCGCCTGGGCCTCCGATTGAACGTAGAGGTCGATGCCGCGCACCACGTTCGACAAGGCATGCACGGTGCCGCCGACCACGTTTTCCACCAGGGTGTTGAGGGTACTGGCCCAGGACCCGCCCTGCGCCTGCTGCACGTTGCCGTTCTGCGGCGCCTGCTGCACCCCGACGGGCGCCACGGCGTTGACCTGGCCGCCACCGACTTGTCCGACTCCTCCTCCAGCCATGTCGTTCTCCTTCAGGCGAGGTTGATGGCGGGCGGCATGCCCGGCGTCGCGGCGGCCGGGGCCGGCGTGTCCTGCGCGGTCAGCTTGCCGTCGGCATAGGCTTTGCGCCAGGTCTGCTGCACCAGGCGGAAGTCGCCCAGCGCCTGGATCAGGCCGTCGGCGTCCAGGCCATCCAGCGGCAGGGTCTTGAACAGCAGGATTCTGCTGGCGTCGGCGTCGACGGCGAATGCACAGCCGTCGGTCAGCAAGCCATAAAGATGGGCCTGCAACAGCGTTTCGAACAGGCGCGCCTGCTGGTCCTGCGGCGGGTAGAAGCCGATCGTGCCCGCCAGGCTGATCTGGCCACGGCTGTCGTGGTGCTCGATGCGCACCGGGTGGTCGTCCTGGAACTGGATGTCCAGCGCCTGGGCCTTGGCGTCGACGCCGCCGCCCAGTTGCAGGCGGTCCGCGGCCGCGTTGATGAGGTCATGAAACGCCATTGCCATTCTCCTTGGGTTGGATCGATAGACAAGGCGTGAGTAACGCGCGGATCGGCGCGGTTCCGTGGCGTTACGAATTCGGCCGGCGCCGGGCCGGCCGCAGCGGCGCGGTCAGGTTTGGTCCTTGACCGTGGTGCTGGAGCCGTTGGTCTTGACCGACGCGATGCCGTTGTCGCGGGCCGCGGCGCTCGAATACATCTCGCTGCGGCCGATGGTCTGCCCATTGGTGGCGGTCAGGGTGAAGTAGGGCGAGCCGTCGGTGGCCGTCTTGCGCTCGTAGCGCGCGTCGACCGGCGCATTCTGCCGCACCGAGGCGATGCCGTCCTGGGCGCTGGCCTTGGTGGTGTAACGCTCGCTGGTCAGGATGACTTCATGGTTCGCGGCTTTCAGGTTGAACATGAACTGATCGCCGCTGCGCTTCAACTCGTAGTAACCACTCATGGAAATCTCCGTTGTCGGGATGGATTCAAGGTTGGCCAATACTGCGGTGCGTGCACATGAACGCCGGTTGATGGTAGTGGATACCAGCCGGCGCGGCCAATTTTTCCGCGGCCAGGGCCGCAGATCGGGCGCGGGCCGACGCGATCCATGGCGGTGCGCGCGCTGCGCCACGGCGGCGCGTGGCGCACCAGGGCGGTGCAGACTGGCTTACGGCAAGCCGGATGCGGCGGGGAGCAGGAAATGGCACGGAACTTGCTTTTCCAGTTTTGTATACCGAATTGGTGTGCAACGCTCGACCCCGCTCCCGGGGCGGCGCGCCCTGGAGAGTTCCTCATGAACCGTAGAACCCTGTTGCTGTCCCTTTGCACCGCCGCCACGCTGCTGGCCGCGCCGCTCACGCATGCCGACACGCTGGACGATATCGTCAAGGCCGGCACCATCAAGATCGCCGTGCCGCAGGACTTCCCGCCGTTCGGCTCGGTCGGCGCCGACATGAAGCCGCTGGGCTACGACATCGACACCGCCGCGCTGATCGCCAAGCAACTGGGCGTGAAGCTGGAACTGGTGCCGGTGACCAGCGCCAACCGCATTCCCTATCTGCAGACCCGCAAGGTGGATCTGGTGATCTCCAGCCTGGGCAAGAACCCCGAGCGCGAAAAGGCCATCGACTTCTCGGATGCGTATGCGCCGTTCTTCAATGGCGTGTTCGGCCCGGCCGACCTGAAAGTGGCGTCGGCCGCCGACCTGGCCGGCAAGACCATTGGCGTGACGCGCGGCGCGGTCGAGGATATCGAGCTGACCAAGATCGCGCCGCCCACGGCCACGCTCAAGCGCTATGAGGACAACAACGGCACCATCACCGCCTTTCTGTCGGGCCAGGTGCCGCTGATCGCCACGGGCAACGTGGTGGCCGCCGCGATCCTGGCGCGCAATCCGCCCAAGAAGCCCGAGACCAAGTTCCTGATCAAGAATTCGCCGTGCTACATCGGCCTGAACAAGGACGAGCCGAAGCTGCGCGCCAAGGTCAACGAGATCCTGGCCAATGCCAAGCGCGACGGCTCGCTGGCGGCGATCTCGAAGAAATGGCTGGGCGCCGACCTGCCCAAGGACCTGTAAGGCAGGCGCGCGCGCCGGAGCGCTGTTCATGGCTTATCAATTCGACTTCGCTTCCGTGTTCGACTACACGCCGGTGCTCGTCAAAGGCATTGGCGTGACGGTCGAGCTGATCGCGTTTGGCGCGGTGGCGGGCGTGGCGCTGGGCATCGGCTGCGCCTGGGCCCGCACGCAGGGCCCGCGCTGGCTGCGCCCGCCGGTCACCGCCTATGTGGAGGCGATCCGCAACACGCCGTTCCTGATTCAGTTGTTCTTCGTGTTCTTCGGGCTGCCGTCGCTGGGCGTGCAGTTCAGCGAGATGCAGGCGGCCTGCCTGGCGATGGCGCTGAACCTGGGCGCCTACAGCGCCGAGATCATCCGCGCCGGCATCGATGCCACGCCCAAGGGCCAGTACGAGGCCGGCGCCAGCCTGGCGATGACGCGCTGGCAGGTGTTCCGCCATGTGGTGCTGAAACCCGCGCTGGCGCGCATCTGGCCGGCGCTGTCGTCGCAGATCGTGATCGTGATGCTGGGGTCGGCGGTGTGCTCGCAGATCGCGGCCGAGGACCTGACGTTCGCGGCCAATTTCATCCAGTCGCGCAATTTCCGCGCGTTCGAGGTGTATTTCGTGACCACCGGCATCTATCTGGTGCTGGCGGTACTGTTGCGCCAGTTGCTGCGCATGACGGGCAAGCGGTTGTTCCGCAGGGCGGCGCGATGATCGAGTTCACCACCTGGGACATTGTCCGCAACCTGCTGCTGGCGGCGCGCTGGACCGTCGTGCTGTCGCTGGTGGCGTTTGCCGGCGGCGCGCTGATGGGCGGGCTGGCGCTGATGATGCGGACCTCGCGCGTGGCGCTGCTGCGGCGCGTGAGCTGGGCGTATATCGAACTGTTCCAGGGCACACCTCTGCTGATGCAGTTGTTCCTGGCGTTCTTCGGTTTGTCGCTGGCCGGGGTCGAGGTGCCGCCGTGGCTGGCCGCGGGCGCGGCGCTGACGTTGTGGTCGGGCGCGTTCCTGGCCGAGATCTGGCGCGGCTGCGTCGAAGCGATTCCGAAAGGCCAGTGGGAAGCCTCGGCCAGCCTGGCGCTGGGCTACGTGCAGCAGATGCGCTACGTGGTGCTGCCGCAGGCGCTGCGCATCGCGGTGGCGCCGACCGTCGGCTTCGCGGTGCAGATCGTCAAGAGCACGGCGCTCACCTCCATCATTGGTTTCACGGAGCTGTCCAAGGCCAGCACGGTGATCACCAACGCCACCTTCAGCCCCTTCACTGTCTATGCCTGCGCCGCGCTGATCTATTTCGCGCTGTGCTGGCCCCTGTCGCGCCTCAGCCTGCTGCTGGAAAGGAAGTTGCATGCCCCTCATCGCCCTTGAAGACGTCCGCAAGAAGTTCGGCGACAACGAAGTCCTGAAAGGGGTGACGTTGCGCGTCGAGCCCGGCGAGGTCATCGCCATCATCGGCAAAAGCGGTTCCGGCAAGAGCACGCTATTGCGCTGCATCAACGGGCTGGAACAGATCGACGGCGGCGCCATCATGGTGGCGGACGCGCAACTGGGCGACGACGAGTTGCGGCTGCGCGCGCTGCGGTTGAAGGTAGGCATGATCTTCCAGCAGTTCAACCTGTTCCCGCACCTGACGGTGGGACGCAACGTGATGCTGTCGCCGATGGTGGCCAAGCGCATGCCGCAGGACCAGGCCGCCGATCTGGCGCGGGCCATGCTGACGCGGGTGGGGCTGGAACACAAGTTCGATGCCTGGCCCGATGAATTATCGGGCGGGCAGCAGCAGCGCGTGGCGATCGCGCGCGCCCTGGCGATGCAGCCGCTGGCGCTGCTGTGCGACGAGATCACGTCGGCGCTGGACCCGGAGCTGGTCAACGAGGTGCTGGCGGTGGTGCGCGAGCTGGCCGCCGACGGCATGACGCTGCTGATGGTGACGCACGAGATGCGCTTTGCGCGCGAGGTGTGCGACCGCGTGGTGTTCATGCACCAGGGCCGCGTGCACGAGATCGGGCCGCCGGAGGAATTGTTCACGGCGCCGGCCACGCCGGAGCTGCGGCAGTTTCTGGGGATGACGGATCTGGCGCGCTAGGCGCGGGCCGTTGCCGACGGCCCGCCCCCCGCCATCAGCGCGAGAACCCGCGCGCCGAGATCTCCCAGATGTCCTGCACGATGCCGTCGCGATACACCACCAGCCCATCGTGCAGGTTGAAGGTGGGGTCGACGTGCGACGGCACCAGCAGCAACGTGTCGCCCAGCGCCGGCTGCTGCGCGTCCGGCGCCACCCGCACCACGCCGTGCTCGTCGTTGATGGCGGCGTATTGCAGGCCCTGGGCGCCATGGATCGCGGGCGGGCCGCATTCGGCGGTGGTGGACTTCAGGCCGGCGTCGAGGATGACGCGGTCCGGCGCCGGCGTGCTCATCACGGTGGACAGCACGAACAGGCTGTGCTGGAAGGCCAGCGCGCCGTCCCAGTCGTTGGCGCCGTAGTCGCCGTCCATGAAGGCGTAGGAGCCGGCCTGCAATTCCGTGAAAACGCCGCTGGCGGCATCGAATTCGACACTGCCGGTGCCGCCTCCGGTAATGATGTCGCAGGCGATGCCGCTTTCGCGCAGCAGCAATTGATACGACGCGGCGATGCGCGCGGCCTGGCGGCAGACGGCGGCGCGTTCGTCGCGGGTGCGCAGGTGCTGCACCGAGCCGTGATAGGCCTGCAGGCCGACGAAGGTCACGCCCGGCAGGGCGCGCGCCTGCTGCGCCAGCGCCAGCACGGTGGCGTCGTCGGACACGCCGCAGCGGCCCTGGCCCACGTCCACCTCAACCAACACGTCGATCTCGGCGCCGGCCGCGGCCATGGCCTGCGAGAGCTGGGTCAGGTTGGCGGCGTTGTCGACGCAGACGCTGAACTTGGCGGCGCGCGCCAGTTGGCCCAGCAGGCGCAGCTTGGCCGGGCCCACCACTTCGTTGCTGATGTGGATGTCGGTGATGCCGGCGGCCACGAAGGGCACGGCCTCGCTGACCTTCTGGCAACAGATGCCGCGCGCGCCCAATGCCAACTGGCGGCGGGCGATTTCGGGGCATTTGTGGGCCTTGGCGTGCGGCCGCAGCGCGACCTCGTGGCGGTCGGCCCAGGCCTGCATGGTGCGCAGGTTGGCCTCGAACGCGGCCATGTCCAGCACCAGGCTGGGCGTATCGACGCTGGCCAGGGGGTCGCCGGCCTGCGCGGGCGGGGGCAGCGCAATGCCGCGAATGACTTCTTGGGACATCGAATGGCTCCGTGATAAAACCTGCTGCGCCGCCGTGCTTGCGAGGGCCTGCCGTGCGGTCGATTTTGCCGCGGCGCAGCATCCCCTGGTAAACGATAGCTTCCAGGCCATTGGCGCGCGGCGGCCGGCATGCCAGAATTTCAACACAACAAACAATAGGTTACTTCGACTCATTATGGAGAAGCTCGCATGAAACTCAGGAATTGGATCGCCACCCTGGCCATGGCCGCTGCCGCCGTCGGCGCCACCGGTTCGGCGCAAGCCCAACAGTTCTTCCGCATCGGTACCGGCGGCACCGCCGGCACCTACTACCCCATCGGCGGCATCATCGCCAACGCCGTGTCCCAGCCCGGCAAGCTGGTGGCCACCGCGGTTGCCTCCAACGGCTCGGTGGCCAACATCAACGGCATCATGGGCGGCTCGTTCGAAGCCGGCTTCACGCAATCGGACGTGGCGTTCTGGGCCTATAGCGGCACCGGCACGTTCGAAGGCAAGCCCAAGGCCACGGACCTGCGCCTGATCGCCACCCTGTACCCGGAAAGCATCCACCTGGTGACGCGCAAGGGCGCCGGCATCAAGAGCGTGGCCGACCTGAAGGGCAAGCGCGTGTCGATGGACGAGCCGGGCTCGGGCACGCTGGTTGACGTGCGCCTGATCCTGGGCGCCTATGGCATGACCGACAAGGACGTCAAGGCCGAATACCTCAAGCCCAACCAGGCCGGCGACAAGCTCAAGGACGGCGG
>CALMPB010000481.1 GCA_937871985.1 uncultured Burkholderiaceae bacterium
AAGCCGGATCTGTATTTGGCTGACGCCGTCAACAACGACGTTGCCATTGCAAATAACTCGGACGCATTGATTTACGACCGCATGATGCCAAACGGTGGGCTTCGTTGGGACGCCTTAGTCGATTGGTGGCGTGATCGAGAGCGACTTGAGAAATGGGCTGACGCTAGGAAGAATCTATTCCTTAGATTGCGTGCTGCGGTATATGCGGCCCAGTCGCCGGGGGAAGTTGCTATCTTTGAAGCCTACTACGCACACTTCGCGAGAGACATCGGCGACAAGCTACCCGCGTTGATTCCTCAGGTGTATCTGCACTACGACCCTAGGACAGCCCTGGAGCGTGGAGCAAATCGAGTTCTTCCGCGACAGCGCATGGATTTTCTGCTCTTGCTCGAACACGGTACTCGTGTCGTTGTGGAGGTGGACGGCAGACATCACTTCGCCAATGGGAATGCCGCATCGCCCGCCAAGTACGCGGAGATGGCAGCCGAAGATCGGCGCCTACGGTTGCAGGGCTATGAGGTCTATCGCTTTGGCGCAGCCGAGTTTACAGATGTGGAGCGCATCAGAGGACGTTACGTAGCGGGTCCGCGCTCGAAGCAACTCATCGTCAACTTCTTCCAGCAGTTGTTCGCAAAGTATCCTAATGTGGGGTGTTGAGCATGCGGCTACCCCAATCAGAGAGGTAAGCCAAAGCCTGAGCAAGCATTTCACCGTTACTCACGGCGATTACTGCCCACGTGGTAGAGATAACCACGGCCAAGATGACACACTTGATGAAATAGAGGGTGCATTGCTGCCTGGTAACTCGCTCTTCTAGCGTTGTGAAAAGCGGAAGAATGCTGGCGTTGCTACCAGCCGGCATTTTTTCTATCTTGGCTTTTCTGCGGCGAATCTGGGCGCTTATGGCGACAATCGAATGCTTTTGATTGGACGCAAGTATCCACACAAAAATGATGAACACGACAACACCGAAGAGAACAGAGTAGTTGCGTAGAGGCTCCTCTGCCTTAATTGTCGCTCCAGCCAGCAAGATCGCTGCTGGCAACGCTAATAGCTGATTTTGAATATCCGCCAATGTTTTGTTGAGACTGATCGTGTCATCCAGATTCTGGCGCTCTACCTCTTCCCTAACCTTAGCCACGGAAAATTCGTCCATGTACATCGCCAGTGAATGGCGAGCATCGGTGGCAATGGCCTCAAACTTGTCCAGTACCTTGGCCATAGTCACGCTTCGATTCGGCCGAAATTGTTCGATCAGAGTGGTGCGAATGATTGAACGCTTCTGATTGGCGTGGGACTCTTCGTTGGAAAACTCTACTGCAAAATGCGGAAATGAAGGGAGTGGTCGCAGATCGCCGAGCCCGAACTCCGGCAGAATCGTAAGCTGGGACTCGTAGTTAGATACGAAGAGAAGCCCGCCATTGCGCACGTCGGCGAGTTTATCGAGCACTGACAATAGCCGAACAGCGTCCATATATTGCGCTATCGAGTCCGGCACCGTCCCCGTGGTCGTTGCAATAGGATGGGTGAACCCGGTATCGCGAACGGTGAAACGAGTCGGGATGCGGCTGCGATTCAAGGCGACACCGAGCAGTTCCCGGAGATCTTCGTATACGTTGGCATTGGATGGGTGAAATCCAATCGTACGTGTGTCAGCCCTGCAAGCACCGGCTAGCGATTGTGGCAAATTCTCCAAGTGTCCTTCAACAGAGGGAAAATCCAAGTTGGCAGGCAGCCTGCCTTCCCACAAGGCACTGTCACCTACACGCGCTGGTTCCTCTAAATTATCGAACAACCAGAGAGCGAAGTCGTGCGAATCAGCCGGTAGTCCCATCGACATGTTCAAGAATGTCCTGTTTTAGTTTCTGAGACGGTTGCTTGATGATGATTGCATCATACTGGCTGTCGTATTTAACCGCACCAGAACGGACATCTTCGACGTCAAAACTCAAGCGTACTGTTCCCATAGTGCCTGTGATCCGTCGGAGGACTTGAGTAGTCTTTCTGTCAGGTTTGAATCTACCATCGAACTTGTATTTTCGTTCACCGTCGACAACGGACTGACTAAAGGTGATGAATTCTCCCGGTTCGGCGGGGTTGATCGCCGCCGCAGCGGTCACCAAGGTCACCTCTTCCCTGTTCTGCTGCAAACATTCGAATAGGCGCCGGCGGGTATCCAGTCGTTCGTGTTGCTTTTGCTCCTCGGTTACTAGATCGGTACGCTGCATGACGAAGTCATCAGCCGCCTGGATCAGTTGTTTCGTCTGCTCGGCTGCGTTGGTGTAGTTCTGACAGGCCAATGCATTTCGGAAGTACTCCGTGACCTCGGTTGCCTTGCGGGAGCCCTTGATGAAGGTCAGGTATGGCTCTTCGCTTGCCTGCAAACGCGTGATGTTAATACGCGCGGCTTCGTTAAGTAGATCAAGGTCGATATTCAACGTTGGCTGCAGGCTCAAGCTCGTTTCGTCGATGCCAGCGCCGGGCTTGAGTTTCAGCATGGCGATGAGCAGGAAGTCATTCGGCTGCTCGCGGTAACGCAGGAACAGGGCATATCCGCCATTTGCTAAGCGCGAGACCGCCATCTGGCTGGCTATCAGATCGACGGTCGAGTTGCTCAAGCCTTGAAACGTCAACGAGCCTTGCAAATACTCATTAAAGCGCACGGGGAACACATGCACGTCGGGGTTGTTGCCAAAAGAGCCAGAACTGTCCGATGTCCGGTAATAAAGAGCGAGCAGATCGCGACATACTCCTTCCAGTGTCTCATCAATTGGTAGATTGGCACCGCGCAACTGTGTAGTGACAGAGTTCTCGCCGTGTGTATGAGCAGCCTTCTGCAAGCGATGGATCGTGGCATCAATGATCTGCACGGAAAGCGTTCCTTAATGGATGCGAGCTGAGCCATGCCGCCGGCTCGCTGCTATGTCTTTAGCATTTCAGAATTTGGGCCACCTTCGCTTTGTCCGTGGCCCAGCTAGTTCCTTCAAAAATCTCTGTGACTGAAAAGCTAGGATAATTGTATCCATTAATGTCTTGACGACCAGCTTTTAGTGAAACCACCTACAACGCTCCGGCCGGTTAGCAAATGGGTGCAAAGCGTTATCGGAAGGCATCGGCGCGAGCCACCCTCGTTGAAGATGCCCGCTTGGATGGCAAGACGTCGGGCTTCATCTCGGGGACGCAGATTCTCAACCTTGGGAGACGCACTTGCTGGCGTCGCAGGCATGGAATCAAAAGAAAGGACGGCGCACGAGCGCGGGCGTGTTAGGAAGTTATCTTTCGCAAGGCGGATGAGCTTCCGCGGGTTGGTCTGGTTGACGAAGTCTGCACTTGGCGTCGCGTTGACGATTGTTACGGATAGGCTCTCCGCAACGGTTCAGGACGAGGAAAGCCAGCACCGGGCGGCGCGGGCATCGGCCAGATCGCCAGCTACTACGCGGCGCCGCACATCCGCGCGGGCAGGCTGCGCCCGGTGTCCATCGGCTACGTCTCGCGCCAGGTCGACGTCCATCTCTACCTGCCCCAGCGCGACCACATCCCCCTGCGCTGCCGCGCGCTGGCCGACTATCTGCTGGCCGAACTCCAACGCAATCCGGACCTGGTGCCCGCGGCATTCTGATGCCGGAATCCCGCGCGGCGCGCCCTCGGCCGTCATGCCGGCGACGCGGGAACCCGCTACAATGCCAGCCACCTGAGGAGCGTTGCGACGACCGGCATTTGCGCCAGGCCGCCAGGCTCAGGTAACGGATCGGCCGCGGCCCGCCAGGGCGGCACCGGTCCACGGCAACGGCGCTCGCCCCACATCCTGCCCCTTGCAGGCCATGCGGCGAGCCTTCCCGGCTCACGCCGCGGCGTCAAAGGGCAAGCACTTTGGAGTCCTCATGAACGCTGTACCCAACGCCCAGACCCCCGACTGCCGCATCGCCGACCCCGCCCTGGCCAACTGGGGCCGCCGCGAGATCAGCATCGCCGAAACCGAGATGCCCGGCCTGATGGCGATCCGCGAGGAATTCGCCGCCACCCAGCCGCTCAAGGGCGCCCGCATCGCCGGCAGCCTGCACATGACCATCCAGACCGGCGTGCTGATCGAAACGCTGGTGGCGCTGGGCGCCGAAGTGCGCTGGGCCTCGTGCAACATCTTCTCGACGCAGGACCACGCCGCCGCCGCCATCGCCGCGTCGGGCACGCCGGTCTTCGCCGTCAAGGGCGAAACGCTGGAAGAGTACTGGCAGTACACCCACAAGATCTTCGAATGGCCCAATGGCCAGAACGCCAACATGATCCTCGACGATGGCGGCGACGCCACGTTGATGCTGCACCTGGGCACCAAGGCCGAGAAGGACATCTCGGTGCTGGCCAACCCCGGCAGCGAGGAAGAGCGCGTGCTGTTCGCCGCCATCAAGCAAACGCTCGAGCGCGATCCGAAGTGGTACTCGACGCGCCTGGCCCTGATCAAGGGCGTGACCGAGGAAACCACCACCGGCGTGCACCGCCTGTACCAGATGTCGCAGAAGGGCGAGCTGGCCTTCGCCGCCATCAACGTCAACGACTCGGTCACCAAGTCCAAGTTCGACAACCTGTACGGCTGCCGCGAATCGCTGGTGGACGGCATCAAGCGCGCCACCGACGTGATGGTCGCCGGCAAGGTTGCCGTCGTGGCTGGCTACGGCGACGTGGGCAAGGGCTGCGCCCAGGCGCTGGTTGCGCTGCGCGCCCAGGTCTGGGTCACCGAAGTCGACCCGATCTGCGCCCTGCAGGCCGCCATGGAAGGCTTCAAGGTCGTGACCATGGAAGAGGCCGCTGCCCACGGCGACATCTTCGTCACCGCCACCGGCAACTACCACGTCATCACGCGTGAGCACATGAACGCCATGAAAGACCAGGCGATCGTCTGCAACATCGGCCACTTCGACAACGAAATCGACGTCGCCAGCCTGGCCGACTGCAAGTGGGAAGAGATCAAGCCGCAGGTCGACCACGTCATCTTCCCGGACGGCAAGCGCATCATCCTGCTGGCCCAGGGCCGCCTGGTGAACCTGGGTTGCGCCACCGGCCACCCCTCGTTCGTGATGTCGTCGTCGTTCGCCAACCAGACCATCGCCCAGATCGAGCTGTTCACGCGCAACGACGCCTACAAGTCGGGCGAAGTCTACGTGCTGCCCAAGCACCTGGACGAGAAGGTCGCGCGCCTGCACCTGAAGAAGCTGGGCGTCCAACTGACCCAACTGCGCACCGACCAGGCCGCCTACATCAACGTGCCGGTCGAGGGCCCCTACAAGCCCGAGCACTACCGCTATTGATCGTTCCTTTCCGGGGCCCCGCGCCCCGGACGCCCCCACTTTTTCCCCTCTGGCAAGGAGTTCGCGATGACCCTGTTACTCGTCTGGTTGCTCAACGCCGTGGCACTGCTGGTCGTGGCCTATCTGCTGCCCGGCATCACCGTGGCGAGCTTCGGTTCGGCGCTGATCGCGGCGCTGGTGCTGGGCCTGCTCAATTCGCTGGTCAAGCCGGTGCTGGTGCTGCTGACGCTGCCGATCACCGTGGTCACGCTGGGTTTGTTCCTGGTCGTGCTGAACGCGCTGCTGTTCTGGTTTGCGGGTTCGATCCTGAAGGGTTTTCAGGTCAACGGCTTCTGGTGGGCCGTGATCGGGGCGCTGCTCTACAGTCTGATCTCGGGCCTGCTGTCGGCCATCGTGCCGAACTGACCCTTTTCCTACAGGTTGCCCGCAAGTGAGTTCATCCTTATCTCCCGACGCGGCGCCGGCTGACGCCGCGCCGGTCTTCAGCCTGGAGTTCTTCCCGCCGCGCGACATCGCGGCGCAGGAACGGCTGGTGCGCACGGCCAAGCAGTTGCAGGGCCTGCATCCCCATTTCGCCAGCGTGACGTTCGGCGCGGGCGGTTCGACCCGCGACGGCACGATGCTGGCGGTGTCGATGTTGCAGAAGCTGGGCTACGAGGCCGCGCCGCATCTGTCGTGCATAGGTTCGACGCCCGAGAGCCTGCGCGACATTCTCTATACGTACCGGCAGGCCGGGATCCGGCGGCTGGTGGCCCTGCGCGGGGACATGCCGTCGGGCATGGGCGACATGGGCGAGCTGCGCTATGCGCGGGACCTGGTGGATTTCATCCGCAGGGAAACGGGGGACTGGTTCCATATCGAGGTGGCGGCGTATCCGGAGATGCATCCGCAGGCCCAGGGGCCGGAGGCGGACCTGGACCGGTTCGTGGAGAAGATGCGGGCGGGCGCGGACAGCGCGATCACGCAGTATTTCTTCAATGCGGATGCGTATTTCGATTTCGTGGATCGGGCGACGGCCAAGGGGGTGCTGGCGCCCATCGTGCCGGGGATCATGCCGATCACGAACTACACGCAGTTGGCGCGGTTTTCGGATATGTGCGGGGCGGAGATTCCTCGGTGGATACGGTTGCGGCTGGCGTCGTATGGGGATGATCGGGCTTCCATCCGGGCGTTCGGGCATGAGGTGGTGGTGGAGCTTTGCCAGACGTTGCTGGATGGGGGGGCGCCGGGGTTGCATTTCTATACGATGAACCAGGCGGATGCTACGCAGGCTGTGTGGAAAGAGTTGGAGCGGTGACGTCTCTTGGACGTTAGAGTTCTTTAGACGGTTGTTTCCGGGTTTGGGGCGTGGGGGCCGCGCATGCATCCTTCTTCGGTGATGATGGCGTCGAGCCGCATGTCGTGCGGCTCGGGTACGTGCACGTCGGGGGCCAGGCGGCCGCAGGCGTAGGCGATGCCCAGGGCCAGGGTCTCGTGGCCGCGCTGGCGCAGGGCGGCCAGGGTGCGGTCGTAGTAGCCGCCGCCGTAGCCGATGCGGTCACCGTCCAGGGTGTAGCCCAGGGTGGGGACCAGAACGATGTCGGGGATGCGGGGCTCGGCGGACTGGGGCTCGGGGA
>CALMPB010000482.1 GCA_937871985.1 uncultured Burkholderiaceae bacterium
CCGGCGACCGGCAGCAGTGCGAAGACGCCCATGAGCGCGCCCCCCAGGAAAGGCGCCCGGATACCCAAGATCCAGAAGATTAGGCCGCCCAGCGCCCCCTGCGCGAGCGCCACGACGATATTGCCCTTCACAATGGCGCGGATGGCGACCGTGAACCTGCTGAAGAGCGCCTGTCTCTGTTCGGACCGCAGCGGCGTTGCGTCGCCGATCCGCCTAGCCACTTCGCGCCCGTCGCGCAGCAGGAAGAAGAGCAGGTAGAGCATCACAAAAACGCTGACGACCAGATGAAACGTCGACTGCCCGATGCTGATGGCCTGGCCCGCCAGGAACTGGGTGGTTTCCACGAGCACGGCCGACAAACGCTCACGGAGTGAACCAGGGTTTGGCAGTTCGAAACGGTCCACGACGCCTCGTACCCACCCAGGCAGCCTGTCGCGCACGGCCTGAAAGTCGATGCTAAGATCTAGCTCGCCCGATTCGATGCTCCCGTAAACCGAGGCGGCCTCCCGGAAAACTAGGTTCGCAATTATCGTGAACGGCAGGATCACCATCACGACGATGATCAGGAGCGTGGCCAGCGCAGCTGCGCTGCGCCATCCCGGCACAGTGTTCAGAATGCCGCGATTGATAGGGGCAAACAGGACGGCAAGCACGGTCGCCCAGAGGATCGCGCCGGAGAACGGCCAAACGACGCAGGCGAACGCCAGCGAAACCGTCGCGATCAGCAGAATCAGTGTCTTGTCTTCGAGATCCCGCACGCGTGCTTTCCTGTGGTGCGCGAGCATGTCCCATTCGCAGATGGCGTCAAGCCGGCCCGTCCGCTGGCCGCCATGGGAAGGAGATTTGGCGACTGCGACCTGGACGAGGAGCCCGACAGCCGCAGACCTCCACACCACCTCACGCGTGCCATGCGCCTGGGTAGCGGGGGCACGCGATGCAGCGCAGCATCTGCGATTGGCCTCAATGCGCAATCACCAGCGACACCGGCGATTTCCGCAGGAGCTTATAGGTGACCCCGCCGAGCAGCCACTCGCGTAGCCGCGAATGGCCGTAGCCGCCCATGACGACGAGATCGGCCTTCTGTTCGCCGATCACCTCAAGCAGCGCGGACGATGTATCGAGCCCGCGTTTGTTCGCGATATGCACGGACGCATCGATCCCGTGGCGCCCTAGATAGGTGACAAGCTCTTCCCCCGGTTTCGCCGATGTTTCCAGGGGTTCTCCATGCTCGACCGCGACGATGGTGACCAGTTCTGACTTCGCAAGATAGGGCAACGCCTCCGCGACGGCCCGCGCCGCTTCGCGGCTCCGATTCCAGGCAATGATTGCGTGCTCGAAACCCCGCTCGAAGCTTTTCTGGTCGGCAACAAGGAACAAGTGCTTGCCCGATTCGAAGAGAACCTCCTCTACGACATCACGAAGCTCCACAGTCTTGTCGACATCGCTCAACCGCAGGCCGAGGAACATGTCGGCGGTCCGGCATTCCTTCGCGGTTACCCGCGCCAGCTCCTCTGCGTAGACGTCGAAGTGGCGCAACTCGGCCGATGCAGCGATACCGCGCAGACGCTTGCCGAGATCCTCTTCCATGTCCCGTCCACGCTGCCTCGCCTGCTCAAGCAGGCGTGTCCAATACTCCACGCTCACATTGGCCTCGGCCAATGCCGGTTCCGGCAGCACGTTCAAGAAAAGGCCGACGATATGGGCGTCAAACAACGTGACTAGGCTTTCGGACGCGGCCAAGCGGAATTCGTCGCTGGTTGTCCCGTCGAGCCGCACCAATATGACCTTGATCATGGCTGTCTCCAGAAGCTTAGAACGTTCGACACGCTGCGATATCGTTGCATCGTTGCGAATGTCGATCAGCTTCTAGGAGACACTGCCCGGCTTCATTGACAGTTGTCAGCGCCGGCCAATTTTTCTGCTCATACGCGCCCAATGACCCGATCCACGTCGCGCGCCTGAAAACTGACGTTCGTCAACGCAGTTTGCCCGCAATGTGCAATGTTGCTGGTGACAAGCACGTTGCGCCAGTCAAAACAGAATTGAGGCAACTCCAATGTCTGATCTCATCGTCATCGTGTACCCGAACGAGGCTAAGGCCGAGGAAATGCGGCAGAAGCTCCTGAACCTCCAGAAGGAGTATCTCATTGAACTCAGCGATGCAGTGATTGCCGTAAAGCGCCAAGATGGCCACGTGAAACTCAATCAACTTCTCAGCACGACCAAGATCGGTGCGCTTCAGGGCAGTTTGTGGGGGCTAATTATCGGGGCCATTTTCTTGATGCCGGTCATGGGACCCGCGATCGGCGCGATTTCAGGCGCCGTCCTCGGGGCTGCGTCCGGAGCGGTCGGCGGAGCCCTGTCCGACTTCGGCATCAACGATGATTTCATTAAAGAACTGGCCGCCAGCCTCGATTCAGGAAAAGCGGCACTCTTCCTTCAAGTTCAGAAGATGACGGTGGATAAGGTACTCGAAGCCATCAAAGGAACTGGTGGCAACGTGCTTCGGACCTCGCTCGATCATAGCAAGGAGGCGGCGCTGCGCGAGGCCGTAGAGGCCGCTGATGAGGAAAGATTCCAAACAGCCTGAGCCAAAGCGAGGATCCAGGCACGAAATCCAAGCCGAATCCACGCCATATCCGGCTATGAACGCTCGAAGGCTTCTATTAGTGCCCGGTCATATGCTCACGGGCGGATGAGGTTGCCCCA
>CALMPB010000483.1 GCA_937871985.1 uncultured Burkholderiaceae bacterium
GGCCGGCGCGAGGCTGCTGTTCCTCCCGCCATACTCGCCCGACTTCAACCCGATCGAGAACGCCTTCTCAAAGCTCAAGGCGCTGCTCCGCAAAGCCGCTGCCCGCTCGATCGACCAGCTCTGGACCGTCATCGGCCAAAGCCTCGACGCGTTCACGCCGGACGAATGCGCCAACTACTTCCGCCATGCAGGCTATGACGCATACTGATCGGAAACTCTAGCTATCGTTCGGAGCCTCCCATCCGAGGCCCAAGGATTTCTGAACCGCAATGAAGCTACCGGTGAGCGCCGCAGAGGCCGCGGCCAGATTGCGCTCGGCCTCCAGCGCCTGGCGTTCGGCGTCGAGCGCGTCCGAAAGCGGCGCGGCGCCGGCATCGTACCGTTGGCGCATCAGTGTCGCCGAGCGGACGGCTGACGCCGCGACCTGGGCCAAAGCAGCCACGGTCTGACGCTGATAGCCGAAGCGCGATAGCGACGTTTCCGCGTCCTGGAGCGCGCTGAGGACCGCCTGACGATAGTTCGCTTCTGCTTCATCGCGAGCCGAGCGCGCCTGCCGCAAGCGTGCCAGGCTGCGGCCGAAGTCTAGCGCCCCCCATTGGATCTGGGGCATCGCGATCTTGCTGATATCGCCTAAATCAAGCAGGTCACCGACATTCCGCCCACCAATCCCGAGAATACCCATGAAACTGATTGTCGGAAGGCGTGCGGCCTGCACCGCGCCGACCTGCGCATTCGCCGCAGCAATCTTTCGCTCTGCTGCCCGCACGTCGGGGCGACGGGCGATGAGCGAGGCAGGATCGCCCACGGCGACTTCGGCCGGCGGCAATGGGATTGCCGCTTCCTTGGCAACCTGAGGGTCGATCATTCCGGGCGCGGCGCCGGTCAAGGCCGCGAGCGCGTTTAGATAGGAATCCAATTGAGCCCTGACCGAAGCAATGTCCGTATCGGTCGCATTGAGCTGCGTCCGCGCGCGCTCGAGCTCGAAGACCGCGGTTGTTCCGCGGCGAAACCGTTGCTCCGAAAGGTCGAGCTGCTTGGCGCGCATGTCACGGGCACGCTTCAGCGACGTCAGGCGGTGCTGGCGCTCGCGGAGATTGACATAGGCTTGCGCGATCTCGGCGGTTAGCTGGACCTGGGCGTCCGCCGCGCTGGCAACAGCCGCACCGAGCTGGGCACTGGCCGACTCCGCGATGCGGCGCTGCTTGCCCCACAGGTCGATCTCCCAGTTCGCGTTGAGACCGAGATTGAAAAAGCTGATCGTGGTGTCGGCTGGAGCGGATGAACCACCGGGCGCCGGCTGACCGGGCGTGCCCCCGGTCGATCCCTCGTTGCCGGATCCCAGATCGAGACCCGGCAAATCGGCATAAATGTAGGTTCCCTGCACGGCTCCGGTGGGCAGCTGTTGGGCGCGCTCATAGCGAACATTCTGGCGCGCCTGCGCGATGCGCGCCCGTGCCGCTTCAAGCCCGGGATTTCCAGCGAGCGCTCGTGCTTCGAGCGTGTTGAGCACCGGATCGCCGAGCGCCAGCCACCATTGCGCCAAGGCCGGCTCTTCGGAGGATGTTGAGAGAGAAGCGCGCACAAATGCGGCCCCCGGCTGAGCAGACGGCGGCAGCGGCGACGGCCCGTTGTAATTGGGACCGACAGTGCAACCTGCGAGAAGGGTAAGCCCCCGAACGATCGAGATGTATCGCGCCAGCATGATGGGCCGGCTCAATGCCCGCACGCTGGCGCAGGCGCTTCATATCGCGTTCGTCGCGGGGTTGGTGCCTGCTGATCCGATGTCGCTCGGAACCCGCTGAATGCGTCGGGCCTCGCAGTTTGGAACGCAAGGAAAGCGACCATGAAATTCTGGAACGCCAAGCGCGCGGGCCTGCTCGCGGAAATGCCTGAGGGCACATCGCCGCCTCCCCCATCTGCCGCCGCCCTCGCCATAACGCAGTGCGCAGACGGAGTGCTGATCACCGACATGCGGATGCGAGGCCAGACGTGGCAGCTTTGAGCGACGATGCCCTTGCGGTGCAGGTTCGCTCGGTGGCGGCTTTTGGAAGGCTGGCGCCGGATCAGAAAGCACGGCTGGTGCGGGCGCTGCAAGCCAGCGGCGCGATTGTCGGCTATATGGGCGACGGGATCAACGACGCGCCCGCGCTGAAAGCGGCGGACATTGGCCTGTCGGTCGAGGGCGCGGCGGGCGTCGCGCAGGCATCGGCCGACATGATAATGCTCGCCAGCGATCTCGCGGTGATCGCCGATGGCGTCGAGGAGGGGCGGCGAACGTTCGCCAATATCCTCAAATACATTCGCATGGGCGCCAGTTCGAATTTCGGAAACATGCGATGGCCGCGGCGTCGCTCTTCCTGCCCTTTCTGCCGATGTTGCCGACCCAGATCCGGCTCAACAATCTGCTCTACGACGTGTCCGAGATCGGCATTCCCTTCGACAGCGTCCGACCCGAAGCTGTGGCGAGGCCGCAGGTTTGGGACATGCGGGGTCTGATCCGTTTCGCGGCGGTCATGGGGCTGCTGTCATCGGCGTTCGATCTCCTGACATTTGCCGGGCTGCAATTGCTGTTTCGCGTATCGCCGGCCGAGTTCCGAACGGCATGGTTCGTGGAATCGATGGCGACGCAGATTCTGGTGATCTTCATCATTCGCACCAATGGCAGGCCGTGGCGCGACCTGCCCCGCCCGATGCTAGTCGCCTCCTCTTTGGGGGCGCTGCTGGTGGCGATGGCGCTTCCCTTCACGCCTCTGGCGCTTTGGTTCGGGTTCGTTGTTCCGCCCCTCCATCTGATGGGTGCGCTTTGGCTGGTCGTGTTCGCCTACCTCATGCTGGCCGAGTTGCTGAAGAAGACGGCGATCAGACAAACGATCACGCACAAAAGGGCGCCTCCCAGACGATGATCGGTGCTCGGTTGTTCGGGCGGCCTGCGTAGTTTCCGACGCTGGTCGTCCAAGCGCTTATCGACAAGAATCTGCGAAGATGGTCGCGGCGGTATCCCGCGCGGCGTGTCCGAGCGCAGTTCGGACGTCCGATCAGGAGACATGACATGAGCTACTCGACCGTGATGGTCCATCTTGACGCTGGAGCGTCCAATTCCTTCGTGCTGGAGGCCGCTGCTGCGGTGGCTAAGCGGCAAGGCGCCAAGCTGATCGGCGTCGCCGCTTGCCAGCCGATGCAAATCGCGAGCAGCGCGGGCGATCCAACAGGTGCAACGATCGCGTTGGAGTGCGAAATCGCAAACGCGAACCTCGACCGGCCTGAACAGGAATTTCGCGCGTTTGCCGCAATCCAGCCGTTCGTGCTGGAATGGCGGTCGATCAATACGATGGAGCCTGTTTCGCACGCCATCGCCGACGATGCGCGGTGTGCAGACCTGCTGATCGCCAGCGCCTGCCTGAGCCATTCGAGTGTCAATCGGCGTCCAAAAAGGACCCCCTATCGGCGTGCAAAAGGGACCCCCTTCGTCAAGCAGTGACGTGCTCCCCAAAGCTCTACCAGTCATAACTGGAGTCCGGGGTTGGTATGGTGCCCCTCGGGGCGGTGTTGCACAACCCGCCTGGCAGCATCGGCGGGCGTCAGCCCGCCAACACCGCTATGCGGCCGCACATGGTTGTAATCGTCGCGCCAGAGCCGCAGCACTGAGCGGGCATGGCCGAGCGACACGAACAGCGTCTCGTTGAGGCACTCGTCACGCAGACGACCGTTGAAGCTCTCGACGTAGCCGTTCTGTTGCGGCTTGCCCGGCGCGATGTAGTGCCACTCGACAGGGCGCTCCTGCGTCCATCTCAGGATCGCCAGGCTGGTCAGCTCGGTGCCGTTGTCGCTCACGATCATCAGCGGCGGCACGCCCCTGACGGCGATGATGGCGTCGAGCTCACGAGCGACACGCGCGCCTGACAGCGAGGTGTCGGCCACCAGCGCCAGGCATTCCCGCGTGAAGTCGTCGACCACCGCCAGGATACGGATGCGCCGGCCGCTGATCAGCGTGTCGCTGACGAAGTCGAGGCTCCACCGCTGGTTCGGACCTTGCGGCAGCGCCATGGGCGCCCGGGTGCCCATTGCTCGCTTGCGGCCACGCCGGCGTCTGACCCGGAGGTTCTCCTCGCGGTACAGCCGCAGCAGCTTCTTGTGGTTCATGACCAGCCCCTCACGGGCCAGCATGATCCCCAGCCGCCGGTAGCCGAAGCGCCGACGCTCGGCCGCGATCTCCCGCAACCGCGACCGCAGGTCGCCATCATCACTACGCCGGGGCGCGTAGCGCACCGACGTCCTGTCCACGCCGAAGATGGTACAGGCCCGACGCTCGCTGATGCCGAACAGCTGCCGAGCATGCTCGACAGCCTTCCGCTGAGCGGCGGGCTTCACCAGTTTTTTCCCGCCACCTCCTTCAACACGGCATTGTCGAGCAGGGCGTCCGCCAGCAGCCGTTTGAGCCGGCCGTTCTCCTCCTCCAATACCTTCAGCTTGCGCGCCTGCGACACGTCCATGCCGCCGTACTTGGCCTTCCACGCGTACAACGTCGCGCTGCTGATCCCATGCTTGCGACACACATCGGCGGTCTTCATCCCGCCCTCCTGCTCGCGCAGCACCGCGATGATCTGCTCCTCGCTGAACCTGGTCTTCTTCACGTCCGTCTCCTCACGAAGGCGGACTCTAGCTCAAACTGGCGGAGTTTCAGGGGAGCACGTCAGCAGCGTGACGGGTATGGGGGTCGCACCGTTCGCGCTGGTTGCGGCGTAGGGCGGGCGTAGCCCGACCGGAGGCGCAACCAGCGCGAAGCGTTCTCTGCGGGTGCCCCGGGCGTCAGCTTCGGTGTTTGAAGCGCCAGCTGTCGTTGCCGGTTTCGACGATGTCGCAATGGTGGGTAATGCGGTCGAGCAGCGCGGTGGTCATCTTGGGGTCGCCAAAGACCGTCGGCCACTCACCAAAGGCGAGGTTCGTCGTGACGATGACGGAGGTCTGCTCATAGAGCTTGCTGACGAGGTGGAAGAGCAGCTGACCGCCCGAGCGGGCAAAGGGCAGGTAGCCGAGCTCATCGAGCACCACGAGGTCGAGCCGGGAGAGCTGGGCCGCCAGCGTGCCGGCCTTGCCGAGGCGCGTTTCCTCCTCGAGCCGGTTCACCAGATCGACCGTGTTGAAGTAGCGCCCGCGGGCGCCAGCTCGTACCACGTTGGCGGTGATGGCGGTGGCAAGGTGCGTCTTGCCTGTGCCCGTCCCACCGACAAGCACGACGTTGCGCCGGCCCGGAAGAAACGAGCCGCTGTATAGCGAGCGCACCAGTCCCTCGTTGATGGGGGTGTCATCGAAGACGAAGGCGTCGAGGTCCTTCACCGCGGGCAACCTGGCGGCCGACATCCGGTAACGGACCGACGCTGCATGGCGGTGCGTCGCCTCGGCACGCAGCAGGTCGGTCAGGACCTCCATGGTCGTGCGCTTGCGCTGCAGCCCGGTGGTGACGGCCTCGTCGAAGGCGCCAGCCATGCCCTTGAGGCCAAGGTCCGCCATGGCCGTCATCATCTCATGCCGCTGCATGGAGGCCTCGCAGGCTGTCATAGCGGGTGCAGTCGGCACGCGGCGGGTGGCGCAGCGCCAGGTCCTCGGGCGTGACGATGGCTAGCGGCCGGGGCGGCTCGCGTCGGCGGGCCAGGATGTTGACGATGACGTCGTCGCTGGCGGTGCCGGCCAGCAGCGCTTCGCGTACGGCCGCTTCGACCGCCTCCAGCCCGTCGTCGAGCACCGCTGCCAGCACGCGCACGAACCGCCGGTCGGCATCATCCCCGGCGCCGAGCTTGCGCCGCAGTCGTGACAGCGCAGGCGGCAGCTCCCAGCCCTGGAACGGCGCGCCATTGCGCAGGGCGCCCGGCTTGGTCACCAGCACCGGCAGGTAATGCCACGGGTCGTAGATGGTCCGGTCGCGCCCGAAGAACCGGGGGTGGTCGGCGACGACCTGGCCGTCGCAGCGCACGACGATGCGGTCGGCATAGGCACGGACCTGGACGGTACGCCGCACCACCCTGGCGGAGACGGAATAGCGGTTGCGGTCGAAGCTGATGAGGCACGTGCCGCTCACCGCGTGCTCGCTCTCGTGGAAGCCGTCGAAGGGGGCGACAACCGGCTGGAGCACACCGCGCTCGGCAGCCCATGCCTGCGCGACCGTCAGCTCCTTCTGCTCGGGATGCTGGTGCATGTCGGCCCAGCGGCGACACTCCGCCTCCAGCCAGCCGTTCAACTCCTCGATGCTGGCAAAGCGCAGCCGCGGCTGGAAGAAGCGGCCACGCGCGGTCTGCACCTGGTTCTCGACCTGCCCCTTCTCCCAGCCCGACGCCGGCGAGCAGGCCGTCGGCTCGACCATGTAGTGGTTCGCCATCACCAGGAAGCGCCGGTTGAAGACCCGCTCCTTGCCCGTGAACACGCTCGTCACCG
>CALMPB010000484.1 GCA_937871985.1 uncultured Burkholderiaceae bacterium
ACAAGGTGATATGAATACGGTCGGGTCGGTAAGCATTGATCCTGCTTGGAAATCTCTGCTTGAAGATGCCTGCGTCCTAAAAGAGGCACTCGATCATGTCCTCAGGTGGCGGGATCAAGGCCCTAACAAACAATGGGTTAACACTGCACTTGAACAGCATGGGCTATGCGTTGAAAGCTTCCGCTGGGGGTCAGCGGGGTTAGGCCCCCAAAATCCATTAACGTTCGGGAAGATGCTTCTGGGCTCGTGGATTAGCCCAATGAGCGAGACAAAATGCATGGGCATAGTGAGAATGCCACCCTGGGCGGTGATTGGTTGGGTAAGGAAGGATCAATACCAAATGACTCCGCAAATGTCCAGGGCGAAACTTCAGGAAACAGTTGCCTGCGTGTGCGACGAAAAACCTTCATCATACGGATTCGAAGGTATTCCTCTGTACTGGGCTGGAGAAGGCAAGAATAGGACTCAGTTGTTTCGCTTGGCTGATGCTCCGCGTCTTTCAGTGCTTACGCTTTACGCACGCCCTTCGTTTGCGAAGTTTAAAATTAGGCCGGTGGTAGGGTTGCCATGGGCAATTGCATTCGAAATGCTTCGACTCGGTGGAAATTCTTCCATTCGGAGGGCTTTCACGAAAAATCCTAGAGGCAATTGGCGTACCATGGCTGGATTCTCCGTCCATCAAGGCTCTACGTGTCTTGCGGATCTGTGCAGCGACTCGCGACGGCGAGCTTCCATCTTGGATTCAGGTGGCACGATGGGCGATTAAGGGAAGATCGCTTCAGCTTGCCATTATCGGAGGGCCTAAATTAACGGGGCTTGCGGGAAACTCTCTGGGTTAATGGTAAGCGGTCGATATTGGAGAAAAACATAATTCCCCTATGGGAACAGAACTTTAATGTCACTGTTTTTCGCCAAAAACGGCCTCCCAGAACAGAACTTATTGTCACAAAAGCGCCAGAACAGAACTTATTGTTCCGGAACAGAACTTTAATGTCATTCACCAGCGCCGCAAGAGCCATCTGCTTTTTTTGTCTTTTTCCTATACGTATTAGACGCACTTAAGCGTCTCCGGACTAGTAGCTAGGCTTCCCCTCCTGCTACCTGAGGACAACATATACAGATTACGTGAGGACACGCCCCATTACCGGCCACCGTTAGGGGGTGGAGATGTACCTTGTTTAATAACACCACCGAAGAACTTTTGAGATTACCTCAAGTGCTAAAAATAGTACCTGTATCACGTGCAACGTGGTACTTAGGCGTAAAAAATGGCCGATACCCCGCGCCAGTAAAAATTGGGGCCCGCGCCTCTGCTTGGCGACGCCGAGACATTGAGAGGCTTGTCACTCAATTTACCCACGAATGGCGGATAGATGCTTCGTTCGATGCCCCAATGGGGTAGAACGAGAAAGTCCGCTGAATTGAGACATACGAAGTCAACTATGCATGGAACCTTGATCCCATGCATAGTTACTCGCTCAATCCGAGCCCAAATTTTGCAGACAAACTGGCATGCCTTCCAGTGCGCGTCTACATACGACTGAAAGAGCTATCGAGCAATTCGGCCATTCGCTTTGCGCCATCGGCACTCCGAAGGCCAGCGTAATGCTGTTCGACGGTGGCGATCCTGTCATTCAGAACCTGCGCAGCGGTTTTGTAATCCCCACCGTCCGCCTTTAATATCGCTGTTGCCACCAAGTGCCTGAATGCGTGCGGGCCAATGCCGGCGCTCTGAATTAAATATTTGTTAGTCAACTCGCTTACTGTGGCGCTCAACTCGATCCACGGCCGATTTTCCGGCGCAGAGCGTGGTCCCTGAAGGGTAAGAAAGACCAAATCCGTGGGGCCACGCACCAACCGCTTTCGATGAACAAAGATATATCTTTCAATATCGCCCCACGCCGAGGCATGTACGGGCGAATCATAATCACATTCGCCTGCAGCGCCATACGAATTTTTGAATTGCCTTTTGGGGATACGGATCCACCAGGACTTGTCGGCCTTCTGATAAAGATTTCCCGTATTATCTGCACGCCATGTCAGATGAGCAAAGTTACGACGTCGTAGTGGGTTTGACGCCAACAGCTTGATTAAAACCAAGTTGCGGGCCCAGACCGCCTCGTATTTTGGGTGTTTCCCTACAGGCCGATCCGCTCGCATCCTCTGAATCATATCGGCAATGGCTTCCATCGGGTTGGGAAGATCTGTAATATGCCGTATGGGCTCGAACGAATCCCGAGAAACCTCAATCTCGTTGTGATACGAGCTCACCAGTTGCTCCACCAAATCAAATTGTTCATCACAAAGATCGTCCCAACTGACATGCTGGTATTCGGCCGGCAAGGTCAATTGCAATTCCGGGCGTTGACGACAATATCCGAATCGAGGACGAACAAGCGATGCAATCATCGCCAGAAATTGCATCTGAGCCTGATTGCGCACACCAGCACGCTCCTTCATCCAGTCCATGAATCGCTCCAGGTAATCAGGCACAACTAGCCAAGCGAGCGTCTCGACCTGATCTTCGGGAATTTCCATCCCTCCCGCATCGCGCGATAAACGCAAAAAGCCCAAATAGGCTGATATTTTCGACCAACTCATCCTGGATGAAGGA
>CALMPB010000485.1 GCA_937871985.1 uncultured Burkholderiaceae bacterium
GGCCATGGCTGGGTTGTCCAGGGCATTTTCAGCGCCGCGAAAACGATAGATTTGCTGGTGCCTGTCCCCAACCATGATGACGATGCACTTTTGACTCGTAACGATGGCGCTAGTGACGGGGTTTGCATCCTGGGCTTCATCAAACAGAATGGTGCTGTAGCGGATGGCCAGGTTAGGTTTGCTCAGTTGGTAGAGCTTTAAGTACCCGTCGTGGATCATCGGGAAGGGATGTTCAACGTCGATCATTCGCTTCCAGAGCCGTTCCGCCAATTCAACAAGCCCCGCCTTGTACTGTAATTCTGGCGGCGAGAGGGCTTGAGGCTTATCGTTTTGTGGGGTATGGCCCATCTGAATTTGCGGCTCTTCACTTGCCAGGTAGTTCTTGAGTGTTTCCAGAACATCCTTAAGCGTGCCCCAGGCCGCGCTATTGAGCTCGCGGCTTAGGTCTCCAAGCGTGAGGTTTTCACGCTGCTTGTGTGCATATTTCTTTCCGACTTCGGCATATGCAATTTGGTGCGAGGTTTTGCACTCGACATTGGACGGAAACTTCTCTATGGCCTCATCGCGTACCGCCCGGTTGAAGGCGATGTAAAGCATTCGCCGGTTTGGTTTAGCCAGGGCGTAATTCACAAGCGTTGTCGTCTTACCGGTGCCCGCGAAAGCGAGCACCACCAGGCGCGATCCTTTGAATTGGATGATTTTCGATTGCTCGACGGTAGGAGGAAGTATTTGGGCCATGGGCTTACGCGGAAACGGTGTGATTCTTGGAAGTATCCACCGCGTCCGGCCACTACCTGGACCATGAAAGTGCCCGGTACGGGACGTTGTAGGCGGCAATTGGCGCCTGAGCCGCAGTTATCCTCACTCGATAATCAACTACCCATAGGGACACATATGAGTACGGAGCACGAGCTGGCCCTTGCCAAAAAGGGGTTGCAAGACATCAACGAGGCGATCGGGCGAGCCATTGCGGATCCAGCGGCCAGCTTTTGGCTAAAAAAAGCGCTTCGAAGCGCCATGGGTCGAGATTGCGTGGATGCTTACCGTGACGCCGGGCGGCTATTGGCGCTGCTGGAACGCCGGGCCAATAGCATTGAAGCGTTAGCCTTGCTTGCAACGCAGATGCCGGCGCTGTCGGAGACGACGGCTACTCAATCCGAAGGCGCTTGACCGCTTTGTGCTTGCGCCTTTCACCGCTCTGATCATACGTTCGGGTGGTTTCGATATTGGCGTGGCCCAGAGCCACCTGAACGACACGAATATCCTCCCCGTTGTCCAGTAAGTTTGTGGCGAAGGTGCGCCTCAGGTCATGGGGCGTGAACGCCTCCAGTTTTGCGGCTTGGCGTCGTTTGCCGAGGATGTAATACACAGCTTGCGGCGTCAGGCGCGTCAATTCCATGTTGTCGCCGCGGCGAATGCGGGTGAAGAGGGGCCCAGGGTCGTCGCCGCGCACATAAAGCCAGTTCCTCAATCGAGGAATGAGCTGTTCGGGCATGGTAGCCAGCCGTTCTGTGTTTCCCTTGCCGATAATTCGGATGTTTTCGCTTTTCCATTGCAGGTCCACTAAGTCAATGGCCACCACTTCGCCGCGGCGCAGCCCACAGCCGGCCAGCGTGGCAATAATGGCGGCGTCTCGCAGGTTCAGGAGCGTCACTTCGCGGTCGCAATGCCGCAGCACAGTTCGAATTTCGGCTCTTTCCAAGGCGCGACCCGCAGGGATCCTGGAACCTTTTACGGGACGGATTTCTTTAATGTGAAAATAGGCGTCGACATCGAGCTGCTTGAGCAACCATGCCTGACGGGCTACGCCTTTAAGTGCAGCCAGGTAGCTGTTGATGGTCTTGGGGGCTAGTTCCTCCAGTATGAGCTTGTCGACCACGGCCTGGACGTGTTCATAGCGCATCGTTCCCCAGGCGGCCGTGTCGTACCCGGTATATCCGATCATGCGGGCGACTCGGTTCAGGTAGGAAGTCATCGTCGTTCGGCTGCCGGAAGATCGAAGGCTCAGCAGGTAGGCGTGGGCGGCGTTTCCTCCAGGCGTTTGCCCCAGCGTATTGTCGCCGGCAGGCGCCGGTAACGAGGTGTTCTCGGGCGGTACGTCGGGTCTGATGTTTTCCATGAAAATCCCCTTGACACTTCTGCCCTATTGTAGCTATGTCATTAGCTTTCTAAAAGAGACATTTTAATAAGTTATTTCCCCCCGCCGAAGAGGGGGATTTTGCACGTCATTTGGCGGCTATTTGTCTTCATTTTTGGGCGGTATGTTGCCACTTTGGTGGGCCGGCGCTTCGGGCACTGGCGGTGCCGCTGGTGAGTCGGCTGTCTTTGGGGCGTCGGTTTCCGGCGACTGGCTGACCACATGGTTTCCGGTGCCCTTGAGCTGGGCGATGCTGATGGCATCGTCTTGCCCGTAGCGGTTCGTCGCGCCTTTGTAGGCCCACTTTAGCAAGAGCAGTATCGCGGCCGGTAACAGAATAAACACGGCTGTCGCCGATATTGACAGGGTAATGACTGCCACGGCACCGTATAAGGCCCAGAATAGACCAATGTGTATCCAGCGAGTGGCCCAGTGCAACACGCGATCCAGCAGCGGCAGTAAGTGTGTGTGCAGCACTCCGGATTTCCCGGTATACAGCGACGTGAAGGGCTGGGCCAGTTGCGCCAGAGTATCAATGCCCAAAATGATCAGAGAAATGATGATGATGGCGGTCATCAGTCCGCTAAGGCCGATCCGGATGTCGGAGCGGCTAGGAATGGCATGGATGGCTATCGACACGACAATAAAGGCCGACAATGCCCCAATTGGAGTGGAAAGCCCAAGGTCAATGGCGGAGTCCAGCGTTTGTGTGGCTACCAGGTGCAGCCAGCTCAATATTCCTTCGGTGGTGGGCTCTGGAAATACAGCGACGGCGTACAGATCGAGCAGCCAGATGGTGATGGCCCCACCTGCCAGCAACGGGGCTACCCCTTGGACGACACGCCCAATCATGTGGATCAGGGAACCGGGACGGTAAGAGAAATTGACGAAGCCCATTGTCCCGTAGGCTGGGAAAAAGTTGTACATGGACATCCGCACAATCGGCATGCCAAAGATAAGACACGCCAGCGCGTGCGCGAGCTCATGTACCGGGGTGCCGATCAGTCCCGTGAAACGATAGACCGGGAAGACGATGCCCGAGAACATGGCTAGCAGGCGCTCCCAGTAGGCAATCATCAGGGCGGGGAAAATCAGTAGAGCAAGGTAAAGTTCAAGCATCGCGGTAAGGCTGTTGTGTCTCGATGGCCTACCGTAACATCTGTTTCTCTGTGCTTGTGCTGATAAAACGTCCCTATTCCGGTGTTTCGATGACGCGCGTTAGGGTGAAGTGCCGATTTAGCATGCTAAATCGAACGGCCTACCCCGGCATACGTCTAAAAACCGTCACGACTTTTC
>CALMPB010000486.1 GCA_937871985.1 uncultured Burkholderiaceae bacterium
CAAGAATTTCGATTTTTTCTTTGGCTGTGATGATAAGAATATGTAAGAGTTATTCTCATGAAAGATGAAAAACACACGGTCACAACTGCGCCCTTGTCCGCATTCGAAAATAAACAAAAATCTCGCCGAGGAATATTGAGAGTTTGGCATGCATCCCATTACTCAATTCAGGGATTGCGCGCTGGATGGAATGAGCCGGCCTTTAGACTTGAGTCAGTACTTTCCTTTGTGTTGGTCCCATTGGCCTTCTGGTTGGGGCGGGGCTGGGTGGAGGTCGCTCTTCTCTCAGGAAGTATCCTTATTTTGATGGTTGTGGAGCTGCTCAATACTGCTGTGGAATCGGCGATTGATCGTATTGGCCCTCAATGGCATGAGCTATCAAAGCGTGCAAAGGACATGGGAAGCGCTGCCGTGCTGTTAGCCACTTTGCTGACCGGGGGGGTTTGGCTGTCAGCACTCTGGCAAAGGCTGATTAATTAGCCGCGCAAATGAAATTAGACGAATTAAAGTGGAGTGAGCACAATGGAGCTTCGACATCTTCGCTGCTTTCTCATCGTTGCGGAGGAACTTCATTTCGCTCGCGCCGCTGAACGACTACATATCGACCAATCTCCACTTTCACGCACTATCAAAGAATTAGAAGAGGAACTTGGTGCTCGTTTATTCATTCGTACTACCCGAAGCACTCAACTAACCCGTGCCGGGCGACAGCTTTTGGAGCATGTCCCGCGCATTTTTACCGCATTGGATCAGGCCCGTGATGGCGTCAAGTCGGCCACCAACGGATTTTTAGGCCAGTTACGCATTGCCTTGTCTGATGGTGTAACACCCACACGATTGTCAACTTTGCTGGCGCGATGCCGTGAAGAGGACCCTGAAGTTGAGATGCGTCTGTTTGAGGTGCCGCTCGGGCTGCAGATCAAGGGTTTGCATGAAGATCTGTATGACGTAGGTTTTTCGATGGCAGAGGATGGAGGCGATGGTATCTTGGTCACACCTGCTTGGGAAGATGAACTGATGGTAGCGGTGCCAGCCCGCCATCCCGTGCTCGCCTTCAAACAGGTTCCGCTGAAAGAAGTGCTGCGCTATCCGTTGGCACTGGGCGACCCGGCGGTCTGCGAAGGCCACGCGCGGCAGATCGATCGTTTTCTGCGCAAGCTCGATCAGGAGCCGCTGATTGCGCAGCGCGTGGCAACCTTCGACGTGATGATGACGCTGGTTTCCGCTGGCCTGGCTTTGGGCCTAGCGGGCGAGGCGCATATCGCCTCCAGCCGCGAGCCGGGTGTCGTGGCCCGCCGCTTGGCAGGCAAGCCATACATGCTTACGACCTATCTGCTACGCCGCGATGCGGAGCCGTCCGAGATGCTGGCTCGGTTCATCGAGCGTGTGGCCTTCATTGATTCGGCAGACGGTATCGACGCTGCCGACGATGCCTGAACCATCCGACGAAAGGACTGGAATCATGAACAGAGTGATGCTACTGATGCTGACCGTCGCACTGACCGCATGTG
>CALMPB010000487.1 GCA_937871985.1 uncultured Burkholderiaceae bacterium
ATTTCGTCGTTCTCGTAGAGATCGAGCAGGCGCGGCGAGACCGACGCCAGCCGCAGGCGCTGGCGCACCGTCGAGACCGACACGAAATAACGTGCAGCGATCTCCTCCTCGCCAAGACCTTGCAGATGAAGGGTCTGGAATGCCCGGAACTGATCGAGCGGATGAAGCTGGAGGCGATGGATGTTTTCGGCAAGCGAATCGTCCTCGGCCGAGGTCGTCCCGCCGCGCTTGACAATGCAGGGGATCGGTTCCGTCTTTGCCATGCGCTTCTGCTTGATCAGCAATTCGAGCGCACGAAAACGCCGGCCGCCGGCGGGCACTTCGTAGCGGCCGGTTTCCTTATCCTCGTCACCGAGGATCGGCCGCACATTCAGGCTCATGAGAAGCCCACGAAGGGCAATGTCGTTGGCGATATCCTCGATCGAGACGCCCGCCTTGATGTTGCGCACGTTCTTCTGCGAGAGTTCGAGCTTGTCGAAGGGGATGTCCTGCGATCGGTCGAGAGTTATCTTCTGAATGGCCTTTGCCATATCGTTTCTCCGTAGCGGGCCGGCCGGAGCCTCTCTCCGAACCTTAAAACCCGCTACGAACGCCCTCTCCCCCCTCTCCCTCCTTGCTGCCCGCCGCACCTCCTGGTTCGCGCTGTCAGCGGAACTGGTGCCCACCTTCGTAAGGCTCTGAGGGGACGTGGCAGCTTGCGCTTATCATTTCGACGCGGGAGCGCTTCGAAGCGCACAAGTCCCCTGACTGCAGATGGATAGCTCTGATCCAGCCGACCAGCATCGGCAGGAACGCTGGCCGGTCTTCCCTTCAGTTGCCTTCAGCGAAGTCGACCCAGCCGGATTTGCGGAGCGGATCGAGCATCCTGGGGTGATCCATCGGGATGTTGATCAAGCGTCTGGCGCCCGACCGTTACGGTCTTGCCGGTGCTGCGTGTTCGGTCATGGCGCCGATGAAATTCTCCGAACTGCCGCATCGTCGTGTAAAAGCTGGAGCATGGGCCGGGCGCTCATTGGACCGCCCCCTTCGCCTGTCCTACATGGGTGTAGCTGTAGCGATTTCCGGTATGTTCCAGAATCTCGGCGCTGGCGGCAGCATATGCCGCAGCGAGCTCGCGGAGCGGAGCATATGATAACGCGCTCCAGAGCCGGGGGTCCGGTCTGCGGCCAACGGCAACCATCGGGCCGCCCACCGGAATATCGGCGACGCGCTCGACATTGACGCCGCCGCCCGACGCACCCTGTTTGAAAAAGGCCGCCGTGAAGTCGATACCCGCCATCCGGCACGAGGTGCCGGTCGTCGGCCCATATCAAAAAGCTCGCCGTCGCTCGGAGCGCCCTTGCGGCCATCGCCGCTTCGTGACTCAGCTATCGTCGCGATCCAAGACGCCGGAGATCGGCGAAAGCCGTCGCGGCGTTCCGACTTCCCCTTGCGGTGGATGTCCGGCAGGGCCGAGGGTGGCGCCGTGTTTTCAATCTCGTGAGGACAATGTACGCGGGGCGACCCATTGGAACATCCTGCGACCGAACAAGCCTCCCAACAGGACGAGCAAGACCGCCACGCCGACGTTCCACATCAGGATCATTACAGTGGCGTCGATGGTGTGGAACAACGACAGCGCCGTTGCGGTGATCGCGGCCACGGCCAGGCTGCCCATCACGGCAACCACTGTCGGTCGCAAAGTGGCCGCGTGGCGCAGCATCACGAGCATTGCGAGCGATAATGGCAGGCTGGTCAGCACCAGGGTCGCGAAACACCGGGCTGTTTCTCCGAAGCTGACGCCGGCCGGGCCGATGCCGATCCACCGAGCCAGGCACTGGTAGCCAATGTTCGACAGCCAGACGATCAGCGTCGGCGCCGGCAGCAGAAGCCAAAGCCGCGACCGATCGGGGAGGCTGACCAAAAAGGCCGCAAACGCCGCCAATATGCCTGTCAGGAGCGAAGCCGCCATGCCGGTGGCAAAGGTAGGATCCCGCAGCCGCTGAACAAGGTCGGGGCGAATTCCCTGACTTATGGCAAGCAGCGTCAGAACGGCAGCCGCGAGCAGAAGCCAGCAGGTGGCGCGCGTCAGCGGCGGCCGCAGACGCCGTACCGGCGCCAGGTTCGTGGCAAGCGATGCAATGAGATCAGGGGTCTTGATCACGTGTCGCTCCGATTGGTCAGCATCTTCCGAAGGCTTATCAAGGCGCGGTGTGTCGCAACCTTGAGAGACGCGATCGACGTACCGCTCGCCGTCGCAGCCTCCTTCAACGACATCTCTCTGAGCTTGAGCATTCGGATAGCTTGTCTCTGTATCGGAGGCAGTCTGTCGACGGCGCCCAGCAATCGATGTCGGTTCGATATTTCTTCTAAGTTCGCTTGAGGCTCTGCAAAGGTTTCGTGCGCTGCCGTAAAGGGCGTCTCGCGCGCTCTCGTACGACCTTGACGGCGTAGCCTGTCGACAAGGCGACGGTTTGCGATCGCTCCCAACCACGGCCCGAACGGGCGCTTCGGGTCATAGGTGTGTCGAATCGAATGCACGGTAAGCAGGACATCCTGGACTGCGTCTTCAATGTCGCTCGCGTCGCGGTGCCGCCGTTCGGCGGTTGAGCGAAGATACGGCGTCATTTCCTCCAGAACCCAGCGATAGGCTGCTGCATCACCATCTTGGGCCCGGGCCATGAGGATGGTCCAATCGGTGCCGGGATTGCTGGTCCCGTTTGATCAATGCCGCGCGCGCAGTCTTGGTGACTCGCTCGCAGGGTTCAGCGCTCGACACGAGTTCGGCATCGGTACGCGGCTACATGGTTCTTGAGACATCACCAGCGGGCTCGGCGCGCGGATGCGGCAATGATGCGCGCCGCACGGAGTTCAACGTGCCTTTCGGCCGAGCAAGCAGACATCATGTTGTGCCATGCGGTTTGCGAGGGGACCAGCCGGTCGATCAGGAAGTCCAGCGAGAGTCGATCTGGCCCGAGCGCCAGGGCGGCCCAGTGCAGATGGAAGTTCGCCCAGCTATTCGCCACGACCAGTTGGATCACGCTGGTAATGATCAGAAGCGCCAGCGCGGCCAACCGCATCGCGACCTCGATCACTGCGCCTTGCTACCGTTGTTTCGATAGGGCGACTGCTCGAAGCGATCAGTGAGGCAGTATCGCCAAGGCGGTTGTTGTCTCACTGTGTCGGGCCATCTGATGACGTGATCAGGCCTGCGCCTGCTAGAAACGCGCGGACTGCCGTGCGAACCTCCTGCGTCCGCCCAACCAGAAGATGTCCGCCGGTATCGTAGACCACCAACTTGGCGCCGGGGATCCTGGCCGCCGTGAATTTGGCTGACGGGAGCGTGTTGAACAAGTCGTCGCGCGCAGAGATGATCATTGTCGGTGCAGTGATTTCATCTAACGGAAGTCTATCTAACTCGGGGGCGCTGTCGATGTTGATTCCGGAGAAGCGGAGCGACAGCGGTTCAACGCTTCTGACGAAGCTCATGACGCGGTCCCTCTCGGCGTCGGGCGCAGCGGCTACCAGCGCCGGCCGAACGCCAACGAAGCGAATGAGTATAGACGGTGCAACGTTCTCAGCTGCCCACCAAGCGAAATCGCCACCAACATTGACGGCCCAGAATGCGAACTTGTTGCCGCGGCTGACGTCGATCGCGACCGGACTGGTAGGCGGATAAAGGGCTGGGACGATCAGAATAAGAGCGGCGACCTTGTCCGGGTGACGGAGTGTCAACTCGACCGCTGAACGGGCGCCGGCCGAAACGCCGACAACCACCGCTTTGGGAACGTTCAGTTTAGAGAGCAACGCCGCGTGCGCGTCGCCCTGCGCGGCTGGAGAGGGGTCTCGCGGAACGGGTGTACGGAGATAGCCGAAGCGCGACGGCGCGATGACCCGAAAGCCCTCACCCACAAGATCGGCTGCAAGGGCAAGGCCTTGGTCAAAGCCGCCGCCGGCGCCGTGGATCGACAACAGCGGAATACCCACACCGCTGTCGGCGTATTCGATCGGACCGATGTCGAGGTTGGCGACCAGACTGCCTCGGCTGACGGCGTCGCGCAGACGACCAAGCTCGTTCCTGTAAAGCATGAAAGCCGCACCGGTCGTAGTCGCTATGGCGATAAACATGACCAGCAGGAAACCAATTCGACTCATACAAGGCCCCACCAAAAGATGAGCGACTGTTTTCCGTTGGCATCAGCCGTATTTGTACTTTTCCGGTGTCTGGTTCACATCCCCCCGCCACAACCGTCGGAAAGGTTCCACACATCCACGATTTGCTCGCCGGCAAAACGATGCTCGTGGATCAGGTATTTTGCCAGTCCGCCATATACCTTCCAACGCCAGCATTGGCAGCAGCACGGTCCCTTCTCGTTGGAGTTCGCCATAGCGTAGTCATAGGCCATCTGCTCGTCGCCGGTGAGTTGCAGGTCGTAATAGGCTATCGCCTGCCGAGCGGTCCCCGCAGATATGTCATACGGATCCTGCGGGATAATGGGGATGGCGTGGTATTTCGCCAGGCCACTTACCTGCTCGCCATAGCGCTTCAGTTCCATCGGGCTGCAGCACGGACCCTTGATGCGCGACATCGCCGGCATTGTCGCGATCGACTCCGTGAACTTGGCCGAGCAGGTGCTGTTGCCGTTCTGGCTGAGCTCCTTGAAGCGGGCCGCCAGGTCGGGGTCTTCACCGCTCATCGCCAAATTCGGGCGCCCGAGGATTCCAACCACCGCCACCGCGCCAAACAGACCGTCCAGGACAATGGATCGACGATTCGGACAAAGTGTTCGCTTCACAGCGAATCCCTTTCTCGGCTCAGCCGATCCTCGTAAAAATGGGGAACTGCTCAAGTAGCCAGTACGAGAGCGTCGACATCTGTCCGGCGATCATGGCGAGTCCCATGACAACCATGATTGCGCCGGCAGCGGGCTGTAGCATCTGGCTGGTCTTGCGCAACGACGTCAGCCTCTGCGTAAGACTGTCAGTGAACATGGCGGCGAGCAGGAACGGAACGCCAAGCCCGAGCGAGTAGATCGCCAGCAAGGTGATGCCGTCGGCCACCGTCGCGGAAGCGGCGCCCACGGTCAGGATCGAGCCGAGGATCGGGCCGATGCAGGGCGTCCAGCCGAAGGCGAAGGCAAGGCCGAGAGTGTAGGCTGACATCGCATGCCCTCCTGGTGCGGTGGCATGGAAGCGCGCCTCGCGCATCATCCAGCCCGGGCGGATGAGCCCGGTGAGAAACACGCCGAACAGCACGACGACGGCGCCGCCGACGAGATTGAGCTCGAAACGGTAGCTGAGCAGCAACCGGCCGAGCGCGGTGGCGCTGGCACCAAGCGCGATGAAGACGGTGGAGAAGCCGAGCACGAAGAATAAGCTCAATGCCGCTGCCGACAGACGAGCTGTCCGATGCACAGACCCATCCGCCGGCGCCCTGCCGGCAATATAGGAGATATAGCCAGGCACCAACGGCAGCACGCAGGGTGACAGAAACGAGACGATACCAGCCGCGAACGCGGCCAGCACGCTGATGTTGGAGATTTCGGGCACCGATTAGATATCCACGCTCGCCGGCATCATTTCTGCGCTCCTCTTGCCTGCTCGACAAATTTCTTCAGGGTCGCAAGATTGGTGGCACCGGGATAGATCTGGTCGCCGGCGACGAAGCCCGGTGTTCCGGTGATCCTCAGCGCCTGGGCCAGTTCGGCATTGCGATCGATCAGCGCCTGGATGTCGGGCTTCTGCATGTCGCTCTTCATGCGCTCGACATCAATGCCGGTCTCTGCCGCGATCTTCAGCACGACCGCATCGGTCACCCTGGTCTTCGCCCCATACAGTGCCTTGTGGAACGCGCCATATTTACCCTGCCGCTCGGCCGCGAGCGCCGCCTTAGCCGCGAACACCGAATCCGGGCCGAGGATAGGGAATTCCTTGTAGACGATCTTGAGCTGCGGATCGTCGGCTACGGCCTGGTCCATTATTGGTGCCATTAGTCGGCAATACGGGCAATTATAATCGAAGAATTCGACCAAAGTAACGTTGCCCTGTGCATTCCCCCCGACGGGACTCTGCTTGTCGCGGAAAATGTCATCCGCGCGCGCCTTGAGTGTCTCCTTAGCCTGCGCGGCCTCCGCCTCGCGCTGGCGTTGATCCAGGCTTTGCAGCGCCTCCATGAGCACTTCCGGATGCGCGAGGATATAGTCATGGATCCGCTGGTCGAGTTGATCCTGGGACATCTCGCCTGCCGCAAAGGCCCGGATACCCTGAACGCCTGGATTGAGCAGGAACCATCCTGCCAGTAAGGCAAGCAGTAGCCTGCGGAGAGTCCCTCCAACATACTGACCTGCCAGTCGCGCGCTAGTGAACATGTATTTTCCCTCTCTCGGTCGATTGAGCCATGTAATGATCCTGCCTCAAAGCAGGTTCTTCAATTTCGCCAGCCAGCCTTCGTCCTGCCCATGGTGCGGGCGCTCGACATTGTTGGTGAGCGCATTGACCAGGGTGACGAGATTGATCGGGTCGAAGTCCATGCCGTGGAAATTCGCCCGCCACCGGCCTTCCTTGTCGATCACATGTGTGACGATGCCGTGCATCTGGTAGCCGTCATCGGTCAGCGTGAACTTATGACCGAAGGCTTCCGCCAGCTTGCGGGTCGTGTTCTCGGGCTGGTCCTGGGTCGTGGTCAGGAACAGCCAGTTGACCGGGTCAAGGCCATGCGCCGGCCCATAGGCCTTGAGCACGTCGGGCGTGTCCTTGCTTGGATCGGTGGTGATGCTGGTGAAGACGACCTGATCTTTCATCGGCGTGCTGTTCACCATCTTCTGGATCTCGGCGATCTTCTCGGCATGCAGCGGGCATACATCAGGGCACGACGTGTAGATGAAATGGAGCACCACCACCTTTCCGACGAGATTTGCCAACCGCACGATGCGGCCGTCTTCCGCACGCAGTGTGAAATCGGGCGTCGGCTTATCGATCTGCTGGAAATATCTCTCATCGCTTTGCAGCATCGCGTCGACGTCATCCAGCGAATGTGCCCGCGCGCCATGCGCGAAGCCGATGGTCAACGCCGCCAGCGCAACCAAGTCGCGCAGCAAGAATGTCCATAGGCTCCAGGTCGATGAAACGCCTCGAGCCGCTGGCCCGCTTTGCATTCGGACGAGCATCAATCCCCACCTCTCGTATCAACGGATGGTGCTTTCGGAATGTCGGCGCGTTCCTCTTTGGAAACATCCCCTGTCGAGCATGAGCGACCGGTCATCCGGTTCATGCACAGGCCAAGTGCGCACATAGCGGCACAGGGCAGGAGGCTGAGCAGCACCGGCGCGATGCCGACGGCGACTAGCCACGACCAGTTGAAGGCAATGCCGAGAATGGCGACGGCCGCGCCAGCGGCGATCAGACCGCGCGGCCCGCTCAGAGTGGAACGAACGAAGGACTGGATATCGCGGCGCGGTGACGCCTGCCGGCCCTGGCTCAGTTCTGTCGAGGTCATGTCATTTCCCTTTCTCATTTGGCGACGATGCGACCGCGGATGAAGTCGACCATGTCGGGAGCATCCCACTCAACCGGCCCGATCAGGCGACCGACCTCCTTGCCCCGGCGGTCGATAAGCAAGGTTGTCGGAAGGCCTACGGTGCCGAGCGCGAACATGGCCTTGGCCGAGATATCGATGTTCAGCGAAAGGTGGGTGACGCCGGTTTCGGCGAAGAATTTCGTGACCAGCTCCGGGCCGCCACGATCCACGGAGAGTGCGACGGCCTCAAAATCGGGCCCGCCGAGCTTTGCCTGCAACCGGTCCAGAGTCGGCATTTCCTTGCGGCAGGGTGAGCACCATGTCGCCCAGATGTTGAGCAGCACGACCTTGCCGGAATAATCGGCGAGCGTCTTCGGCTGGCCGGTTGCGTCCGTGAAGCTGATCTCCGGCACGGCGGCAGGGGTATCGAGAACGGCGAAGTTCTGCGGGGCCTGCGCCGCCGATGCGGGCTGCCATGCGACGATTAGCGCCCCGAACAGGACGGTAGCGAATGGCTTCATGGTCTCTGCTCCTTCGCCTCGGCCCTCAACCGCGCGACGAGCGGCAGGATCGTCTTTTCCAGCGCCTCATCTGTCACGGCGCCGATGTGCTTGTAGACAATGCGGCCGTCAGCACTCACCACGAAAGTTTCCGGCACGCCATAGACGCCCCAGTCTATGGCGACGCGGCCGGTGAGGTCCGCGCCGGTACGCGTATAGGGATCGCCATCCGTGTCGAGCCATCGTGCGGCATCGTCAGGCTGATCCTTGTAGTTGAGTCCATGCAGCGGCACCGTCCCGCTCTTAGCCAGTTGCATGAACACGGGGTGCTCCTCGCGGCAGGCAAGGCACCACGACGCGAAAACGTTGACCAGCGAGACTTCGCCACGCAGGTCGCCGCTCGACAGGCCAAGCGTGCGCCCTTGGACCGGCGGCAGGCTGAATTCTGGCACCGGCTTGTTGATCAGCGCCGATGGAATATCAGACGCGTTGCGCGTAAGTCCCCAGCCGAGCAGCACGGCGAGAGCGACGAAAACCATCACAGGTAATAGGACCGCCAGTCGGTGCAGCACGGCGCGCCGGACAGTCGGCGCATCGGATGGGACGGTGCCACTGTTGTTCATTCGTCACCACCCAGTGACGGCTTGACGACCGATCAACACTGATTTCACTCCGTCGCGTAGACGGTCGGCGCCTTGCCATCCTTGGTGAAGGCATAGACCGTCCAGGTTTCGTCCTTCCGGCCACCCATCCCGGGCGCGCCCGCAGGCATGCCGGCGAGCGTGATGCCTGTGACGGCCGGCCGTTCGGCGAGAAGCTTCTTGACGATGTCGACCGGCACCAAGCCATCGACGACATAGCCGTCGACCATCATCGTGTGGCAGCCTTCGAGATCGGTCGGCACGCCTGCATCGCCGCTGATTTGCGAGAGATTGTTGACCGGTTTGATGTCGACCTTGAAGCCATTCTTCTCGAGATAGGCGGCATAAGCCTCGCAGCAGCTGCATTGCGGGTTCTTGTACATCACCGCGTTGATCGTCGCAGCGAGTGCCGGCAGCGGCGCTGCGATTGCGAGGCCAAGGGCAGTGAGCGCGTAGGTTAGTTTCATTTTGTTGTTCTCCTTGGTTGATAGGTTGGATTGAACATCAGGTCACCCGAAAGACGGTCATCAGGCCGGCCATCTGGTGATCGATGACATGGCAGTGCAGCATCCAGTCGCCGGGATTGTCCGCAACGAAGGCGCATTCGACGATGTCCTTTGGTGCCAGCAGAACCGTGTCCTGCCATTGCCGGTGCGGCACCGGCGCACCGTTGCGCGAAAGTACCGACAGACTGAAGCCGTGGACATGCATGGGGTGCCACCAGGCGGTTTCGTTGCGGATGATAAGGTGACAGGTAGCGCCCCGTTCGAGCGCGAATTGCGGCGCCATGCCGGCATGGCCGTCGCCGGTCATCGACATGCCGTTGATCGCCCACGCAGCGCCACCGTTCATGCCGGGCATTCCCATGCCCATCATGCCACCGACGCCGGCAAGCTTGCCGCCGCCCGTCATGCCACCCTGGAGCACGATCTCCCAGCGGATGGTTCGAGCGCGATCGGGCTCGGGCAATGGATTGCGTGGCAAGGCAAGCGGCGCGTCGAGCGGATTGGCCCTGAGCGGCGGCGCTCTGTCATAAGCGAGCGTGGTCAGCGGGTATGCAAGGCCGTCGTAGACGTCGTCCATCACGTCATGCCGACTACCGGGGTCACCCTGCATGTCGATGGCGACATCGATGCGCATCGCCGGCGCCAGCACAAGACGGCCGTCCTCCGGCTCATGTGGGTCGCACGGCTGACCGTCAATTGCTACTATCACCGGCCTGTGACCCTCGAAACGCAGCGCCATTATGCGCGCAAGTGATGCGTTGACGAGCCGCAGCCTGACGCGCTCGCCGGCTCGCACAGGCTGGTTCGTCGGCGCCGATCCGTTGATCGTAACCTCGTTGCCAACGCGGCCGGACATCGCGGCATCCATCGTGCTGCCGAAACCTCCAGCAATCTGCTTGTCGCCCGAGAGGCGCCAATCCTGCAACATCCACAACAGGTCGCGATCAACGGCAACGGGCTCCGCCTCCTCGACGATCAGCGGACCGGCGAGTCCACGGCCCATCTGCACCAGGCTGCCTGCATGC
>CALMPB010000488.1 GCA_937871985.1 uncultured Burkholderiaceae bacterium
TACATGATGTCGTCAAGCACTTCCAGCGACGGCAGCTTGCGCGAAATGGGGCCGCGGAACGCCAGGATGGCGCCGACGATAATGGCGCCCAGCCCGAAATACAGCATCCAGGTGAGTGAGACTTCCCGCGAGCCGAAAATAAAGGGCTCGGCGCACAACACCGCGCCCAGCACGAAAAGCGGAATCAGCCTGGCGCGAGACTTGGTTTCCCCGTGTTCCTTGATGAGGTAGGCAAAGCCCACCATGGCCGACAGGGAGAAGGTGCCGTAGCCGATGAAGTTGGCCGGCACGTGGATTTTCATCCACCAGCTTTTCAAGGCCGGCACCAGGGGCTGGATTTGGTAGGCATCGCGCGTGAACGAATACCACAGCAGGAACACGACGGCCGAAGTCACCACCATCAGCACGAAGCCGCCCAATGCGCGCGTGGCGTAGCGCCGCTCGTAATACAAATAGAACAAAGCCGTGATCAGGGAAAACAGCACGAAGACTTCGTACAGGTTGCTGACGGGAATGTGGCCGATATCCGGCCCGAGCAAGTGGCCTTCGCGCCAGCGCACCAGCAGGCCGGTCACGCCGGCGTATACCGCGCCCCAGGTCAGGAATGTGCCCATCCAGGCCGCCGTCTTGCTGACGAAGCCGACCCAATAGCAGATGGTTGCCAGCGCAAACAGCGCACACATCCACAAAATCGCCGACTGGGACGAGAACAGATACTTGAGGAAGAAGACGCTTTCGGCCCGGGTGATATCGCCCTGGGTCAACCCATGGCCATTGCTGTAAAGCCAGATGGCGAACAGCGCGCTCAGGCCGCTGGCCACCATCAGCACGCGCAGGGGCCGCCATAGCCACGCCGCCCAGCTGAAACCCACGACGGCGCCGCACAGGATTAGCTTCTCGTAGTAATCCATATAGCTGCCATAGTTGGACAGCGCATAACCGGCTCCAACGGCAAGAATCAGGAAAAACAGGATATCCGTCCAGTCGGGCTTGCCCCGCTGGCCGCGCGAATCTCCGCTCGAAACCATGGGGTCCTGCCACGCGGGCGTGTTGAGAGTGGTGTCGGACATGCTAAACCTCGTTACGTAGACAGGCGCTTGAAAGCGTCTTTGAAGCGCTCGAATTCACGATTGAAATCCAGGGTGCGTCGTTGAGATGTCATGGCAGCCAGCAATTCGCTGCCTTGCCCTTGCGGCCTGATCCAGACCCAGATGCGGCGATCTCGTATGTAGAACATCGAGAATACGCCTAATACCAAAAATATGCAGCCCAGGTACACGATGTTCTTGCCGGGGCTGCGGGCCACCTGGAACACGCTGGCCTGCACCTGCTGGAAATTCTTCAGCGACAAAAACACCGGCGCCGGGTAATCGGGCAAATTGGCCAGGGCCAGCAAAGCGGTCTGAGTCCAGTGCATGGCCGCCTGCTGGGCCTGCGGGTTGCTGCGATCCACCGGCGCCATGCCGTTCCTGGCCCGATTGATATCGCGCAGCTCGGCCAGCGACAGTTGAATCATCGGCACGGCGAATCCAAGCACTTTCTCGCGCTCGGCGGTGGGAACCTTGACGACGATTTCATTGAAGCCGCCCCGCGCGAACGATTCCAGCGCGCCCTCGGCCGCCTTTTGCAGCAAAGGGCGCTGCGCGGCATCGTTGGCATTGGCCTGGGCGAACCGCTCGGCGGCCTGAGCGCGCATGCCGGGGTCGTTCAGGGCCGCGCGCAAGCTCATGAACTCGGCCACGGAATGGTTGGCGTCGGCGGGAATGCGCATGTACCGATAGGGCTCGGCGGCGGACTGGCGCACGCCGGCCAGAAAGACCTCGCTGCCGTCCAGTTGCATGGGCAGCATGTAATTGGTGAACTCGTATGCCTGGCCATTGCTGTCGACCACACGGTACTGGACGCTGGGGCCGACGTTGCGCAGATGTTCGTTCTTGGCGCCGGCGGCGCTGCCCGTCACGGCCGCCACCTGCTGCAGCACATCCTTGGCCTGGGGCTCTTTGCCGTTGTCGAGGTTTTCGACGTTGATGACCCGCAAGCCCGTCAAATCGACGCTCACGTTCGAGATGCCCGCGGCGGCCGGCAGCTTGGCGGCCTGCCCGACCACGCCCTCGACATTGAAGGTCTGTTCGCCGGATCCGCGCAGCGGGTAGCCCAGCAATTCCAGCTTGCTGCCGCCGTCGTCGAAACTGGACTGATAAACCGTTATGCCCTTGTAGCGCAAGGGCTCGTTGACCTCGATGACCTTGTTGAAGGTTTTGCCCGTTTCATGGTCGATGACCTCGACGTCGCTCTTGAAGCTGCTGGGCATGCCGGTCGAATAGTAATCGACGTCGAATTTGTTCAGCTTGATGGAGAACGGCAGGGGCTGAACCAGCACGCCGTTTTCAAGGCTGACGATGGCATTGCCGCTGACGCTGCCGTCCGGCACCAGCATATTGGCGCGGAAGCTGGGATTGCCGGCTGAAAGGCGACCCGACTCGGGAACGTCGGCAATCATCATGTTCTGGGTAATGGGGTGCTTGTCGCCCAGCCACACTTGCAGGCGCAGCAGCAGTTCGCTGTCCAGCAAGCCGCCCACGCAAATGATCACGATGGCGGCGTGGGCAAAAATATAGCCCAGGCGATTGGCGCCGCCCTTCTTGGCCGCCAGCAGCACGCCTTCCTCGTCCTCGCGCCGCTTCCATTTGTAGCCATGGCTGCGCAGCCATGGCTCGATGCGGCCCGAGGCCTCCTGGGGCGCAAGCGGACTGGCCAGCTCGACACGATGATGAAAGGCCCGCAGGCTGCCGCCGCGCACGTATTCGCGAAAAGAGCGCGCGTCGCGGATCATCTTGGGGGCGTTGCGCAGCAGGCAAATGGAGGTCGAAACCACCAAAAAACCCATGATCAGCAAAAACCACCAGCTGTTGTAGATGTGCCAGATGGAAAACTTGTCGAACAAGGCAAACCAGAACGGCCCGAATCTGTCGACATAGGTGCTGGGCGCCTGATTCTGCTGCAGCACCGTGCCGATAAGACTGGCCACGCAAATGAACATGAGCAGGCTGACCGCGAACCGCATGGATCCCAGCAGTTCGAGCAGATCGGAACCCCAACGACGAAGGACGGAAGTTTGATTCACAATTTCATTCGCAAAAAAATAGGGGCGCCATGATCGGCTCCCCCATTGCATAACGTGTAGTGGCGCAGGGTGAGCCCGCGCGCTGATTTATATTTTTAACGCAAGCCTGCTGCGTAATCGGCAACCGCGGCGATTTCGGAGTCGGACATGCGGTCGGCAATGTCATGCATCATTTCGCCGTTTGCGCGATCGCCGCTGCGGAACAGCTTGAGCTGCTCAGCGATATAGCTGGGGAACTGGCCGGCCAGGCGCGGGAATTCGCCGGGCAAGCCCGCGCCGTTGGCCGAGTGACAGGCCGCGCAGGCCGGGACGCGGCGCTCGTCGATGCCGCCGCGCCAGATTTTCTGGCCAAGCTGCATGGTGGCTTCGTTGGTGGCGGTGGCGGCTTTGTCGTAATCGAGCTTTTGTTGCGACAAATACAGCGCAATGTTTTGCATGTCTTCAGGCGTAAGCTGGGAGGCGAACGTGGTCATGACGGTGTTCGCGCCGTTTACGCCACGGCGCAGCGGCGGCTGCTTGCCGTCTTTGGAGCGGAAATCGCCCAGTTGCTTGGCCAGGTATTCGTGCGGCTGGGCAGCCAGATTGGGGTTGGTGGGAATGGTGCTGTTGCCGGCCGCGCCGTGACAGCTTGCACAGGCCAGGATGCCTCGCGCCGCATCGCCGTTGACGAACAATTGCTCGCCTTTTTTTGCATCGGGCTTGGCCGGGGCGGCATCGGCCGCGTAGCTGACGCTGGCCAATGAGGAACCAAGCAGCAAACTGCTGGCAACGAAGATACTGGAAAGCACACGCTTCATGAAAACCTCGACCGATCGTTATTCTTAATGGCGGGCAGTCCAAAGCCAGGGATGCCGCCGACACCCGCCTTCCGCCTGCGGCCCAGCCTGCCGGGGGCCTGCTGATAGGGCGCAATTAAAAGGCTGCTACAGTTTCAAACCTCTAATTATACAATAGGGGCTAGATTCGACCCACAATAACCCCACCTGGTACTCCCTTTGTCCATTCTGCACCGCGCCTCATTCACCACCTCGGCCGCCCGGCTCGACCAGTTGCCGCCGCCCGGCGCGCCGGAAGTCTGCTTCGTGGGCAGATCCAACTGCGGCAAGTCGTCGGCCATCAACGTTCTTACCAATCAGCGGCGCCTGGCATTTTCCAGCAAAACGCCCGGCCGCACCCGCCTGATCAACCTTTTCGGCATCCCCGATCCGCTCGACCCCGAAGGCGCGCTGGGCTATCTGGTGGATTTGCCGGGCTATGGCTACGCGGCCATCGGCAAAGAGGCCCGCGAGGAATGGACCGACGTGCTGGGCGACTACCTGATAACCCGCGAATCCCTGGCCGGCGTCGTGCTGCTCATCGACATCCGGCGCGGCGTGACGGAACTGGACCGCCGCCTGGCCCACTGGGTGGCGCCAACCAAGAAGCCGGTCCTGGCCCTGCTCACCAAGGCCGACAAACTGCCTTACGGCCAACGGGTCAAGGCGGTTTTCGCAGTCAAGAAAGACCTGGCGGAAATCGGCGCGCTTACCGCCATCCCTTTTTCCGCCACGCACCGCATCGGCATCGAAGATGCCGGCAATTACATTGAAAACTGGATTTCTCCAAAGGTAGTGCCATGACTTCTTTCATCGTCGACGCCGACTTCCCCTCGTACCGCCCCCGCCGCAACCGGCGCGACGACTTCTCGCGCCGCCTGGTGCGCGAAAACGTGCTGACGGCCAACGACCTCATCTATCCCGTGTTCGTCATGGAAGGCAAGAACGTGCATCAGCCGGTTCCGTCCATGCCGGGCGTGGTGCGCTATTCGCCCGACACCCTGCTGGCGGTGGCCGAAGAATGCGTGGCGCTGGGCATACCCGTGCTTGCGCTGTTTCCGGTCATCGACGCCAGCCTGAAAACCCCGGACGGCATCGAGGCGACCAATCCGGAAGGCCTCATTCCGCGCGTCGTCGCCGCCATCAAGCAGCGCTTCCCAGAGCTGGGCATACTTACCGACGTGGCGCTGGACCCCTACACTAGCCATGGCCAGGACGGCGTCATCGACGACGAGGGCTACGTCCTGAACGAGCTGACCGTGGAAATCCTGACCCGCCAGGCGCTGGCGCAAGCCCGGGCCGGCGTGGACATTGTGGCGCCCAGCGACATGATGGACGGGCGCATCGGCACGATCCGCAAGGCGCTGGAAGCCGACCGGCATATCTATACGCGCATCATGGCGTATTCGGCCAAGTACGCCAGCGCCTTCTATGGTCCGTTCCGCGACGCGGTGGGTTCGGCCGTGAATCTGGGCAAGTCCAACAAGGCCACTTACCAAATGGATCCGGGCAATCGGAATGAGGCGCTGCGCGAGGTGGCGGCCGACATCCGCGAGGGTGCGGACATGGTGATGGTAAAGCCGGGTCTGCCTTATCTGGATATTCTGCGCGATGTGAAGGACGCGTTCGGCATGCCGACTTATGCCTACCAGGTCAGCGGGGAGTACGCGATGATCCAGGCCGCGGCGGCCAATGGGTGGCTGGATGGCGACAAGGTGATGATGGAGTCTTTGCTTGCGTTCAAGCGGGCGGGAGGCGATGGCATTCTTACCTATTTCGCGATTGCGGCGGCAAAGCTGCTGAAAGAGCAGGGGTAGTTTTTTGAGTTCTTGAGTTTTTTGGGTTCTTAAGCGGCCGTGGCGTGCCTGCACCGGCGCGCTCAGGTCGCTGCGGCCCCGGCTGCGCCGGGGCTTCCCATTTTGAGACGGCTTTTCAGGCGCTCGCATAACTCACGCGAACGGACACCCCCCGGGTGTCCGTAGACGCCGCGCTCGAACAGATGCTCGCTTGCCTCCTGAAAAGCCGTCTCAAAATGGCTTGCTCCAACTTCGCTTACCGGCGCAGGCACGCCACGGCCTCATGGTTGCGATTAGTGACGGAACACCTTCGCAGAAACGATCGCTTGCCCCAGAAAACGGTCACCACCACGGTCAGCGCCAATTTCACTTGGATTGGCAAATCGGCTGTTCAATGCCACACATACCAAATCCCTTATGATCAATTTTGATCACGCTATATTATTAGAGCGACTATAGCTATAATCGCAGGCATTCGTTCAATGTCCGCGGCCAGATTCCGCCTGATACTTTATGCCAGCATCCACTCCCTCCCCGCAAACCGCTACGGCCGAGACCGGAGCTCCTGTTGCGAAGCTTGGGCTGCGCGCGCGCGGCAAGCTGGAAAAACGCCGCCGCATCAAGCAGTCGGCGCGCGAGGTCTTTCTTGAGAAGGGCTACGACGCCGCCACCACCCGCGAGATTGCGGAACGGGCCGAGGTGGCGATAGGCACGCTCTTTGTGTATGCCAAGGACAAGCGCGACCTGTTGATGATGATCATCAACGACGACCTGGATCGGGTGAATGCGGAATTAAGCGAAGAGCTCGGCCATGCCCGGGACGACGCGCCGCTTATCGACCAGCTCACCAACTTCTTCGGCAGGCGTTACCGGTATTGGGCGGGCGAACCACGGCTGGCCCGCCCGGCCGTGCAGGCGACGTTCGATTTTCTTTCCACCTCGACCAGCCAGGGACCGGAAACAGCGCGCTTTTACGCGCGGCGCAGCCAGATCGTCGAACTGCTGTTGTCCATCATCGTGAGCAAGCAGAAGGCGGGCAAGATCGGCGCCCAGAACAGCGCCGACGATATCGCCGCGCTGTTCATGACCATCTACCTGACCGAAGTGCGCCGCTGGCTCAACGACGACAATCCGCAAGCCGACATCGGCATTGCCCGCCTGCGCAAGCTGATGGCGCTGGCCCTGTGCGGCGTGGCGCCGGCGCCGGGCGAGGCGGATATTTAAGAGTCTGGCTCAATGCGCACCGGCCACCACGGCCAGGTTCTCGCCGCGTTCAATGGCTTTGTCGCGCAGGCGCAGCAGCATGAACGAAGCGGCGCAGCCGATCAGCATGGGAATCGCGCCGTATAGAAAAATATAGGGCAGCGGCAGCTTCAAGGCGATGAGGATTCCGCCGACGACCGGCCCCAGTATCGATCCCACCCGCCCCACGCCCAGCGCCCAGCCCACGCCGGTGGAACGGATGAAGGTGGGATAAGAGCTGCCGGCCAGGGCATTCAGCCCGAACTGCGTACCCACGACGAACAGGCCCGCCGCGAACACGACGATTTCCAGCATGTGCGCGCCGCTGCTGACCTGGCCGATGGACGCGATCGTCACCGCCGCCAGGCCGAAAAAGCCGACCAGTGGTTTCAGGCTGCCGCGATCCAACAAGCGGCTGATGATGATCCCGCCTACCGCGCCACCCAGTTGAAACAAGGAGGTGACGATGACGGCACGCTGCAAGGGTACGCCCGTGCTCGAGATGACCGTCGGCAGCCAGCTGGCAATGAAATGCAGTGTGATCAGGTTCACGATGAAGCATGTCCACAGCAGCACGGTGAAAGCCGCCCTGTTTTCCGTGAACAGATGCGTGAGAGGCATGCCGGCGCGCACTTGCTCGTGCACCACCAGCTCGCTCTCGGCGGTGATGCCGGCATTGGGAAACCATTTCTGCATCAACGCCCTTGCCTGCGCGCTGGCGCCTTTGCGCAAAATCTGGAAGCGCACGGACTCGGGCAGGAAGAACTGGCACAGCGCGGCCACGACCAGCGGCGCGCAGCCGCCCAGGACGAACACCGACGTCCAGCCGAAACGCGGAATCAGCGCGGCCGCTGCCGCACCGCCCAGCGCCGCGCCGATGGTGTAACCCAGGAACATGATGGTGATCATCGTCGCCCGATGCTTCTTGGGCGAGTATTCGCTGGTCAGCGCAATGGCGTTGGGCACGGCGCAGCCCAGCCCGATTCCGGCAATGAAGCGCAGCACGATCAGGCTGGTCAGCCCCGTGGACATCGCGGTCAGCAAGGTGAAGATGCCGAAGAACACCGCGCCCGCCAGCACCGTGCGCTTGCGCCCCAGGCGATCGCCCAGCGAGCCGCCCAGGGAGGCGCCGAACATCATGCCCACCAGGCCGGCGCTGAACGCAGCGCCGAACGACGCGCGGCTGACGCCCCAGACCTTGATCAGCGTCGGAGCGACGTAACCGATGGCCTGCAGGTCGAACCCGTCCACCACCATGATCAGAAACGCCCAGAACAGCAGGTTGACGTGGAATTTCGTAATCCTGGATGTATCGATCAGTTCCGTCACATCGATGCTTCCGGGTCTTGTCGTTGTACTCATGTCTCCTCCTTGCGGTTTTACTGTATTTGCCGCGCGCGCTGAACGCTGGCTATCATCGATGAATTAAGCAGATAGGCTCTCGCCTTGTCCTTGTCCGCGGCGGTTCTGCGCATTTCATCCAGCCGCTCCTGCCGTATGGCGGGATCGCGCTCTTCAAGCAGGCGCTTGTTGCGGATCGTGATCGCCTGGACGTACTCGATATTGGTCTGCCTGCGCTGGCGCACATAAAGGTCAAGGCAGTCCTGCGATTCCTCGCCGCCCAATAAGGCGACCAGCTTCTCGGCCAGGTTCACCGCATCGTGGATGCCGCTGTTCAGACCCATGCCGCCCAGGGGGTTGTTGGCGTGCGCGGCGTCCCCGGCCAGCAGCACGCGCTGTTCGCGAAAGGTGGACGCCACACGCTGATGAACCCGATAGACGCTGCGATAGGCAATTTCGTAATCCTGGTCGGGATTCAGAAAGCCCTGGATCCGGCTTTGGACGAACTGGTCGGAAAGAATCTCGTCTTCGGACATGTCCGGCTGCGTCGGAAAGGCGATGCGCCATATGCCGGGAGGGCCGTTGTGCGGCTGGACGAAGATGGCGCACCATTCGTCGGGATCGGCAACATAGGCATTGCCGGTAAAGCCCTGTTCGCGCAGGTCGTAGGGCGTGGCGAACACCAGGAAGCGTTCGGGCCAGGTAAAGCCTTCGAACTCGGCATTCATGGTCTTGCGCACGATGCTGTGCGCGCCGTCGGCGCCAACCAGGTACGAGGCGCGTATTTCCTCGGGACCCGAGGGCGTCTCGACACTGATCGATACGCCCTCGGCATCCTGCGTGAAGCCGGTGCAGCGGTGGGAGAACAGCACCCGGGCATTGGGAAGATCGGCCAGCGTGTCGTGAACGATTTGCGACAGTTTGTGCTGTTCGCAATGCAGGCGAAAGGGATGCGGGGTTTCGTCGCTGATCAGGCCGAGATCGAACTGCGCGACGACGCCGGTGCGGCGATCGCGGATCTGCCATTCGGGAACTTTGATGCCTTTTTCCAGCAGGGGGCCGCTGACGCCCAGGGCGTCCAGCATTTCAACGGTGGGGGGATGAAAGGTTCCGGCCCTGAGATCGCGGGGGATCGACTGCTCCGACTCAAGCACGATCACCTCGACACCCTGGCGCGCCAACGCCAGGGCCGCCACCAGACCAACCGGCCCTCCTCCTGCTACTACAACGGGGTTTGTTTCCATCTCTTCATCCAAATTTATATCAAACTCATTTTTGAATTCGCTCATTATTATTCTCTGGATTTTGGAAGTCAATGAAATTTTGAGCGCGTTATGGAAATAACTGATTTGCAGCGGGAAAAGGCTCGGGCTCAGGCTGTTCAGACTTACCGGGGGACTTGGTGATGGATTTTTGGGAAGCAGGGGAATAAGAGTGAGAGGTGTTTTTGAGTTCTTGATCGGCCGTGGCGTACCTGCACCGGCGCGCTCAGGTCGCTGCGGCCCCGGCTACGCCGGGGCTTCCCATGCCGACAACCGTTTTCGGGCGCTCACAGAACTCGGACGAACGGCCAGCCCCCGGCTGGCCGTAAACGCCGTCCTCAAACAGCTGTTCGCTTGCACCCCGAAAACGGCCGCCGCCATGGCTTGCTCCAACTTCGCTTACCGGCACAGGCACGCCACGGCCTCATGATTGCGATTAGTGGGAAACACCCTCGCAACAAGTTGCGTTCTAACAAGTGGGCTGAGGCCTACTTTTGTGGGGTCGGCATTAGTGAAAGTGATCCGAACGCACTATGCCAAAGCGGCTTCAAATTGTAGACACCAACAGGGGTGGGAGGGCGGGGGAGGTTTTG
>CALMPB010000489.1 GCA_937871985.1 uncultured Burkholderiaceae bacterium
TGCTTCGGCAAGGGCACGGCCACGTTCATGATCATGGGCGACAAATGCACGCGCCGCTGCCCCTTCTGTGACGTGGGCCACGGCCGTCCCGATGCCCTGGACGTGAACGAGCCCGAAAACCTGGCGCGCACCATTGCCGCGCTCAAGCTTTCCTACGTGGTCATCACCTCGGTCGACCGCGACGACCTGCGCGACGGCGGCGCCGGCCATTTCGTCGAATGCATCCGCAAGGTGCGCGAATTGTCGCCCTCCACGCGCATCGAAGTGCTGGTGCCCGACTTCCGCGGCCGCCTCGACCGCGCGCTGGAAATCCTCAACGGCGGGCCCCCCGACGTCATGAACCACAACCTGGAAACCGTGCCCCGTTTGTACAAACAGGCGCGCCCCGGTTCGGACTACAACCATTCGCTCAAGCTGCTGTCCGAATTCAAGGCGCTGTACCCGCACGTGCCCACCAAGTCGGGCCTGATGCTGGGCCTGGGCGAGACCGACGAAGAAATCCTGCAAGTCATGCGCGACCTGCGCGCGCACAATGTCGACATGCTTACCATCGGCCAGTACCTGCAGCCCTCCGAGCACCACCTGCCGGTGCTGCGCTACGCGCATCCCGACACCTTCAAGATGTTCGAACGTGAAGCCTACGCCATGGGCTTCACCCACGCCGCCGTGGGCGCCATGGTGCGTTCGTCCTACCACGCCGATGAACAGGCCCACGCCGCGGGCGTGGAAGGCATCTAGCCGCAACGCGCATCTTTCCGTGCTTGCCGGCGATTTCAGGCTTGCGGCCCGCGCTCTCCGAACGGAATCACGCCGGGGGGCCGGGCCGATTTGATATGCTGCGTGAGTTCGAGCTGGAATTGCGAGAACTCCTTGTCCTTGCGGTGTACCAGGTAAAGCGGAATCGACATTGCGAGGCCGGGGGTATGCACCGGCCGCAGTTCGCCGTGGTTGATGCTGTTGATCACCGACGATCTGAAAAAGAAGCAGACGCCCACGTCGCGGCGCACGGCTTCCTTCTGGGCCTCCGGGTGTCCAAGCGCCATGACGATTCGCCGGGAAGTCACGCCGTTGGCCCGCAACTGTCCTTCCTCGAGCTTTTGCATTACCGAGCTGTTGTTCGTGCTGATGAATGGCAATTGGGATATCTGGTCGCGCTGCACTTCATTCCCCACCCATTGGCTGTCGATGGCGCTGGCCAAGAGCAAAGGCTCTTCCCATAGCGGATGCAGCACCAGGCCGTCGAGGTTCTGGTCGGGCGAAATGATCACCACCGCAAAGTCGCTTGCGCCCGTTCGCGTTTCTTCGAGCGCGACATGCGGGTTCGATATCGACAGCTTCACCATGCCGTCGGGATGGCTGGCCTGGAAATTGCAGAGGATGCCGGGCAATTGGTAAGTGCCTACGCTCATGGACGAGGCGATGACGACGCCGGGCACGTTGGGGGCGGAACCGCTTAGTTCCCGTTCCAGTTCACGCGTGCGCGTGACCATTTCCTGGGCCCACTTGTGAACCCGGAGCCCCGCCTGGGTCAAGACGATGCCGCGTCTTTCGCGGCGTATCAGCTTGGTTCCCAGCTTGTCTTCGAGGGTTTGGATGTGGGCGGTGATGACGGGCTGTGTGACGCAGAGATAGTCCGACGCGCGCGTAATGCTCTGCAGCTCCGCCACGGCGCAAAAAACCTCGAGCTTTTGAATACTTAGACGGGTATCGAAGCCTCGCATTGCAAGCGTCCTGAAAGAATCATGATATAGCCATATGGCTATATCTTAGTGACTTATTTTCGATTGGACGTATATCTTTAGTCAACATAAAGTGTGCCTGACATTGGAGCACCGGCACGGTTGGCTGAGTTTTTCAGCTTCTCGGGCCGCCACAAAATCACAAGGCTTTGGATGACACGGATGCGCGCCCATGGGAACAGGACGGTCGAGTACGACTACATCATCGTTGGTGCGGGGTCGGCCGGCTGCACGCTGGCATATCGATTGGGCAGGGATCCGAGCCTGAGGATCCTGGTGTTGGAAGCGGGCGGATCCGACAGTTCGCCGGTCATCAAGATACCCCTGACGTGGGGTCTGATTTTGAAGCACCGGCTTTACGATTGGGGCTACTTCACCGAGCCGGAAACGGGGCTGGATGGCCGGCGCATCGAGTGCGCTCGCGGGCGCGTCCTGGGTGGATGCACGTCCATCAACGGCATGGCCTATTCGAGGGGCATGCGCGAGGATTACGACCAGTGGGCGCAAGAGCTTGGGTTGCACGACTGGTCATACCGCAACGTATTGCCTTACTTCAAGCGCAGCGAGTCGTGGGAAGGGGGCGCGGACGAATTTCGCGGCGACTCGGGACCTCTTGCCGTAACGCGCCTGAACTACGAAGACCCGTTGCTGGATGCATTCATGCAAGCCGCCGGGCTTGCCGGCTATTCGAGCAACGATGACTACAACGGGGCCAGCGCGGAAGGATTCGGGCCGATGCAGGTCACTATCCGCCGCGGCCGCCGCTGGAGTGCGGCTTCCGCCTACTTGCGGCCGGCCGTGGCCCGGAAGAACGTGACGGTATGCTCGGGAGCCCTTGCGCATAAAGTGGTTTTCGAGGGCGGCCGCGCCGTGGGGGTGGAGTATTCGGGTCGGGACGGGACGGAACTGGCGCGCGCCAGCCGGGAAGTCATTGTATGCGGCGGGGTCATCAATTCGCCGCAGTTATTGATGCTGTCCGGCATCGGCAAGGCGGATGCGCTGCGCGCCCATGGCATCGAGCCTCTCGTCGATTTGCCGGGTGTGGGCGAGAACCTGCACGACCATATCGTTTGCGACGTCCGGTGGCGCCGGAGTTCGCCCGGGCCTTTGTACCGCGCGTTGCGGCTGGATCGGATCGCGGTCGATATTCTGCGGACCTGGCTGTTCGGCACTGGGCTGTCCGGGAAAGTGCCGGCGGCATCCGTGGGCCTGGTGCGGAGCCGTCCGGGGCTGGCCTTGCCGGACGCCCAACTAATGCTGGCGGCCGCGCCCATGACGGCGGGGCCTTATCTTAAGCCGTTTCTCGAGCCCTATGTCGATGCGTTTGGCATCAAGGGGGTATTCCTGGCTCCCGAAAGCCGGGGCACGGTCACGCTTGCCAGCCCGGATCCCGCGAAGCCTATGCGGATTCAGCAGAATTTCCTTTCCACGGAGTCGGATCGCCTTGCCGTTCGCGAGATGGTTCGCACGATGCGGCGCATCGGCGTGCAGCCGCCGCTTGCTCCGTTCATCGCCGAAGAGCTGGCGCCCGGGCCGTCCGCCGTCAGCGATGCAGACATCGATGCGTTCATTCGAAAAACCGCCATTACGCTGCATCACCCAGCGGGGACCTGCAAGATGGCTGTGGAGGGCGATCCGATGGGGGTGCTGGACCAGCAATTGCGGGTGCGCGGCGTGGACGGGTTGAGAGTGGTCGATGGATCGGCCATACCGAGAATCGTCAGGGGGCCGATCAATGCTCCCATCATCATGATGGCCGAGAAGATTGCCGACCATATTCTTGGGCTTGATGCCTTGGCTTCATGAAGAAAAAGACGGAATTTCACAATAGAGGACAGGAGATAAACAGCATGAGTTACGTTATTGGCATCGATACCGGTGGAACTTTTACGGATGGATTTGTGGCGGGCGAGAATGGAACGATCGCCGCTGCAAAGAGCCCTTCGACGCCACCCGATTTTTCACGCGGGTTTCTTGCCGTCATCGACGAGCTGGCGAAAGAGTTGGGAATCCAGACTTCGGAGTTGCTGGGCAAGACCCAATACATCATTCACGGGACGACGTCCACGCTGAACGCGGTGGTCACGGGCGACGTGGCGAAGGTCGGGTTTCTGACCACCCGAGGCCATGCTGATTCGATCGCGATGATGAATCTGGAGGGACGATATGTCGGGCTCGATCCGGAAAAGATCCAGGACATATCGAGGACGAACAAGCCCGAGCCCCTGGTGCCGCGATCATTGGTGGAGGAAATTGACGAGCGCGTCGATTACAAAGGCGCGGTGGTCGTTCCGCTGGACGAAGCCGGCGTGCGCCGCGCCGTGGACAGGCTGATGAAGCAGGGTGTGGAAGCCATCGCGGTTTCGCTGCTATGGTCTTTTCGCAATCCGGCCCACGAAACCCGAATCCGTGAAATCGTCAATGAGATAGCGCCCGACATGTACGTCGCCGTATCCCATGAGATAAGCCCGCGCATCCGCGAATACACGCGCAGCTCGACCACCATCGTCAATACGCAGGTCGGTCCCAAACTGGCCGCGTATCTCGATCCATTGGAAGTCGAGCTCAGGAAACGGGGCCTGGCAGGGTCGCTTCTCGTGATGCAGGGATCCGGGGGATGCGTCCAGGCGGCCCATGCCCCCAAGCATGCCGTAAGCACCTTGGGATCGGTACTGACCGGCGGTGTGGTGGGGTGTTTGCATCTTGCACAAGCGCTGGGGCATGGAAACATTATTTCGACGGATATGGGAGGGACAACATTCCTGGTCGGACTGATCCAGGACGGAAAGCCCATTACGACGACTACGACGGTTTTGAACCAGCACCAGATCAATACGCCGATGGTGGACGTGCAGACGATCGGGGCGGGCGGAGGCGCCATCGCCTGGATCGATGGCGGCGGAAATCTTCGCGTCGGGCCGCGCAGCGCGGGCGCCAAGCCCGGCCCTGTATGTTATGGAGAAGGGGGCGTCGAGCCGACGGTGACGGATGCCGATCTGGTTCTTGGAATCATCAATCCGGATAATTTTCTGGGCGGCCGCAAGAAGCTTTCGCGAAAACTGGCGGAAGACGCGATCCGAACCAAGATCGCGGAGCCTTTGGGGCTTACCATGGAGGAGGGCGCCGCTGCCATATACACGATACAAAATGCCCAAACCGCGGATCTCGTGCGCAAGGTCGTCGTCAATAGCGGGCACGATCCCCGCGAGTTCGTCATTTATTCATTTGGCGGAGCCGGCCCCGTGCATGCGGCTAGCTATTCGGCGGACATCGGTTCGCGCGAAGTCCTGATCCCCTTGGGGACTACCGCGGCGGTGTTTTCCGCGTACGGCCTTGCATCGTCGGACATCGTGCTGACCGCCGAAGCCTCGGATCCGTCGAACTGGCCGGTCGAGCCGGCGGCGGCCAACGAACGCTACGAGAAGCTGGAGCAGGAACTGCGCAGCCGCATGCAAGAGCAAGGCCTGGACTTCCAGAAAATCGAGTATGTTCGCGAAGCCGAGATCCGCTACACGATGCAGATGGCGGAAGTGACCACTCCCGTTCCCTCCGGCGTACTGGATGCGGAGGCCATCGAGGGGATAGGCCGGCACTTCGAAGCCTTGTACGAGCGGCTCTATGGCAAAGGCTCGGGGTTTGCCGATGCGGGACTGCAGGTGATCACCTATCGGGTGCGCGCTGTGGGCGCGCTGCCCATTCGTACCGCGCTTCCCGATTTCGAGAATGCCACGGGCATTCCCCAAAGCAGCGGCACGCGCCGAGTCTTCCTGGATGTCAGGAAGGGCTGGCAGGAAACGAAGATCTATGACTATCGCGCCTTGAAGACGGGCGCCCAGGTCGATGGCCCTGCGGTTGTCGAGACGCCCACCACCACCATCGCCGTACCGGAAGGGAGCCGTGGCACGGTCGATCGACTGGGCAACCTGGTGCTGCGGCTTGCCGCCGCCTAATTCAACTATCAAGGAGACACCATGCCGTTAATCAATATTGCAGGGTCCGAGCGATTTGCCTATAAGCTGAAACCGCCCGTGCAGACCAAGGAGTTGGCGCGCGGGCTCACGCTGCATTCAGTCAGTGATGACGATGTGGCGGGAGTCGACCCGCTGACGTACGAAGTGATTCGACACCGGCTGGCGTCCATCGCCGGGGAAATGGGCGATGCGCTCAAGCGCATGTCCGGCTCGGTCGTGGTCACGGATTGCAACGATTTTGGAGCCACCATTCTGGATGAATGCGGCGACTCGGTGATTGTCGGGCTTTACAACACGCAATTGGCCGCATCGGTCGATATGGCGGTGAAATGGACGCTGGAGAACCGGGGCGTGAATCCGGGCATACAGCCCGGCGATATGTTCTTTTGCAACGATCCATGGATAGGCGGCGGCCTGCATCAGAACGATGCCACGATCATGGCGCCGCTGTTTCACGAAGGCGAGCTTTTCGGATGGACGGCGGCGGTTTGCCACCAGGTGGATCTAGGCGGCGTGTCTCCCGGGAGCTGGTCGGTCGAAGGCCGGGACGTCTTTTGGGAATCCACCCCCGTTCCGCCCGTAAAGATCGTGGAAGGGGGCGAAATCCGCAGCGACATCGAAGATATGTATTTGCGGCGCTCGAGAGTGCCGCGCTTGATCGCGCTTGATTTGCGCGCGAAGATCGGCGCCAACAATATTGCCCAGGAACGCTTGACGCAATTGATTGCCAAGTACAGCGCCAAAACCGTCAAGGCGGTGATGAAGCGCATGATGAACGATGCCGAGAGTCGCCTCAGGGCGAAGCTGCTGGAGCTTCCCGATGGCGAGTGGTCGGGCGTGGCGCATCAGGATTCGTTCCGCAGCGGAGACCGCAACGTATACAAGATCACCCTGAAGATGACGAAGAAGGGAGACCGCCTGACGTTCGACTTCACCGGCACCGACAAAGAGGTCGAAGGATTCGCCAATTGCACGCTGGCCGGCCTGCGAGGGGGGATCATGCCGATAGTGCTGACCATGCTTTGCGGCGATATTCCATGGGCTCCAGGCGGGCTTTACCGGTGCTTCGACATCATCAGCGAGCCCGGCACCATCAATAACTGCAATTTTCCCGCGGGCATTGGCAAGGCCTCGGTTGCGTCGGCCTGGGCGACGCAGAATGTCGTCTCCGAAACGGTCGGAACCATGTTGTCCATCCATCCCGAGCATCGCAAGTCGCTGATGTGCGTGTGCTGCGGAACCTGGGACTTGGCATTGCTGGCGGGCCTCGATCAACGAGGCAACCCATTCGTGACGATGATTTGCGACTCGATGGCGGGCGGCATGGGAGCGCGGGTGGATCAGGACGGCGTCGATACGGGCGGGCTCAATTGCATTCCGATGGGCCGGGTCGCCGATGTTGAAATCAACGAGTTCAGTTTCCCCATGCTTTATCTCTGGCGCAGGGAGGAAATGGATTCAGGCGGGGCGGGCCGGTTCAGGGGCGGCGCGGGCGGATCCAGCTGCTTCATCCCGTACGACTCTCCCATAGGCGGCGTGCATCTGGTCGTTTCGGCGACCGGCAAGGCCTTGCCGCAGGCCACCGGGCTGAGCGGGGGCTACCCCGCGGGCACGCAATACGATGTGCTGCTGCGAGACACGAATGCCAGGCAGATGCTGGCGGCCGGCCGTATTCCGGGCGACCTGGATGATTTGCAGGGAACGGCCGAGGTGTTGCAGCAGCATCTGGAAACCCATCTGAACGACGCGGATGTGTATTTCACCCATTGGCAAGGCGGCGGGGGCTACGGTGATCCGCTATTGCGAAATCCGGTTCTGGTTGCGCGGGATGTCGTCAGGCAGAAGGTGTCGAGGCGCGCCGCCATCGAAGTCTACGGTGTTGCCCTGGCTGAGAACGGAACCGTGGATGTTTCCGCAACGGAAGCGGCCAGGAAGGCATTGCGTGAAAAGCGCGCCGCTGAAGCGGTTCATTGACCAGGAGACAATTGTGAATTTCGACGACAACATCAAGCTGGCCGACGATGGTGTAACCACGGTCTGCAGCCATTGTTCGGAAACGCTTGGCGATGCGCATGGCGATCCATTGGCGCGTGCGCTCAGGCTGGAGCGGAAATCCTCTGAACTGGGGCCAGGGATCCGGGCCGACCCTGGCTTGTTCACCGACAGGGAAATCGTTCTCAGGCAGCGATTCTGCCCAAAATGCCTGGCGGTGCTTGCCACCGAGGTGGTTCCCCAGGACGAGGGAAGGTTGCGCGGCTGGAAGGTTTTTGGCTGAAGGGCGCCGGCTAGGGATTATGCAACCGCCGCTCCAGCAGCGCCAGGTCTTCGCGCAACTGGCGCAGGGATTCGTCCACGCTGTTCTCGCGTGAGCGGCGTTCTTCGCCGCGCACCACCGATTGCAGGGCGAAAGTGGCCAGCATTTGCGCCACCTCTTCCAGCGGCACCTTGCCGCTGGCGCTGAACCACCACGCCGACCAGTTGCACATGCCGATAATGGCGAATGCGGCGATTTTCGGATCGACGATGCGGAACTGGCCGGCCTGCATGCCGGCTTCGATCACGGCCTGGAACCGGCTTAACACCAGCCTGCGCGATGCCTCGGCTTCTTTGCGTATAGCGGGAGAAAGGTTTTCTTCGTTGCGCTCGACGACCCGGAACTGCAATGGGTGGCCCAGGATGAGCCGGGCATGCTGCAGCACGAGCTGGCGCAGCGCCTCCATGGGGTCGGAATTGGTGTCGTCGACCTGGGCCGCCTGCTTGCCGGCCATGCCGGTTATTTCCGTCGTCAACTCGCGCAATATGGCTTCTTTATTACGAAAGTAATAGTAGATGGCGGTGCGCGTGACGCCCATGGCTTCGGCGATGTCGCCCATGCTGGTGCCCTGGAATCCGCGCTGTATGAACAAGGTGGAGGCGGCTTCCAGGATGGACTCCTGCAGCAGCTCGCGGCGCGAGGACTTGGGGGCGGGAGCGGATTTCTTGGGCGAGGTCTTGGGCACGATTGTTGTTCAGCTTTCTTGTTGGTTGCGAATGGACACGGTGCATAGAGGCGGCGCGGCAGCCGCTGTTTCCCGGCCAATGATAAGGCAAGCTGGCGACGACCGCAGACCCGACTGCACTATGCGCCCTTTTTGACATGAACGTCAAATTCTGCGTCTTGGTGTAAACACCTAGTTGTCTTTAACGACAATAATTTCACACTTATGTCAAAAATGCCTTAGAATATAAAAAAGGAGGCAGAAATCATGAGTGAATCGCCGATCAGCAAAGCCGCCGCCACCGGCGCGGCAAAGCCGCAGGAAGCCACAGCCGGGTTCTTGAACACCGACTGGAATCCGCGCGGGCTGCCGGAAGGCGCCGCCACCAGCAATGTGGTGTTGCGCACGCAGGACGGCGCGGCTACGGGCGGCGCGCTGTATCGCCCGGCCACAGCCACCGACACGGTGGTGTGCATCATGCATCCCCGGGAATTCATGGCGTGCCACTACCTGATTCCGGACATCGTGGAAGCGGGCTATGCGGCCTGGTCGCAATGGCCGCGCTCGGTCGGCAACGACCTTCGCCTGGAACATGAGTTTGCCCTTTACGATGTGGCGGCCGGCATGGAGTTCCTGCGCAAGGCCGGCTTCAAGCGCATTGTCCTGCTGGGAAATTCCGGGGGCAGCGGGCTGTACAGCCTGTATGCGCAGCAAGCCTCGTTGGCGCCCGCCGACCGCATCAAGAAGACACCGGGCGGGCGGGCCACCAAGCTGGATCAACTGGCCATGGTGGAGCCCGACGGCATCGTCTTCCTGGCGCCGCATCCCGGCCAGGGCGCGTTGCTTATGCAATGCATCGATCCCTCGGTCATCGACGAGTCGGATCCGCTTTCCGTGGATGCCTCGCTGGATCCCTTCGATGAAGCGAACGGCTTTGGTGACGCCAAAACGGGGGCGCGCTATGGCGCCGAGTTTGTGCGGCGCTATCGCCAGGGGCAGCACGAGCGCGTGCAGCGTCTGGACGCCATGGCGCACGCCTTGATCGAACGGCGCATGCAGGCGCGCGGCCGCGCCAAAGAGGGCGGATCGGCCGCCGACCGCCGGCTGGGCGCCCATACCCCCATCATCCAAGTATGGCGCACCAATGCCGATTTGCGCTGCTACGACCTGTCGCTGGATCCCTCGGATCGCAAGTACGGCACCTTGTGGGGCGGCGACCCGTTCGCCTCCAACTACGGCTCGGTGGGCTTTGCCCGGCTGTGTTCGCCGGAAAGCTGGCTGTCGACGTGGTCGGGAATCTCTTCCAACGCCCTGTTGGCCAAATCGGCGCCGGCCATCCGTCAGCCCACGCTGCTGGTGGAATACACCGGCGACCAGGCCTGCTTCCCGTCCATCATCCGCGACATATTCTCGGCCATCGGTACCGCCGAGAAGCGGCACGAGCGGGTAAGGGGCGATCACCACGGCCGCGCCCTGGCCGCGGGCGAAGAGCCGGGGCGCTACGTGGCGGGCCGCATTGTGCAGGAATGGCTGCGGCAGCATTTTCCGGGGTAGCCGATCCGGGCGCCCGGCGTGCCTGGGCTTTCCATTTTCATGTTTTCAAGGAACGAATCATGTCATCTGCTTCGACGAGCAGCCTGGTGTTGAAAGGGGTAGACCACACGGCCCGCCCCACCTGGAGGCTGCGCGAAACCATTACGTTTTATCGCGACGTGCTTGGCTTGCCGCTGATCCACACGATTTCCGCGCGAGGCTGGGGGCCGGCCACGCACCCGGACTTCCTGCATTTCTTTTTCGACAGCGGCAAGGGCAGCACCATTGCGTTTTTCTACTACCTGGGCTCGTCGGAACCCGCCGGCTTGGGCCGCGAAAAGCACGCCAAGCCTTGGCCGGAGGATCATGTGTTCGACGCCACCCATACTGCCTGGCAGGTGGATACCGAAGAAGAGCTCAAGGCCTGGAAGGCGCGCCTGGAGGAAAAGGGGGTGGAGGTTTCCGTCGAGACCCGCCACGAGATCATCGAATCCATTTACTTTCGAGATCCCAACGGCTATTTCGTGGAGATCACGCGCAAGCTGCGTCCGCTGCAGGAGCGTGATTCGACCGACGCGGAACTGACGCTGCAGGCGGCCATGGAGCTGGAGGACGAGGCTGCCCGCGGGGTGCAGGATATCGGCTCTATCGACGATGTCTGGAGCCGCAAGTCCAGGTTGCTGTTGTCCGACGCAAGCCCGAGTGTCGCGCGGGTGCTGGTTTTGAAAGTGCCCGAGTTCGAGTCCTTGATCGAAGCCGCCCGCCGGTCGCCACAATGCAAGGTGGACGACGGCCTGGAGGACTATGCGGTGATCGAGTCGCAGTCCCCCATGGAGTTCAGCCGCAAGGAGCTGGGCGTGAAGCCCGCCGTCTGGTACGGGCTGTTCACAGGCGGCCTGCAAGGGCGCATCACGGTGTTCGACCGCGACCGCGTTCGCATAGAGCCCTGAGAAACAGAATACGTGGCGGCACAAAGGAGAGACAAGTGAAAGACATATTGAACCCCCTGGAAGGGGTCGTGTACCAGACCGAGGAAAGGGCGCGGGCCTATCTGGACAGCGGAGCCTGGGTCGACGACACGGTGGGTGGGGCCTTGCGCAAGTCGGCCACGCGCCATCCGGACAGGCCGGCCTATATTACCGATGAAGGCACGCTTACCTACCGGAAATTGGACGAGCAAAGCGATTGCCTGGCGGCGGCGCTGCTGGATCTTGGCCTGAACCCAGGCGATCGCGCCATCTTCCAGATGGGAACCACGTTGCAAACCGCCTTGGCCGTGCTGGCCTGCTACAAGGCGGGCGTGGTGCCGGTGTGCGCGGTGCCGCAGTATCGCGAAATGGAAATCGGCAAGCTGATGCAGATGTCGCAGGCCACAGCATATTTCGTGCAAGCCGACTTCAGCAGCTTCGACCTGGTGGAATTTGCGCAAAAGATGATGGACAAGAACGCGCATGTCCGTCACCTGGTGGTGGCGCGTGGCTCGCCGGCGATGCCGGGCCATGGGCTGCAGGCTTTGCTTGCGCGGCACACGCCGGAAAGCGCGCGGGAGCGTTTGAAGGACGTGCCCGTCGGGCCGCGCGACGTGCTGGCCTTCCAGCTTTCGGGCGGCTCTACCGGCCTGCCGAAAATCATTCCGCGTTTCCATGGCGAGTACCTGGGCCACAGCGCCGGCTGGGCCAGGCGGTACGCCATCGACGAATCGTCCCGCGTCATCTGGTCGCTGCCGCTGATGCACAATGCCGGGCAGGTGTACGGCATGATGCCCATGGTGCTGCTGGGCGTCACGACGGTGCTGATGCCCAAGGTGGATATCCAGCGCATGCTGGAACTGATCCAGGAACACCGCGTTACGCACGGCCTGTCGATAGGCCCTATCGCCCCGCAATTGATCGCGTTCCAGGACATCCGCAAGTACGACCTGTCGTCGCTGAAACTGTTCGCCACCATGAGCCGATCCGACACCCTGGAGGAGCATCTGGGCGTGCCCTGCTCCAATCTGTACGGCATCACGGAAGGCCTGCTGCTGGGCTCGCAGGCGGGCGAGCCGGCGTTCGTGCGGCATTACACCCAGGGAACCAGCGGCTGCCCCGACGACGAGATCACCATACGCGAACCGGGCACGGACCGCATTCTTCCTCCCGGTTCGACGGGCGAGATGTGCTTCCGGGGGCCTTCCAGCCTGCTGGGCTATTACGGTGATCCCGCGGCCACGCGAGAGGCGTTGACCGACGACGGCTTCGTGCGCAGCGGAGACCTGGTCACCGAGCACCGCCTGGACGGCCGTTCCTGGTACGCCTTCGAGGGCCGGCTGCGCGACAACATCAATCGCGGCGGAGAAAAAATCGGCTGCGAGGAAGTGGAGGGCTGCATCAGCCATCACCCCGCCATCGCCGACACCAAGCTGGTGGCGATGCCCGACCCCGTCTATGGCGAGCGCGCATGCGCCTACATCATCGTGCGGCCGGGGCATACGGCGCCCACCATTCCCGAGATGATCGCCTTCCTGACGGAAATGGGCCTGGCTAAGTTCAAGTGCCCCGAGCGCATCGAGGTGGTCGACGAGTTCCCCACGACCCGGGTGGGCAAGGTGGACAAGGTGGCCTTGCGCAAGATGGTGGCCGAGCGGCTGGCTGAAGAAGGCGCGCAGGCAGGGCAAGGGGCCAAGCCATGATGGTCAGCACAGAGTACGTGATAGGCACGCAGCCTTTCACCATACGCCGGACCGTCAAGTGGGGCGATTGCGACCCCGCCGGCGTGGTCTACACCGTGGTGTTCGGCGAGTACGTGATCTCGGCGGCCGAACTGTTCTACCGGCATCTGTTCGGCGAAGGGCCGCAGCATGCCAAGGACAGGCACGGCTTTGGAACGCCCACGCGGGGCCTGACCTTCGACTTCCAGCGTTCGCTGCGCCCGGACGAGCAGTTCGACGTGGAGGTTACGGTGGGTGAGATCCGCTCGCGCACCTACACCCTGGTCATGCATGGGCGCACTTTGACCGGCGAAACGGTATTCATCGCGCGGCTCACGCCTATTTGCGTGGCGCGCGGAGAGCGCCGCGCCATCGATATGCCGTCCGTCCTGCGCGAGGCGCTGCAGGCGTATCAATCCGGCCAGGCGGCGGACCAAGAGCTTCACCCGAAGCAAAGCTAGCAAGCATCACCCATAAACATCATCAAAAAGCATTACTCAAAAAACAGGAGACTAATCATGTCGATGAAATTGAAAATCGCATTGGGGCTGGCATCCTTGCTGTGCGCCGCTCAGGCCGGCGCGGTGCAACCCGTCAAGCTGGGGTTCATTGCGGCGCAAAGCGGCCCGCTGGGCGTATTGGGGGCCGAGCAGAAGCGCGGCCTGGACCTGGCGCTGGAAGCGCTGGGCGGCAAGCTGGGCGGCCACCCTGTGGAGCTGTTCAGCGCCGATTCGCGCGGGGTGCCGGGCACGGCGGTGCAAGAGGCCTCGAAGCTGATCGAAAAGGACGGGGTCGACGTCATCACCGGCGCCACGGCCTCGAACGAGATCCTGGCCATGGTCAAGCCCATTTCCAAGGCCGGGCTGACCCTGGTGGGGTCGAATGGCGGGCCGTCGCCGCTGGCCGGCAAAGAGTGCAATCCGGGCTATTACAGCGTGGCTTTCCAGAACGACCAATGGAGTGAGGGCATGGGCACCTATATGTCGGCCCACGGCGTCAAGCGCGCCTACTTCATCGGCATGGATTACCAGGCGGGCTGGGACCACGTGGGCGGCGCGCAGCGCAGCTTCAAGGGCGAAACCATCGCCAAGGTCTTCACGCCGCAGGCGCAGCTCGATTTCTCGGCCGAGCTGGCGCAGATACGGGCCGCGAAGCCGGACGGCGTGTTTGCGTTCTATCCGGGCGGCGCGGCCATTGCGTTCGTGAAGCAGTATGCCCAGGCTGGTCTTTCCAAGACGATTCCGCTGTATTCGAACGCCGGCCTGGTCGATACGCTGTTCCTTCCCTCTTTCGGCGACAACGCGGTGGGCGTGGTGATTTCCAGCCACTACAGCGCCGACCTGGACAACGCGGCGAACAAGAAGTTCGTGGCCGCCTTCCGGGATAAATACAAGCGCGATCCTTCCAGCTATGCCGCCTCGCAATACGATGCCGTGATGCTCATCGACCATGCTTTGCGCGAGATCGGCGGCGACAAGGTCGACAAGGCCAAGCTGCGCGCCGCGCTCGAGACCACGAAGTTCGACAGCGTGCGTGGGGCATTCAAGTTCAACGTCAACCACATGCCCATCCAGAACATCTATGTGCAGCGCGTCGAGCGCGACAAGAACGGTGAGCTGGCTTTGCGCCTGCTGGGCGTGGCTCAGGAAAACGCCACCGACCGCTATGCGCAAGACTGCGTAATGAAGAAGTAGCAACAGGCCCAAGCTCATGACACTGTCGAACTTATTCGAGCAGGTCTTCAACGGCCTGCAATACGGGATGCTGCTTTTCCTGATGGCCATGGGCGTGACCCTGATTTTCGGGGTCATGCGGCTGGTCAACCTTGCCCATGGCTCCATGTTCATGGTGGGCGGCTATCTGGCCAGCTCGGGACTGCAGGCTTCGGGATCCGTGTGGGTGGCCATCGCATGCGCGCTGGTGGGTTCGGCGGTGCTGGGCGCCGTGCTTGAAATCCTGGTGATACGGCCGCTGTACCAGCGCGGCCATCTTGATCAGCTGCTGGCCACGTTCGGCGTCACGCTGACGCTCAACGAGCTGGTGGTGGTCATATGGGGGCGCGAACCTGTATTCATGCCGGTTCCCGCCTTCCTTACCGGCCAGGTATCGATACTGGGCGTGCCGTATCCGGTTTATCGGCTGGTCATTACCGGGGTGGCCGTGCTTACCGGGCTTATCCTGATGTGGCTGGTCTCGCGCACGCGCTTCGGCATGCTGGTGCGGGCCGGTGCCGACAACCGCACGATGGTTGCCGGGTTGGGGGTGAACGTGGTGCTGCTGTATACGCTGGTGTTCAGCCTGGCCGCCGTGCTGGCGGGCCTGGCGGGAATGATGTCGGGGCCGCTTATTTCCATGCAGCCGGCCGTCGGCGATCCCATTCTCATTCTTACCTTGTCGGTGGTTTGCATCGGCGGTTTCGGTTCGGTGCGCGGCGCGCTGGTGGCTTCGCTGCTGATCGGCCTGCTCGACACCTTTGGGCGGATATTCGCGCCCCAGTGGTTCGGCGCAATGGGCAATACCCTGGCCAATATGCTGGTTTACATCATCATGGCGCTGGTGCTGTTCTTCAAGCCCGCCGGCCTGTTCACGCTGACGGGGAAAAAAGCATGATCGGAAATCCAAACACGAGCCCCGCCTTTGCATTCCGGCGCGCCTGGATTCTATGGGTATTGCTGGCGTTGCTGCTGGTGCTGCCGCTGCTGGGCGAACCCTATTACGTGAAGCTGGCGACGCGCATGGTCATTTTCGGGCTGGCGGCTCTCAGCCTGGATCTGCTGGTGGGCTATACCGGGCTGATCAGCTTCGGGCACGCGGCCTTCATGGGCGTTGGCGCCTACACCGTGGGAATACTGGCCAGCCATGGCCTGGCCAGCGCCTGGATTGTCTGGCCGCTGGCCATGCTGGCCGGTGCCGTGCTGGCCTTGTGCATCGGCGCCGTCTCCCTGCGATGCAATGGGCTGTACTTCATTTTCATTACGCTGGCATTTTCGCAGATGGTGTACTACGGGGCGCAGAGCCTGCGGCAGTATGGCGGCGACGATGGCTTTTCGCTGGATATCTCCAGCACCATCCTGCCCGGCGTGGATGCTTCGGACCATACGGTGCTGTTCTACGCGTCGGTGGTGCTGTTGCTGGCGGTGCTGTATGCCTGCCGGCGGCTGGTCATGTCGCCGTTCGGGCGGGTGGCCGTGGCGGTGCGCGACAACGAGCTGCGCCTGCAGGCCGTGGGGGTAAGGCCGTATCCGTACAAGCTGGCGATGTTCGTGGTTTCAGGCGCCATCGGGGCCCTGGCGGGCGCGCTCATGGCCAACCTGACGGGCTTCATCTCGCCGGGCTATGTGTCGTGGCTGGTGTCGGGCGAGCTGCTGGTCATGGTCATCCTGGGCTCGGTTGGCACGCTGGTGGGGCCCATACTGGGCGCCGCGCTGTTCGTCGCCTTCGAATATGTGTTGTCGGACTGGACCGAGCACTGGATGCTGGTGTTCGGCCCCTTACTGGTGTTGCGGGTGCTGCTGCTCAAGGACGGCATATACGGTTTGCTCTTGCGCGGCCCGGCGGCTTCCGCGCCTGCAACCGGCAGCGGGCGCGCCGAGCCTGCCGGAACGGGAGGGCAAGCATGACTACGCCTTTGCTCGAAATTCGCGGCCTCAAGAAGAAATACGGGTCGCTGACCGTTACCGACAACGTGTCGCTTACCGTGAACGCCAACGAGCTGCATGCGCTTATCGGCCCCAACGGCGCGGGAAAGACCACCTTGGTCAGCCAGATATCGGGGCAGTTGATGCCCGATTCCGGTTCCATCCTGCTGGAAAGCGAAGACATTGCCAGGCTGCCCACGCCGCAGCGAACGCGGCGCGGCGTGGGCCGCTCGTTCCAGATAACCAGCATTTTTTCCAGCCTGACGGCCCAGGAGAATGTGGCGCTGGCGGTGCGGGCCAGCCTGGGGCAGAGCCGGGGTTTCTGGAAGCCGGCTTCGGCCTACGGCCAGGCGCGTCAACAGGCGCTGGACTTGCTGGAACAGGTGGGGCTGGGCGATTGCGGCGATGCGCCGTGCAATGAGCTGGCCCACGGGCAGTTGCGCCAGTTGGAACTGGCGCTGGCCTTGGCCGCCAGGCCGAGAATACTCGTTCTGGACGAGCCCATGGCGGGCCTGGGGCCCGTGGAGGCGCGTCATATGGTGGAGCTGCTCGCCTCGCTGAAGAATGAATGCGCCATTTTGCTGATCGAGCACGATATGGACGCCGTGTTCGCCCTGGCCGACCGGATCTCCGTTCTGGTGGCCGGCCGCGTGGTGCTCAGCGGTTCGGCGGACGACGTGCGCAACAGCGATGAAGTGCGCCAGGCGTATCTGGGAGACGATGACGATGAAGCATGACGGAATATTGCCTGCCCAGGACGGCTCCGGGGCGCTGCTGGCGCTGGACGGCGTATGCAGCGGCTACGGCCTGGGCCAGGTGTTGTTCGAGGTTTCCATGACGATACGCAAGGGCGAAGTCGTTTCCTTGATGGGGCGCAACGGCATGGGCAAGACCACGCTCATCCGCACGGTCATGGGCATGCTGGCGCCGCGCGCCGGGAACATCCGGTTCGGCGAGCGGCGGCTCAACGGCCTGGCCATGCATCGCGTCGCCGCGCTGGGGCTGGGCTGGGTGCCCGAGGGCCGGTTCATTTTCCCCAGCCTTTCGGTGGAAGAGAACCTGGTGGCTACGGCGTCGCGCCGCGCCGTATCGGCGCAGCCGTGGACGCTGGAGCGTATCTACGAGCTATTCCCGCGTTTGTATGAACGGCGCAGGAACGGCGGCGCCCAGCTTTCGGGCGGCGAGCAGCAAATGCTGACCATAGGCAGGGCGCTGATGACGAATCCCAGCTTGCTGATCCTGGACGAGGCGACGGAAGGGCTGTCGCCCAAGATACGCCAGGAAATCTGGCGGACGCTGGGCGTCGTCAAAAGCACGGGCCAGTCGATACTGGTGGTCGACAAAGACGTTCGCGCCTTGGCGAAGCTGGCCGATCGCCATTACATGATTGAGAAAGGGCGTATTGCGTGGGAAGGCGATTCGGCGGCGTTGTTCGCCGACGCCGGCCTGGCGCAGCGCTATGTGGGTCTATGAATTTATTGGAAAAGGTGTGCTCATGAAGATCGATGTCGTTGGCGGCGGTCCGGCCGGAATGTATTTTTCAATGCTGATGAAAAAGCATGATCCAGGCCATCGCATACGTATATACGAACAGAACCCCGTGGATGCGACATACGGATGGGGCGTGGTTTTCTCGGACGTGGCGCTGAGCTTCCTGGAAAAGGCGGATCCCGTCTTCTACAAGAAGTTCATCGCCGGGCACGAGCGCTGCGACTACATGGAAATCGTGCACAAGGGCGTGCATGTCCAGTTGAAGAACAATCATTTTTCGCGCGCTTCCCGCATCAATCTGCTGAAGACCCTGCGGGAGGAATGCCTGGCGCAGGGCGTGGAGTTCGAGTTCGGAACCCGTATCGACGACGCTGGCAAGCTGGACGGCGCGGACGTCGTCGTGGCGGCGGACGGCGGCAACAGCGCCATCCGCACCCAATTCGCCCAGCACTTCCAGCCCACCATCGAGACGCGGCGCAACAAGTTTGCCTGGTACGGCACGCGCCAGCTCTTTCATCCCGTATCGCTTATTTTCCGGGAAACCGAGCATGGTGTGTTCATGGCGCACTCCTACCAATACAGCAAGGAGCTAAGCACCTTCCTGGTCGAGGTGGACCCCGAAACATGGCGCCGCGCCGGCCTGGATACGATGACGGACGAGGAAAGCCGCCGCTACTGCGAAGCCGTGTTCGCGCCCGAGCTGGGCAGCAATGGCCTGTTGTCGAACCGTTCCATCTGGTTCAACGCGAATGTGGTCAGCAACGCCAAATGGAGTCACGGCAACATCGTGCTGTTGGGCGACGCCCTGCGCAGCGTGCATTTCTCGCTGGGCTCGGGCACGCGCATGGCCATGCAGGACGCCATTGCCCTGCAGGAAGCGTTTGCCCGCAACGGCAGCGACGTGCAGGCGGCTTTCGCCGATTTCGAAGGCCAGCGCCGGGATTCCTCATCCACTTTCCAGGAGGCCGCCGCCAAGAGCCTGGACTGGTACGAGAACATCGGCGAGAAGATGGGGCTGGATCCCGTTTCGTTCGCCTACGACTACATGCGCCGCACCGGCCGTGTCAGCCACGACGACCTGCGCGAGCGCGACCCCGATTTCGTGGCCAGCTACGAGGCGATTGCGGCGGCGTAGCGGAGTCTCAGCGTGGCTGGATTCTAGTTCTTGGGGTTTTCCCACAGCACGTCGGATCCGCCCGCGTTTTTGTTCAGTACGCGGGCCAGCACAAAACATAGATCCGAGAGGCGGTTCAGGTATTGGCGGGGCGGTTCGTTGAGCAGTTCGCTGCGGTTCAGCGTGACGACCGATCTTTCCGCCCGGCGGCAGACGGTGCGGGCCAGGTGGGC
>CALMPB010000490.1 GCA_937871985.1 uncultured Burkholderiaceae bacterium
TTCTTCCGCAAGGGCAACCTGATCGCGCTGCGCGAGCTGGCGCTGCGCCGCACCGCCGACCACGTCGACGACGACGTCCAGGCCTACCGTCGCGACCGCGCCATCGAACCGGTCTGGCGCACCCGCGAAGCGGTGGTGGCCTGCATCGGCCCCGATGCCGACGCCGAATACGTGATCCGCAGCGCCCACCGTCTCAGCCAGCAGCTCGAATGCGACCTGCACGTGGTCACCATCGACGCGCCGCGCGCCGCGCCGCCGCCGCAAACCGAGCGGGAACGACTGCAACGCAGTCTGGCGCTGGCAGACTCGCTCGGCGCGCGCTGTGAAACCCTGGCCGGCGGCGACATGGTCGACGCAGTGGTGCGCTACGTACGTCGCCACAACATCACCAAGGCCATCGTCGGCCGCACCCGCGCCAGCGGACTGCAACGACTGCGCCTGTCGCTGTCGGCACTGCTGACGGCGGCCATCAGCCCTGGCTGGCTGTGGCGCCGCCACAGCTTCGCTGACATGCTGGCGGCCGGTTGCCCCGAAATCGACGTCATCCGCCTGGGGGCGCCACCGCTTCCCGCCGCCAGCGGTGCCGGCCGCGATCCGCTCACGCTGGGCCGCCGAGGCCGCCAGGCGGCCGACGAACGTGGCCCATTGACACTGGCCGGCTACGCCTGGGCGCTGTGCTATTGCGGGGCAGCCACCGCGCTGTCGGCGCTGGCTTTCCCCGCGCTGCACCAGACCAATATCGTCATGCTGTTCCTGCTGGCGGTGGTCGCGGTGTCGCTGCGCCATGGCCGCGGCCCGGCCGCGCTCGCCTCGGTCGTCAGCGTGGGGCTGTTCGACTTCTTCTTTGTGCAGCCGCTGGCCTCGTTCGCGGTATCGGACGTGCAGTACCTGCTGACCTTCGGCGTGCTGCTGGCCGTGGGTCTACTGATCGGCCAGCTCACCGCTGGCCTGCGATTGCAGGCCCAGGCCTCCGTCAAGCGCGAGGCCGACGCGCGCAGTCTGTACGAATTCGCGCGCGAACTGTCATCCGCACTGCTGCCCGAACAGATCGTCGCGTCCGCCAGCGCCTTCGTGCATGCTACCTTCGGTTCGCGCTGCGCGCTCTATATCCTGGGCCAGGACGACCGCCTCAAGCTAGCCTCGCCCGCTGCCGACGACATGCCGCCGCTGGAATCGGCGCTGACTCAGTGGGTCTACGACCACGGCCAGGCGGCCGGCGCCGGCACCGCCACGCTGTCCAACAGCGAACTGCTCTACTTGCCGCTTAAAGCACCGATGCGCACCCGCGGCGTGCTGGCGCTGGCCGCGCCGCGCCGTAGCCTCTTCTCCCAGCCCGACTCGCGCCGCCAGATCGAGGCTTACGCCACGCTCATCGCCATCGCCCTGGAACGCCTGCACTATGTGGAAGTGGCGCAGCAGGCGCTCGTCAGCATGGAATCCGAGAAGCTGCGCAACTCGCTACTGGCGGCGGTCTCGCATGACCTGCGCACGCCGCTCACAAGCCTGGTCGGCATGACCGACACACTGACGCGGCGCCAGGAGGCGCTGCCAGCCGACATCCAGGACACCATCCGCGCCATGCGCGACCAGGCGCAGCGCATGCACGCGCTGGTCGCCAACCTGCTCGACATGGCGCGGCTGCAGAGCCGCGACACGCCGCTGCGGCTGGAGTGGCAGTCGATCGAGGAACTGGTCGGCGCCTCGCTGGCCGCCATGCGCGAACCGCTCGCGGCGTATCGCGTTTCGGTCGACAGCCTGTCCGGCCTACCGCTGGTCGAATGCGACGGCGTTCTGATCGAGCGGGTGCTGTGCAATCTGCTGGAGAACGCCACCAAGTACACTCCCGCCGGCAGCGCCATACGCGTGCACGCCGTGGCGCGGGACGGCGAGCTGCGCGTGGCGGTCTGCGACAACGGCCCCGGCGTGGCGCCCGGCGCAGAGCGCCGCATCTTCGAAAAATTCACCCGGGGCGAACGCGAGTCCGCCACGCCCGGCGTCGGCCTCGGCCTGGCGGTGTGCGAAGCCATAATCAGTGCCCACCACGGCCGCATCTGGGTCGAACATGCGCCGGGGGAACCTCACGGCGCGCAGTTCGTCTTCACCCTGCCCTTGGGCAGCCCGCCCCCGATTCAACCCGAAATCGCTTGAGCCATGTTCGAATTTCAGCCCACCGTTCTCATCATCGAGGACGACGCCAATATACGCCGCTTCGTGCGCCAGGCCCTGGAAGACGAAGGCTGCGCCGTGTTCGAAGCCGATACCGTCAAACGCGGCCTGATCGAGGCCGGCACGCGCCAACCCGACGCCGTGGTGCTGGACCTGGGCCTGCCGGACGAGGACGGCATGACCCTGATCCGAGAACTGCGCGGCTGGACCGAAGTGCCGGTGCTGGTGCTGTCGGCGCGTGCGGCCGAGGCCGACAAAGTGGCGGCGCTGGATGCAGGCGCCGATGATTACCTGACCAAGCCGTTCGGTGTCAGCGAATTGTTGGCGCGGCTACGCGTGCTGCTGCGGCGCCATGCCCGGGGCGGCGCGGGCAGCGCCGCCGAGATCGGCTTCGGCGATGTGCGCGTGGATTTCGCCAAGCGCGTGGTCGAGCGCGGCGGCCAGCATGTGCACCTGACCGCCATGGAGTACCGTCTGCTTGCCGCACTGCTGGCCCATCGAGGCAAGGTCATGACGCACCGCGAACTGCTGCGCGAGGTCTGGGGTCCGTCGCATGTGGAAAGCAGCCATTACCTGCGGATCTACATGGGCCACCTGCGGCAGAAGCTCGAAGCGGATCCCGCGCAGCCGGTCTACCTGCTGACCGAGATCGGCGTGGGTTACCGCTTCGCGGGGTGAAGCCCGCCGCGCAGGCAGGCGCTGCATGCGACGCCATTGATGCGCCTTTTATGCGGGCCGCGCCTCTCTTGTCTCGCCGACAGCAAGTACAGCCAATACTTCGACCTGAGCGGCAACTTCGACACCGGCTTCTGGGGCGTCACGGTCAACGCCCACGTCGGCCGCCAGATGGTGCGTAACATCACCGATGGCGCCTACACCGACTGGAAGCTGGGACTGACCAAGGAATTCGGCCAGGGCCTGGCGATCTCGCTCGCCTACCTCGACACCAACGCCGACCGCGCCGTATACACCAACAGCCGCGGCCGCTACATGGGCCGCGCCACCGGCCTGCTGTCGCTGACCAAGACCTTCTGAGGAAACGGACGGACGTTGACGCGCTTTTTACGCGCCGCGTCCGCATTTATCGGCAGGTTTTACGGCTCGCTTTCTATAGTGGAATCGTCATCAACCAACCGGATACGCGCGAGCCCACCCTCGCGGCTGCGCTCCCCGACCGCCATGCTTCCCCGCCCAGAACGCACCACGCACGCCTCGCTTTACCGTCCCGCTCCGGCCCACGCACCGCACGCTGCCGAGATGCTCTCCCTGACCGTCAGGATCGACACGCTCGACGCCCTGAAGGTCCGGCTGGCCCTGCACCGTGAATTGGGCGAACGTATCGGCGTCTACGTGCTGTCGGTGGATCACGCCCATGGCCAGAGCATTCTGCAATTGCACTGCGACCGCGACCAGGTCGACGCCTTGATGCACGCGGTGATGTGCGGCCTGCCCCGGGCCGAATTCGGCCCGCTGCGCCCCGCAGGCACCATCGCGGTGCAGTAAGCCATGAATACTCCGCTCCCGCCCACTTTCGAAGGTCTCTGGCTGCCGATGGTCACGCCGATGCGCGGCGGCTACGTCGATTGCGAAGCCGCCCAGGCGCTGGCACGCTACTACCGCAATGCCGGCGTCACCGGCCTGGTGCTGTTCGGCTCCACCGGCGAAGGCAACCTGCTGTCCATCCCAGAAAAGATCGAGATGATCGAGGCTATCCGCCGCGATCCGCACGCCCTGCCGCTGGTATTCGGCGCGGGCGGGGTCGATACGCGCGGCGTGGCCGCCGCCATCCGCCGGCTGGACAAGTACGCGCCCGCCGGCTACCTGGTGCCGCCTCCCTATTATCTGGGGCCATCGCAACAGGGCATTCTGTGGCACTACCGCCAGATCGCCTGGGCCACCGAACGTCCCATCATCCTCTACAACATCCCCAAGCGCGCAGGCGTCACCATGACGGTCGAAACCATGGAGGCGCTGGCACTTCTGCCTAACTTTGGTGCGGTCAAGGAATGCAACCCACCGGTGCTGATGGCGTTGAACGCGCGAGGCCATCTCGATGCACTGTGCGGTGAAGACACCGCGCTGCTGAATCATTTCCTGGCCGGCGGGCGCGGTGCGATCCCCGCGGCAGCACACCTGTTCCCGGAACGTTTCGTCGAGGCCATGCAACTTGCGCGCGATGGCCAGGCCCACGCCGCACGCGAACTGTTCGAACCCCTGCGTAGCCTCATCCGCTTGCTATTCACCGAGCCCAACCCCGCACCGATCAAACGCGCGCTGGCGTTGCAAGGCCTGATAAGGGATGAACTGCGCCCGCCGCTGACCCGCGCCAGCCGCGAGTTGACCCCGCGTCTGCAACGCGCCATGAGCGCGGTACGGGGTTCCTTCAATAGGCTGCAGACAGCTTGAACACCGCCACCGCGCGCGCCAGGTCGTCGGCCTGGTCGTGGAGGGTGGCAGCCGAAGCGGCGAACTCCTCGACCAACGCCGCATTCTGCTGCGTCACGCCATCCAGGTGCGTCACCGCCTGGTTGATCTGCTCGATGCCCACGCTCTGCTCGGCCGAGGCCGTGGCGATCTCCCCCATCAATGGCGCACTGGTGGCGGCCGACTGCAACACGCTGTCCATCGTGGCGCTGGCCTGCTCGACCCGCTGGCTGCCACGCGCGACGGAATCCGAGGACGCCTCGATCAGCGTCTTGATTTCCTTGGCGGCGGTGGCCGAGCGCTGCGCCAGCGCCCGCACTTCACCCGCCACTACCGCGAACCCGCGGCCCTGCTCGCCAGCGCGCGCGGCCTCCACAGCGGCATTGAGCGCCAGGATGTTGGTCTGGAACGCGATCTCGTCTATCAGCCGGATGATCTCGTCGATCCGCTGCGAGCTTTGCGATATCTCGCGCATCGCGTCGATCGCCTGCTGGGTTTCCTCACTGCCCTGGCGAGCCAGCTGCGCCGACTGCCCCACCAGCGAACTGACTTCGCGCACATGGTCTGCGCTCTGCCTGGCGGTAGCGGTGATCTGCTCGACGCTGGCCGCGGTCTGCTCCAGCGCCGCCGCCTGCTTCTCGGTCCGGTCATGCAGATCCATGCTGCCCGCCGCGATCTGGCGCGATGCCGCCGCAATCGAGCCGGTGGCATGAACGATGCTGCGCACCGCCACGTCCAGCCGTTCCTGCATCAGCGCCATGGCGCCAAACAGCCGTCCGATCTCGCCGCGGTGGTGGCGCGAAATGATGCTCGACAGATCTCCCCGCGCCACCCGCTCGCAGACCTCGACCGCCTCGTCAAGCGGGCGGATGATGTGCGAACGGAAAAAGCGCAACGCCGCCGCCAGCAACAGCCCCAGCAAGACCACCGTCACGCCCCCCTGACGCCACAGCGTGGCGCTGAATGCAGCATCGACGTCGTCCACATACAAGCCGGTGAACAGCAACCAGCCCCATTCCGCGTCGTAGACCGCATAGCTGATCTTGGGCAGGGCAGCTTCCGTCCCCGGCCGCGGAAAATGGTATTCGACGAAACCGCCGCCCTGCTTGCCACGGGCGTACAGCTCCTCGAAGATCGGCAGGCCCTCGCTGTCCTTGACCGCCCGCACATTGGTCCCCGCGAGCTGGCCATCGGGATGCACCAGCAGCGCATAACCGTCGTCAAATGCCCCGACATAGCCATCCACGCCATAGCGCAGTTGTGCCAGGCGCTGCGCCACATTGCGCTTGGCCTGCTCGACCGACAGTCCTTCGTCGACGGCGCGTTGCTTGCCGTTGCGCAAGATGCCGGCCGCCAGGTCCAGCACATGGCGCAGTTCCGTCTTGCGCTCGGCCAACATTTCGGCCCGCCGCTCCCAGGCTTCCCAGCCGCCCAAAGCGAGCACGGCAAAACCGGTGGCGAAAACGAACCACAGCAACTCCCTGCGCAAGCTTGAATTCTTCATAGACCCTCTTTGTCATGTCTTTCCGCGCTCGCAACCAAAAACTGCGGAATGTGACTATTTATATGTTGCGTCCGATCAGAATACGAGGGCGCAGCAGGGTTTTCACCGACGAGAGAGGGCCGGCTTGATCTACGTCAAGCGCATTCGGCATTTGCTGCGCAACGCGCGCGCGAAAAAAAAGCAAGGCCATACAAGCCTTGCTTTTTATGCGGACAAGCCAGCCGCGAGGCGGCCCCGCGATCGCTAGCGTCCGGTCTGGAGACGCTGCTGCGCCAGTCCGGAGCGGGCCGATGTCAAGGCATACAGCACCACAACCGTCAGTGCGTAGATCGGCACGCTGCGCATATTGCGGAACATCATTTCCGACAGGCTGAAGACGAAATAGCCCAGGCAGAACAACATGCCGACCTGCGAACCTACATGCACCACGGGATCGTTGCTGGCCGAACGGCGCCAGAAGATCGCCGCGGGAATCAGATACAGCGCCAGGATGCTGAGCAGGCCCAGCAGGCCATAGCCCGCCAGCGCGCCGAGCATGTCGTTGTGCGGTTCGCCGTAGCCGATTGCGACCTCTTCCGTCACGATGCCCCGCTGCTGCAACTTCGCCAGTTCAGGCCGGAAGTTGGGCACGCCCACGCCGACCAGGGGACTCTGTTTGAACATCAGCCACGAGGCTTCCCATAGCTGGATGCGGATTCCCACCGAGGTATCCCGATCATGCTGCTCGTAGCGATTCAAGTCGGATACCACCCCTTTCCAACGACTTTCCTTCGAATGCCAGGATACGGCGGCCAGGACCGCCATCACCACGATCAGACCGCCCAGGAACAACAGTTTGCTGCGGCGCCGCCACTGCCGCTCGGTCAGCAGATAGACCAGGCCGAACACCAACAGCAAGGCCCAACTGCTGCGGGTGTGCGACACCCAGACACCATAGATGCTGAGGGGAACGGCTGCGACTTTCAGCCCTGCCTCGAGGCGCGGCCAGGGCGACAGCCGCCAGGGTAGCGTCAGCAGTGCTGCCAGGCCGAAGAAAATCGTCAGGTCGGCAAAGGCCACTGCGTTATAGCGACCACCGAAATCGGAAACCGCGCCACGACCCAGGCTCGGGGAGTGCACGATGTAAATCAGCATCAGCGAACCTGCGAAGGCGCCGAACAGAAAGCTCCATTGCACATGCTGCAGCCAGTTGCGCGGCGCGCGCAGCAGCAGCCAGCAGACCGGCACCGCCAGGGCGAAACGCAGCAGCTTCTCGATTTCGGAAGAACTCCACACCCCCAGGTAGCTGCTGCTGATCAGCATCGCCAGCAGCGGCGCCATTAGTGCCACGGCCATCGGCAGCAGCTCTCGCAATGCAAAAGGCTCGCGCGGCCGCACAAGGTTGATCGCCATCGCCGTCAACGCGATCACGGCGGTCAGATAGAGGATGGCGGGTCCTCCCACGGCACTGGTCAGGGCCAGGGCGGGAATCAGCAGCGTCAGGAACGCGACACTGCGCAGGCAATTGATAGACATGATAGGTTCAGCTCAGCCGTTGCGACGACCAGTCGGTACATCCAGAGGTAGGGGCGGGGATTGGCCAGCGCACAGGCAGCGACGGAATGCGCGGAATCGAGCATCCATTCACCGCGGCACCGCTGTCCGGAATCAAGAACGGACGGCCTTGGAGGCCGCCATGGATTTTTTATAGTCTCGCGTCAGGCTTTCGAACGCGGCCATGACACTGCCGGGACGCAGCCATTCGCGCCACAGGCGATCGCGCCAACGGCCGCCCGGAATATAGGCGGGATAGGCGATGCGCGACATCGACCAGCCCGGCCGCCAGGCCTTGGTCCGGGTCGGACGGCCCGTCAGCGTCAAGGTAGGCACCCCGACGCTGGAAGCCAAATGGCCGATGCCGGACTCGTTGCCGATGAACCAGCCACATTCATGGATAAACGCGGCCACGTCAGCTAACGACGGTGACTGCTGGATCGCCAGGCCGGCATCGGTCAGGCAGGTCCATTCAGCCCGCTCGTGCGGCGCCAGGATGAAAACCGGTTCATACCCTTGCCGCTGCAGGCGCAGGCCCAGCTCGACAAAATGCCGGGGCGCCCAGCAGCGCTGGGCCCCCGTGGACGACGGATGCACCGCCACCCGGGTTTCGAACACACGATGACGCCCCGCCACCGGAGGCCGCAGGCCGATATCGGTGCCGGACAGGGGCAATTCCAATGCATCGCGGCAGTAATCACTGATCTGGTTGAGCTTGACGAAGCCCTTGCCGGTGATGACCACGTGCGCGTCGTAATAGAAATAGGATGCGGCAACGTCGTGCAGGGCATAAGGCCAGCCCACATGCATCTGCGCTGCGCAATCATAGTCGACCAGGACCTCCCCGGCCTGCTCATGCGTCAACGACGGCCGGATGTCCATACCCGGGAACCAGGTCTTCAGGCCGTAGGCAAAATCGCCGAAAACGGTCACCTCGCGTCCATGCGCAGCCAGGTTGTGCGCCATGGTCATCATCAACAGCGTGTCACCCAGCCTGGGCGCCATCAGTAGCGCGATCCGGCTGGCTTCGCGCAAGCCACGGACAGAGGCCGAGGCATCGTAAGGTGGCATATCGGGAGCGGGTTGTGCCATATCCAAGGAAAAATACGCGGGCTGAAGGGATTACCGTATTACAAGCGCCGTAATTATACTGTCGTAATAATCACAAATTATTTCGTTTTGTCGTATTTCGACGCACACATCGCCCGCAGCCCCGCCCCAAAAAACGTGCATGTTCTAAAAAAACCCGCAGCCTTCGGGGGCTTGCGGGTTTTTGTGGAGCGCCAATAAAAAAGATCCAGTCACATATTTTCAATCATGACCTGGCCGAAGCCCGAGCATGACACCTGCGTCGCGCCTTCGAGCAGGCGGGCGAAGTCGTACGTCACCTTCTTGGACAGAATCGATTTCTCCATGCTGGAGATGATCAGGTCGGCCGCCTCGGTCCAGCCCATGTGGCGCAGCATCATCTCGGCCGACAGGATCTCCGAACCCGGATTCACGTAGTCCTTGCCCGCGTACTTCGGCGCCGTGCCATGGGTGGCCTCGAACATGGCCACGGAATCCGACAGGTTGGCGCCCGGGGCGATGCCGATGCCGCCCACTTGCGCGGCCAGCGCGTCGGAAATGTAGTCCCCGTTCAGGTTGAGCGTGGCGATCACGTCGTATTCGGCCGGACGCAGCAGGATCTGCTGCAGGAACGCATCGGCGATGACGTCCTTGACGATGATCTCCCGGCCGGTCTTGGGGTTCTTGAACTTGCACCACGGGCCGCCGTCGATCAACTGCGCGCCGAATTCCTTCTGCAGCAGCGCATAGCCCCAGTCGCGGAAGCCGCCTTCCGTGAACTTCATGATGTTGCCCTTGTGCACCAGGGTCAGCGAGGTACGGTCGTTGTCGATGACGTACTGCGCCGCCTTGCGCACCAGTCGCTCGGTGCCTTCGCGCGACACCGGCTTGATGCCGATCGACGAGGTATTGGGGAAACGGATCTTCTTGACGCCGAGCTTGGTCTGCAGGAACTGGATAAGTTCCTTGGCCTGCTCGCTCTCGGCCATGTATTCGATGCCGGCGTAGATGTCTTCCGAGTTCTCGCGGAAGATCACCAT
>CALMPB010000491.1 GCA_937871985.1 uncultured Burkholderiaceae bacterium
GCCAAGACCGGCACGCCCGACCCGGCGATGAACCCGCGCCTGCGCCTTGCCGTGCAGAACGCCAAGGCCGTGTCGATGCCCAAGGACAACATCCAGCGCGCCATCAACAAGGCGTCGGCGGGAGATGGCGAGAACTACGAGGCGGTGCGCTACGAGGGCTACGGCCCCGGTGGCGTGGCGCTGATCGTCGAGGCGCTGACCGATAACCGCAACCGCTCGGCATCCAACGTGCGCGCCGCCTTCACCAAGGCTGGCGGGGCGCTGGGCGAAACCGGCTCGGTGTCGTTCATGTGGAACCGCGTCGGCGAAATCTATTATCCGGCCTCCGTCGGCAGCGCCGACAAGGTGATGGAAGCCGCGATCGAAGCGGGCGCCGACGACGTCGAATCCGATGAGGAAGGCCACACCATCTACTGCGGCTTCGAAAATCTCGGTGAAGTGTCGAAGTCGCTCGAAGCCGCCCTCGGCGAAGCGGAATCGGTCAAACCGATCTGGCAGCCGCAGAACAACGTCCCGGTCGACGAGGAGCGCGCGCAGTCGCTGATGAAGCTGGTCGCCACCCTCGAGGATGACGACGACGTGCAGAGCGTCTACGCCAATTTCGAGGTCGACGACGAGACGATGGCCAAGCTCAGCGCGGCCTGAGTCCGACAACGCTGCCCTATAGGGCTGCACCCGGGTGGTGCTGGCCGGCCGCATTTTGTTCGCGGTACAGGTTCGTCAGTTATCAGCGGGGGAGCCGATGACCGACTACGGCGGGCTTGAACATGCCGACGAGGGGACTTGGCCAAACCTCGCCGGCTTTTGGCGCCGGCTTTTCGCTTCACTGATCGACTATCTCGTCGTGCTGATACCTCTTTATTCGTTGGTAGCAGGTCTGTTCCTGCTGACCGACGGCGGGGTGAAGGGCCACTTCTGGTTCAACTGGCAGATGTGCCGCTCGGCTACGGTGCACGGAAATCCAACAGTCGAGGCCTACGATTGGCAGATGTGTAGTACATCTTTCTTCGGCTTCTTCCCGGTCGCGGAAATGGCAGTCGGTAAAGCCAAGGATACTCGATCAGGAATGAGCCCAGCTGTCTCGATCGATCTTAATTCGAAAGGGAATTTTCGGCCCACGGCGCTGGATCTGGGTTTCCTCGAATTGCCCATTCTAGCGATCTATCTTCTCGTCATGGAGATTGTTTCGGGCCAGTCCGTTGGCAAGCTGGCTTTGTCGATTGTCGTGCGTGACGAGTATGATTGGAATAGAATCGGTCTGTCCTTGCAAAAGGCAGCCTGTCGGGGAGTGATCAAGTTTCTCGGCTTTGTCCCTGTCACGTTGTCGGGAGCGTGGTTTGCTTTCCAGGCCTGGAGAGGCATTCCTGGACCCGTGCCGAGCTATTCCAAGGTTGAAATCGTATGCGCGTTCGTCGCGTTTGCCTTAGTCTTGATCTGGCTGCTCTGGATCTGGTTCTCGATTGCCTGGGGTAATGGCCCGATCCACGATCGGGTTGCCGGAACAACCGTTCGCACCCGCGAGACACATGAATGAGCCTGCCAGATAAACCTCGGATCGTCATCACCTACTGCACGCAGTGCCAATGGCTGCTGCGTGCCGGCTGGATGGCGCAGGAGCTGCTTTCCACCTTCGGTACCGAGCTTGGCGAAGTGACGCTGGTGCCGGGCACCGGCGGCATCTTCACCATCTCCTGCAGCGACGTGCTGGTATGGGACCGCAAGCGCGACGGCGGCTTTCCGGATGCGGCAAAGCTCAAGCAACTGGTCCGCGACGTCATCGACCCGGAGCGCGATCTGGGCCACTCGGATCGCAAGGGCCACAAGTCGAAAGACCCCGCCTGAGGTGGGATTTTCGCGTTCGACGAGCCCGTGCCTCAAATCAGACCCATGATGAAGCAGCTCATCGCCACGATGCTGGCGATTGTGCGCACGTGGTTCCACATCACCCATTCGCCCAGATAGTTCGTCCAGACGGCGGCGCCGCTGGCGCTCGCCGGATCGACGGCCGCCAGCGCATCGTTGAGCGGCACGTTGAACACCATGGTCACGATCGTACTGCCGACGAGGTAGATCACGGCGCCGGCCAGCAACCAGTACGATCCCGACTGGCTCCAGCCCATGACGGTCGAAGCGATCAGCGCGAGGCAGACGAGGCCGGTGCCGAACAGCGCCGCCATGAAGGTCGGGGTGATGACCGTGATGTTGATCGCGTTCATTGCCGCGATGCCACCCGCCGCCGGCAGTCGGGCAAACGCCGGCATGATGAAGTTCGAAAAGGCGAAGAAGACGCCGCCGACCACGCCGGAGCCGATCGCGGCGATGAAGGTCAGGGTGGGAAGAAGCTTGATCATCTCGGGTCTCCGGCCTGGTTGGCGGTATGCGTCGCATCGCCACTCACAATGTGAGGAATATTCACATTTGCAAAACGTGATAAACCCTCGTATTTTTCAAGTCAAGCGCTTTTGCCAGGTTTGGAGACAGCCATGGAGGACACCGCCGCGTCGACCTCTTCACAGGGGCACATTGCTTCGCCGCGCCGGGCGCCGACCCAGCAGCGCAGCCGCGAGCGGGTCGAACGCATGCTGGCCGCCGCCTCGGCGCTGATATCCGAGCAGGGCAGCGACGCCATGCGCATGGGCGAGGTGGCGGAAAGGGCGGGTGTTTCGATCGGCTCGCTCTACCAGTTCTTCCCGGACAAGCGGGCGATCGTCTGGGCGCTTGCCGAGCGATACACCACCGAAAGCCAGGCCTGCATTTCGGCGGCGTTGAGGGACGTCAGCGACGCCCGGGGCTTGAAGCGGGCGTTCTCGGAGCTTCTGGATATCTATTACCGGCTGTTCCT
>CALMPB010000492.1 GCA_937871985.1 uncultured Burkholderiaceae bacterium
GGCTGGGCCTGCCATACACGAACGGCTTCTCCGGCGTTGTCGAACGGCGGTTCAATCCAGCGACGTTTCGGTACGCCCTCGCTGAACAGCTCGATGTCACCAGCCGCAAGTGGTCTGCGGTCGATGGCTTTGTCTATCTGTGTAAGATTCATGGGTCCATTAGTTGGACAGAGGACGATCACGGACTTTTCCCGATCCGAGAAACGGCCGTCTCCAAAGAACCGGGCAAGGTGATGATCTATCCGACGCCTGCCAAGCAGAATTCGAGCCTTGGGTCTCCCTATGCCGATCTGTTTCGGGAATTCCAGTCACGCATTGTTCGCGAACAGAGCGTGCTATTTACGATGGGGTATGCCTTCGGCGACGAGCACATCAACAATATCATCTATCAGGCCCTGACGATTCCCACGTTCCGGCTCGTGATCTTTGTAGATCCAGATTTGGACGGGGAGATTGCGAAGCTTCGCGCGCTAAATGATCCACGAATTTGGATCATTGGGGGTGCCGGACGCAGCGCCGGACGCAAAGCCCATTACTTCGACACCATTATCGAAGAGTTCATGCCGCAACGCCCGAGCGAGCGCATTGATGACGCCGTTCGGAAGGTGATCGAGGCGATGGCCCCGAAGAAGGAGGCCGCGGCTCCCCAGAAGGGGGAGGATGACGATGAGTCGTGACGATCGGAAGCGCGCAATCGGCAAGGTGGTCTCGGTCGCGGCCGACCGTTTCGTGATCGAGATGCATGCGGGCACCGACAACTTCACCGTCGTCGGATTCGACGACGTTCACTATGTCGCCAGGCTCGGATCGTTCCTGATGGTCGCGGTGCAAACCGAGTACGTGGTTGTCGAGGTCGTCGGCCTGCGTGAGCGCGACGTTGGTCATGTTAGTCGCAGTGAAGGGGAGCTGGATAAGGCTTCTTCGGCGAAGTACCTCGATGTCGTTCCCGTCGGGATGCTGCCTCAAGATCGGCGCGAAAGGTTTCGCTTCGGCGTCTCCGTGTTCCCGTCACTCTACGGCGACGCACTGTATGCGCTGGACGCTGAACTGGATCGAGTCTTCGAAACCGATCATCCTTCGGAGCCTACACCCCCGATCGACAATGTTCCACCCACGCCACCTGATGCCACCCGCTATCGCGCATTGACGATCGGCCGGTCCGTCATATTCGAGGGTTACGACGTTAAGGTCAGGATCGATGATTTCTTCGGCGGACACACTGCCGTCCTGGGAAACACAGGGAGCGGGAAGTCCTGCACGGTCGCATCGGTCCTCCAATCCTTGTTCGAAAAGGCGGAAGAACACCATGCTCGCGGTGCCACGTTCGTCGTATTCGACGTCAATGGAGAATATGCGAAGGCGCTGTCGCCGCTCGCAAAGCGCAAGCAGATCGGCGTGGACCATGTCATTCTGGACGGCACCGCACGCACGGAGCGTTTTCGTCTGCCCCATTGGTTTCTGGAGCAGTCAGAGTGGGAGCTGCTTCTGCAGGCCAGCGAGCGCACCCAACTACCGATACTGCGCATGGCGCTCGGGCTGGCAACATTGTTCTCAGCGGGCAGCGCGGCGGAGCTGAAGGGGATCAAGAACCACATTCTGGCAACCTGCCTGAGCCAAATTCTTCGTGACGACACAGGCAGTCCGTCAAAACACGATCGCATGGTCGGTCTGCTGCAAAGATTCAACACGCCGGAGATCAACAATCAAAAGATCGCGCCATTCATCAAAATCGGCTTCGGCCAGATGGCCAACCCTGCCGGTTTAACAACCTATTTGTTGGGAAACGCCAATGGCGGCGGATTTATCATCGAAGGTTTGAAATTCCCGGCATATGCCAACCTTCCCTTTGAGTTTTCCGCGTTGGGAGAGGCGCTCGATCTGGCGATCCTATACGAGGAGGCTCACGGTAACCGTCAGATCCGAGATTACTGCTCGCAGATGCTGACGCGTTTTAAGTCGCTCGAGGAGCGACCTGAATATGCGTTCCTGCGCTACGACCTTCAAGGAAGCCAAGCTGGGCCGTCGCTCGAAAACTTCCTTGAGCAGCTCCTCGGTTTGGCACGCGACGGAGCGGGTTGGGTCAAACGCAACCAGATCGTCATCATCGACATGAATGCGGTGGAGGATGAGGTTGTCGAGCTCGTAGCGTCAGTGCTCGCTAGAATGGCCTTTCGGCTGCTCC
>CALMPB010000493.1 GCA_937871985.1 uncultured Burkholderiaceae bacterium
CGATGCTTCGCAGCCCGCATAGGTCAGGGCATCGATGGTGAGAACGTCATAGCCCTTGTCGAGCACTAGGTGTCGCACGAGAGCCGAGCCGATGAAGCCGGCCCCGCCGGTAACGATCACGCGCATGAGGTCACTGACTCCAGCTGAAATATTCGGGAAGATCGGCAAGACGCGGCTGAACGCGGTCCTTGCCCGAAAGGGTTTCGGGATCGGCGATATCCGGCCAGATCACAGCGATTGCAGGATCATCCCAGGCAAGGCCCTTGTCGCATTCGGCGCTGTAGTAATCGGTGACCTTGTAGCAGATGATGGTGTCGGGCTCGAGCGAGCAAAATCCGTGGGCAAAACCGGGTGGAACCCACAGCTGCTTGCCATTCTCAGGGGTCAGCGTTTCGCCAACCCACTGGCCGTACGTGGGCGAGCCCTGACGTATATCCACCGCAACATCGAACAGCGCGCCGGCCGTGCAGCGCACGAGCTTACCCTGGGCGTGCGGCGCGCTCTGGAAATGCAGGCCGCGCACGGTGCCCGCCTTTGCGCTGCGAGATTCATTGTCCTGCACGAACGTCCAATCACCGCAGGCTTGCGCGAAACGATCCGCACGAAAGGTTTCCGCAAAGTAACCTCGCTCGTCACCAATGTGACGGGGAGTGACCAACATGACGCCGGAGATGCCGAGAGGTGTAATTTCCATGACAACGCCCTTAGCCAGCTTCAGCGGCTTGCAAAACCTATCTGATTCCCGTGTCGACTATTCGCATCGCCCTGTCGTATGCAGACAATGACGGAGCCATGATGCCCCAACCTTGGCAATTCGTGCTTTCGAGTAGAAATTAACCCTGATGCCTGCCGCGTTTGCATACGCCGGGCTTAAGCATGTTGTTGAGATGAGCTTCAAGGGCCTTCAGTTCCATCTTCAGGATTCCTGCAAGCTCTTCACAATGAAACCAAGCAGGGTCCCGATTGCAACTTCTTTCCGTACTCCTCACGGCATTGTGAGGTGGTCCCGCTTTTCTGGACAGGATGCTAAGCTAATCCCGACCTGATGGATTGGTACGGGAATGAAGACGACGAGAAAGCGCTATAGCGCCGATTTCAAAGCCAAGGTGGCGCTGGAAGCGATCCGGGGTGACCTGACGCTGGCGGAGCTGGCAGCCAAGCATGGCGTGCACCACACGATGATCGCTTCCTGGAAGCGGCAGGCCATTGACGGGATGGCAGGAACGTTCTCCGGAGCCGGCGATGCGGTCAAGGCTGCCAGCGAGAGCGAGGTAGAGAAGCTGCATGCCAAGATCGGGCAACTGGTGGTGGAGCGGGATTTTTTAGCGAAAGCCTTCGGTCGATGAGCGTGGAGCGGAGGCGGGCGATGGTCGAACCTGCTCACCACCGCCTGTCGATCTCGGCGCAATGTCGCCTGCTCTCGATTGGCCGTTCATCCTATTATTATGCGCCTGTGCCGGAAACGGATGAGACGCTGGCGCTGATGACGGTGATCGATGCGACGTTCCTGGACTGCCCTTGGTACGGCAGCCGGCAGATGGCACGTCACCTGCGGCGCGCGGGCTATGAGATTGGTCGCCGCCGGGCCCGGCGGCTGATGGCGAAGATGGGCCTGACGCCGATCTACCAGCGGCCGCGCACCAGTGATCCGCACCCGCAGCACCGGGTCTATCCGTATCTGCTGCGCAAGTTGGTGATCGACCGACCCAATCAGGTCTGGTGCGCTGACGTGACCTACATCCCGATGCGGCGCGGCTTCCTGTACCTGGTGGCGATCATGGACTGGGCAACCCGGAAAGTGCTGGCGTGGCGGCTATCGAATACGATGGATGCAGGGTTCTGCGTCACGGCGTTGGAGGAGGCGCTGGCTCGCTACGGCAAGCCCGAGATCTTCAACACCGACCAAGGCAGCCAGTTCACATCGCAGGCCTTCACCACTGTGTTGCGCGAGGCCGAGGTTCGCATCAGCATGGACGGGCGGGGCCGGTGGATGGACAATGTCTTCATCGAACGCCTTTGGCGATCCCTGAAGTACGAATGCGTTTATCTCCATGCCTTCGAGACCGGCTCGGAGTTGAAAGCTGGCCTTGGCCGCTGGATTACCTATTACAACACCCAGCGTCCGCACTCGGGCCTGGCCGGAAAAACCCCGGTCGAGGCCTATTGGCGGATCGGGCAATCAGATCATGGGGGGCATGCCCCCCATGATCTGATAATCAAACAGGCGGCGTGAACGACAACTGGGATTAGCTTAACTTAGCCGCCAAACTGTCCAAGAAGGCGGGACCACCTCATTGACCC
>CALMPB010000494.1 GCA_937871985.1 uncultured Burkholderiaceae bacterium
GATCGAGCGTTGCGTGTCCGCAAGCCACTGTGCTTGTGAAACACCGACTCCATCAGCGCCGTGGGCAGGTCGCGCCCCAGGTAGAGCACGCCGTAGGCCCCCGCCGGGTCATCGTAGCGATTCGTGCTGCTGCGGCCATAGTACAGCGGGCTGCCCCGATAGGCGGTGCGGCTCACGTGCTGGAGCAGTTCACCGGCATCAATCAGGAACGAAGGCAGCTCGCGGCTCATGGCGGTCTCGCTTCAATGCACCTGCACGCCCAGCACGTTGAACACGGCTTCGGCCACGTCGTCGATCGTGCCATGCGTCACCGCATCCACCGGCGAGCGGCCGCCCAGTCCTTCGAGCGGTTCGGACAGCGCGCGGTAGATCGTCCAGTGGTCGATGCCCTCGACCTCCTGGAGCACGGCTTGGGTCAACTGCTGCTTCACCGGGTCGAGCTGCCAGTCGGGCAGCTTCTGGCCGCGCGCCCCCACGTTCAGCGCCAGCAAGCGACGGGCAAGAATGTCCTTGTAGATCTGCTGGCGCGACTTGTCCGCCAGCTTGGCGTACTCGGGGATCGGCAGGTTGTGCGGCTGGTTGAAGGCCTCCAGCAGCACGGCGCGGCCTCGCTGGACGTCGGTTTCGGCCGGTGCCCAGCGCGTCTCGGCGCGCAGCGCAGCCGTCTTGCGCTTCAAGGCCTGCGCCACTGTCTCGCCTTCGAGGTTGGCGGGCAGTTTCATCGCCTCGACGCGCTCGTGGATGAACGCCTGCAACTCGGCCGCGAAAGCCGGAGCATCCCGGATTTCGACGGTATCCGCGAAGCGGCGCACATCCTCCACCGTGACGCGCGGCAGCCGGTCGGCAATGAATTCGATGGCAGTGGGCATGGTCAGCTCCCAGGTAGGTTTGAAACAGGATTCACTCTAGTCGCCTTTGTCGCGTTTGTCAACTTAGTCGCCCGAGTGGGAGCCTACCTGGCGGTGTAGCGTCCCGGCAGCATAGGCCGGGGCCAGCGCCAGGTCGCCGTCCAATCCATTCGTGCGGGTTCCACATTGACGCTGGAGCCGCAGCCCAGGCCCCGCTATACCGAAACGGTTAAAGGCCAAAGGGTCGAAACGGCAAGGGAATGGGGTGCAAGGGGAAAGGCCCTACCTCGAAAAGGCAAAAAGGCCTCCCGCCCGGCCCGCCATCAGGACACCGACATGCTCTCCCTGTTCCAGCGAAAACGGCCCCCGGTCGTTGCCGCACCGTCGCCAGCACCCGCCACCGACCTCCCGAAAGGGTTGATGCGGCCGGAGTCGGCCGCATCGCTGCTGACCACCCCGCGCCGGCAGAAGCTGCTGGAACACATCTGGCAGCGCACGTCGCTCTCGCGCCGGCAGTTCGCCACCCTCTACCGTGCCCCGCTGGAGCGCTACGCCGAGCTGGTCCAGGCTTTTCCGGCCTCTGAAGCACATCACCACGCCTACCCAGGCGGCATGCTCGACCACGGCCTCGAAATCGTCGCCTACAGTCTGAAGCTGCGGCAGTCCCATCTGTTGCCCATCGGCGCCAGCCCCGAAGACCAGGCTGCTCAGTCCGAAGCCTGGACCGCGGCCGTCGCCTATGCCGCGCTGCTCCATGACATCGGCAAGGTGGCGGTCGATCTGCACGTCGAGCTGGCCGACGGCACCACCTGGCACCCCTGGCACGGCCCACTGCGACAGCCATACCGATTCCGCTACCGCGACGACCGTGAATACCGGCTCCACAGCGCCGCGACAGGTTTGCTCTACCGCCAACTGCTCGACCGCGATCTGCTGGACTGGCTCAGTGGCTATCCATCCCTGTGGGCGCCGCTGCTCTATGTCCTGGCCGGGCAGTACGAGCACGCCGGCGTGCTGGGCGAGCTGGTCGTGCAGGCCGACCGTGCCTCCGTCGCCCAGGAGCTGGGCGGCGATCCTGCGCGTGCCATGGCCGCGCCGAAGCACTCGCTCCAACGCAAGCTGGTCAACGGGCTGCGCTACCTGCTCAAGGAAGAGCTGAAACTGAACCAGCCCGAAGCCTCCGATGGCTGGCTCACCGAGGATGCGCTGTGGCTGGTGAGCAAGACGGTATCGGACAAACTGCGTGCGCACCTGCTGTCCCAGGGCGTCGATGGCATCCCTGCGAACAACACTGCGGTGTTCAACGTGCTCCAGGACCACGGCATGTTGCAGCCGACGCCCGACGGCAAGGCGATCTGGCGCGCCACCGTAACCAGTTCCACCGGCTGGTCCCACTCGTTCACCCTGTTGCGGCTGGCACCTGCGTTGATCTGGCAGCCTGGCAAGCGGCCAACACCTTTCGCTGGGGCGGTAGCGATCGACACGGTCCCGGCAGACAAAGACGCCAGTGCTTCGATCTCAACGCCGGTGATGGCAGTAGCGCCAGCCGCCGAAGATCGGGAGCCTCCCCCTTGGGGGGCTGCTGACAGCGCGGGTTCCCAGGTTCAGCCACCCGCAGCTCAAGCACCTGATGTCATGGATGACATGCTGGCGACGATGGGCCTGGCCGATTCGTTTAGCGCGCTCCAGGATGGTGAAGCTGATGCTGCGCATTCATCAGCCACGCATCCTAAAGTGTCCGAGTTGGCGCCGGAGGCGGCCTTGCCACCGACACCTCTGCCCATGGCTGGGCCGCAATGCTCGACAGAACAGCCATCGGGTGAGCATTTCATGGAATGGCTGCGACAGGGCATAACCATGCGGCGGCTCATCATCAACGACGCGAAGGCACTTGTGCACACCGTGCACGACACCGCCTATTTGGTCAGCCCCGGCGTGTTCCAGCGCTATGCCCAAGAACACCCGGAAGTAGGACCACTAGCGAAGCAGGAGGAAGTTCCAGACTGGCAGTGGGTGCAGAAGCGGTTCGAGAAGCTGGGACAGCATCGCAAGCAGGCCGGTGGCTTGAATATCTGGGCCTGCAAGGTCACAGGCCCGAGGAAGTCCCGGCACGTGCACGGCTACCTGTTAAACAATCCGACTCTGCTATTTCAGGAGCTTCCTCCGAACAACCCGTATCTGTGCATTCAACTTTGATGAACAGATGCCTCGACCGTCACTTGGCCTTCCCGACCATATAGTCCACGACTTTCTTAAGGTCATCATCGGTACAGTCCGCGCAACTACCCCTTGGAGGCATCGCGTTGAGTCCCTTGATCGCATGCTCGTACAGCTTGTCATTGCCTTGGGCGATGCGAGCGCTCCAAGCAGGCCGATGCTGCGGCAGCTTCGTCGGTGTTCTTCCGCTCGGGCGCTCAAGGCAAGGCCGCAGCGCCGGGAGGGGCACAAGTCGCCGCCACTGGTTCGGCATCTGGCTTGGCCGGCTTCGATCCGCTCGCCGCCGGGCCGGCTTCGACGGCGGCCCGGCCATCCGACCCGACCGCCGTGCAGAACCGGCAAGACCAGAAAGAGGCGTTCCTGAAAGGCGGCTCTACGGAAACCCGCAATTCCGGCAATCTGCAAATGCCGTCCTCGCCGTATCAGGTCATGGCGGGAACGGTGATCGCCGGGGCGTTGGTGACGGGCATCAAGTCGGACTTACCGGGCGACGTGATCGCCACGGTGACGGAGCCGGTCTACGACACGGCCACGGGCAAGTTCCTGCTGATCCCCCAAGGGTCGCGCATCCTGGGCAAGTACAACAGCCAGGTGAGCTATGGGCAGAGCCGCGTGCAGGTGGTGTGGAACCGCGTCATCCTGCCGGACACGTCTTCGCTGAAGCTCGACAACCTCGCGGGCACCGACCCGGCCGGCTACGCCGGCCTGGAGGATGGCGTCGATTGGCATTGGGATCGCGTCTTTGCCGGCGCGGCGCTGACGACGCTGCTGGGCGTGGGCGCCGAGCTGGCCGCACCGGAGAACCGGCAGAACGGCAACCGCATCGTGATCGCCGGGCGCGATAGCGCACAGGACAGCATCAATCAGGTCGGACAGGAGATGACCCGGCGCAACATGAACATCCAGCCGACGCTGACCGAACGGCCGGGCCTACCGGTTCGCATCATCGTCAACCGCGATCTGGTGTTGCGTCCGTACCAGCCGATGTTCTTCCAGCGGGGAGCGATGCAATGAGCACGACCAAGAAACTGCGGCTCGGCCCGCTGCCCAAGACCGAGAATGTGAAGCTGACCTTCGCTTGCCCGGCCAGCCTGAAAGCCGACCTCGACCGCTACGCCGCGTTGCACGCGCAGGCATACGGCGAAGCGGTCGATGCGACGACGTTGATTCCGCACATGCTGGAGGCGTTCATGGCAGCGGATCGGGGATTCAGGAAGGGAGGTAGGGGCAAGGCCGCACCGCCTCAATCGGGCTGACGATGCAGACACACTCACCAGTCACTCACGATGAAAGCGCAGCCTACGGGCTGCGCTTTCATCGTTCTGGGAGTCGGTCAGTTGGGCTATTATGGAAACGCAAGTCGGTCTGCTGTTGGAAAACGTGCCCGATGCAACGCGCTCCGGCTTTCTCTCCTGTCGCTCTTATGTGGCACCTAGCCCACGATGCCCGAGTCGCTTCAAGCGGCCCTAAACAGAGCTAACTTTGCGTCCCATATAGAGTTTTAGACCTCGTGCGATTTGCACAAATGGCTTGACACGAGCAGTTTTTTATTGCCCCACGGCGCCCGGCCGCTTACTTCTTCGGCATGGACGAGGTGGTCGGCAGGCCGTTGGCGGCCCACGCCTCGACGCCGCCGCGGTACCAGTACACGGTCCAGCCCAGCGTGCCGGCGCGCAGCGC
>CALMPB010000495.1 GCA_937871985.1 uncultured Burkholderiaceae bacterium
CCAGCAGCGGCACGTTGCGGTGGTATTCCACATAGGCGTCGACCAGCCAGCGGCAAGGCGCCAGATTGGTGGCGCGCACCACCACCAGCGTCACCGCGATGGCAAAGGCCATGACCCAGGCAACCAGGAACAGCTGCACGGTCACCGCCATGCCACTGAGCAGCAGCTGGTATTGGGAAGCGTCAAGTAGGCTCATAAAACAATCAATCTCCTGCTATCGCGAGGCCCAGGCCAAACGCCACGGGTTCCGGCCGCCCGCTGGATGCGGCGCCGGAACCCGTGACGTAGGCCTCGCGGTGGTACTTCCAGACCCGGCTCAGCCCGCGATCGGGCCGATCTTGAAGCCGCGCTCAAGCTTGTACGGCGTCTCGGCGCCAAACCACTTGTCGAACAGCTTGGCGGCCACGCCCGAGGCTTCGGCCTCGTCCAGCGCCTGGTTCACCGTTTCCAGGAAACGCGGTTCCGTCTTGCGCACGCCCAGGCCCCAGGGTTCGTCGAACACCGACTTGGCGATCACGCTGACGGGCGCCGTGGGCGGGCTTTGCAGCACCAGGCGCACCAGCACCAATTCGGAAGCGAACTGCGCGTCCACCTTCTTCTGCTGCAGGGCCAGATACGTGGCCGAGCTGTCGCCATAGCCAATCACCTGCGACTTGTCCAGGATGCGCTTGATCTCGCGTTCCGAGCTCGAACCCTTGGTCGCGCCGATGCGGCGGCCGTTCAGCGCTTCCACCGTCTCCAGGCCCGAATCCTTGCGCACCAGCAGCTTCTGCGGGCTGACATAGTAGGCGTGGCTGAAAGCGATCTGCTGCGCGCGGTCCGGCGAATAGCCCAGGTTGGCCGCCAGGATGTCGACCCGTCCTTCGTTCAGCTCCGGCACCCGCGCCGCCACCGACAGCAGCTTGTAGCTGATCTTCACGCCCAGCTTGTCCGCAACCAGCTTGCAGACGTCCACGTCGTAGCCCACCAGCTGGCGCGTCGCCGCGTCCTGGAAGCTGAACGGCTGCGACGTGCCCAGCGTGCCGCAAATCAGCTCGCCGCGCGCCTTGATGTCATCCACCTGGTCGGCCTGGGCCGAGGCGCCCAGGACCAGCGTGGCCAGGCCCAGGCAGGCAGCGAAAAGAGTATGGCGTTTCATGCTTGATTCCCCTTGTGTGGTTGTGTGGTGTACGGAATGCCCGCCCTGCCCTCAGGCCAGCTTGGCGCAAGCTTCCCGGATAGCCGAGCAGCCCTGCTTGATATCGTCCAGCGACGCCGCGAACGACAGCCTGAACGTGCCCGGCGCGCCATAGGCGTGGCCGTCGATAACGGCCACGCCAGCTTCGCGCAGCAGGTAGTGCGTCAGGTCGGTATCGGTCGCGATCACGTCGCCCGCCGGCGTCTTCTTACCCAGCAGGCCCGAGCAATCCGGAAACACATAGAACGCGCCCTGCGGCACGACGATCTCCAGGCCCGGCGTGCCCGACAATTCCGCAATCGCCAGATCGCGGCGCTGGCGGAACACCTGGGCAAACTCGGCCACGCAATCCTGCGGACCCGACAAGGCCTCCAGCGCCGCCGCCTGGCTCACCGACGAAGCGCCCGACGTGCTCTGCGACTGCAGAATCGCCATCGCCTTGATCAGCTCGTCAGGACCCGCACCGTAACCGATGCGCCAGCCCGTCATGGCATAAGCCTTGGACACGCCATTGACCACCAGCGTGCGCGCCGCCAGCTCCGGCGCGACCTGCAGCGGATGCACCGTCGGCTCGTCCGTGAAATTCAGGCGGGCGTAAATATCGTCCGTCATCAGCCATACGTGCGGATGGCGCTTCAGCACCTCGGCCAGGCCGCGCAGCTCGTCCGCAGTGTAGACCGAGCCGGTCGGATTGCTCGGCGCGTTCATCATCAGCCACTTGGTGCGCGGCGTAATCGCGCGCTCCAGCGCCTCGGGCGTGACCTTATAACCCGTCGCCGGCGACGTCTCCACCGCCACCGGCACGCCGCCGTTGACCAGCACCATGTCCGGGTACGACACCCAGAACGGCGCCGGAATCAGCACCTCGTCGCCGTCGTTCAGCGTGGCGGCCAGGCCATTGAAGATCACCTGCTTCGCGCCCGTGCTGACGATGATGCGCCCCACCGGATAATCGACGCCCGTCGCTTCCAGCAAATGCCGGGCGGCGGCGCGGCGCAGCGGCACCGTGCCCTGGGCCGGCGGGTACTTGGTTTCGCCGCGGTTCATGGCGGCGGTGGCCGCCAGGCGGATGTGTTCCGGTGTGGAGAAATCCGGCTCGCCGATGGTCAGGTCGATGATGCGGCGGCCTTGTTCGCGCAGTTCGGCGATGATGGCGCGCGCCGCGACGCTGGGCGATAGTTTGATGCGTTTGATGCGGTCGGCGACGATGCTGGGGGGTTGCGGGGTTTGGGTTTGGTTCGAGGTCTGGGTTTGGCTCACGGTTTGGCTCGGGCTTTGGCTCATTTCGCGGCTCCCGTCTTCTCGGCCAGGGTCTTTTCCAGCCAGGGCTTGGTGTAGGTGCCGGCGCGCAGCTTTTCCTTGGCCACGGCCTCGTCGGCCTCCTTCTTCTGCGCCAAAGCCAGCACGGCCATCGCATGCTCGGCGGGGATCACCACCACGCCATCCGCATCACCCACCACCACGTCGCCGGGATTGACCACCTGGCCACCCACCGACACCGGCACATTGATCTCGCCCGGGCCATCCTTGTACGGCCCCTTGTGCGACACAGCCCGCGCATAGCAACCGAACTCGCCCTGCGCAAACACATCCAGATCGCGCACCGCGCCATCGATCACAAAACCCTCGATGCCGCGCGACTGCGCATCCATCATCATCAGCTCGCCCACCAGCGCGTTGCTGGTATCGCCCGCGCCATCGACAACGATCACGTCACCCGCGCCACCCAGCGAAATCGCCTTGTGGATCATCAGGTTGTCGCCCGGCCGGGTCTTGACGGTCAGCGCCAGGCCCACCGTGCGCTGGCTGCAGGCATGCAGTGGACGCAGCCCGCTGACGCCGTACAGGCGGTTCATGCAATCGCTGATCTGGGCCGAGCCGATGGCTGCGAAACCGGCCAGCACGTCGGCAGCGACGGCCGGGCCGGTACGGGGAAGAATGCGGTATCCGATGGGATTCATAAGTCTGGGTAAATGCGTGGACAGCGTTAAGCGAACACGCATTACAAGGCCCCAGGGGGTGTTCCTCAAAACGATATAAATTCCAGGTTATGTAGGAATTTTATTCGTGGATGGTGGGGATTAGGGTTATCCCGTATTCGTGAATTTGAGGGTTGGAGTTCGGGGTCCATGGTCCGCAGGGGTTGGGGGTTGGAGGTCACCATTAGCGCCGTGCGTCTCCTTCAACGCCGCTGCCCCGGGGAAGAAAGTGGTGTCCGTCTGCGCTTCGATGTCGACTTCGACGTGGAGACAGTAGGCGAACACCATTCCCTTAGTACTCCTGGGCCAACCGCCGGCGCGTCGTGCTTTCCTGGCCGCTACTGAATCAACGCCAGCGCGTCGTGCATCGCCTCACCTGCATCCTCGTCATCCTCTCCATGCAGCGCTTGTTCCAACATGGCGTCGGTCAAAGTAGCCACGTGTTCACAAAGGCCCTCCACTCCTCCCATTAACGCAGCCACCGACCAGGCATCCAACGGCGGCGAGCCGGTTGCATCGGGTTCGAATGCGCTGTTGCCGACCATGCGGGCGATGGTCTGGATAGCGTAGCGGGCGCGGTCTATTTGATGGATGTGGGAAAGAGAGACTGGGCCGGACTCGAGATTGGTGTCGATGGACCAGGGGTTTTGAGTCAGGGGATGCTGCAGCATGGGGCTGCCTCCTATAGGGGTAAGTCAAGCCGCATGCGTTGCGGCTATCCGCCTATAGCTTTCCGGCTTCCAAACCGGACTACCGGTGGGGTAGCGGGGAAAAGTCTACCGCATGGACAGCGGCTGAGCGCCACAAGAGTGGCAATTCCGCTGCGGTGCGGGAGGTGCTGAGTTTCACACATTGAGAGACCGGTCTCGACCCTTTTTGAACATTCCACCGAAAACAGATGCAACTCGGCCGATTGTCTTCTTACCTCAGAATCGCAAGCGAATTTTGGTTTTGTGCAAGGGTATGGCGCAGCTATGCTGCTCCCTTAAGCTTTAGTAAAAATTCAGCGAGCCTAATCAGGCTGCCAAACGATGCCAAGGACTTTCCGATGGATGTCAGCGCCGACAAATTGCCTTCAGTGTTCAACTTATTGATAGCCTCGTCAACATACTGCTCGAGTTCAGCAACCGTCAGAACAGGGTCTGTCGATCTTTCATCAATGGTATAGATCGACACGTCTTCGATGTTTTCGCCAATCACGTGGAAAAAAACCATGCAAGGAGTCTGCGCTTGATCTTCGATCCCAAGTGCCCCCATGAATGTCAGATTGAAGTCCTGCCAATGTGAGCCCACTGCATTGGCATGCAAATAAAAGAGCGTGACATCCTTAGCCGTTTTATCGTGAAGTCGCTGAAAACCGTAAGCCTCCTGCAGCGCCTCACGAACAACTCCGTGCGTCATGTCGTAGAATAAAAACGCAAATGCCCGTGCCCGACCGCTCTGTATATGCTCGAGACAGACTGAATTAAAAGTCTCTAAGAACTGACCGTAACCCATGCCGATGCCTCGGTTACCGTCCTGCATTTGAATTGGATACACAACGCGCTCCGAGTAATTTGCTGTAGTGTACGTCGAGATGGCCGCTTTTGGTCGACAACAGATCTATCAAGGGTTTTCTACATCGCGCTCTAATTCAATGCCACGATTCTTTTGTGTTTGACCAAGATGCTTCATTAGTTCGGCGCGCTCTGTCGCACAGAAATCAAGGAGCGATTTCATCCCAGTGTCTGCATCAGTTTCTGGATACATTGCAATTCGTACAGGGTGAGGAAGAAGCCATTTAGAGCCTTCCCTTGCTTCCACTTCAAGCACGATGCCTTCCCGCTTAATCTTCAGTTCTGCATACTCACGAGGAAAACCAGCCTCGTAGTCGAAGACCTGAACGTTTGCCGCATTCCCCAACACACCGATGTCGCCTTTTAGTAGCTTGTAACCGCTGGGGAAACCCACCTTACAAAGCTTCTTATCCGCAATAACTCCATCAACATTTCCATCGTTCACGATAATGACCAGTTGAAGGCTTGTGTCTGACAAGTTCATTGATGCCATGTCTACGTAGCCTTCGGGAAAATTGTTGAATAGGCCTGTCCACGCTTTTTCTTGGTATAGCCAAGAGTAAAAATCATTCTTGAGATCAGCAAACGCTCCCTTATTATTTGCATATAGAACGAGGATGCCGAGTACGCCCGCGATGAAGCTGACTAAGGCGGTGAGTGCTGTAAAACTTTCCTTCATGCGAACAACCCACGAAACACAGGGAATGCTTGGCTCAATCACTCCTACCGGCCTTCTGGGCCTTCTGAGGCTTTTCTTTTTTGTTCTCACCGATGCCGCATCCTCTAGATTAAGATTTTAAAAATCTATCAAAATCACTTAGCATTGTAGCTAAAAAGCCGAACGGCGAATGACTACTTCTGGCCGAAAATAGACATCAGTAAGCGATCTGACTAAATGCATGGACAATTCATGTATTTACATCCTTTCTCACAATTCCGACCAGCTCAGTCTGCAACCTGTATTTCACACAATCGCAACAGTTGCCAGACTACAATTTCTCCGGCTAAGTTGTAGTCTGACACCTTTATGCCCGATACGGAAATCAATAATTGCTGTTGCAATTATTTGGCGACTGTGCGTACGCAAATGGCGTCAAGCCTGGACCTTAATACGATTGATGCTCGCATCTAACCGCTCAATGCAATGCGGAACCAAGGTCGCCAACTCCATGTGAACTTCCTGAAGGACAGGCCCATAGTCGAGCGCCATCTGATATGCGCCTTCCGCGGTCGCCTTGGTACTGTCCGAGGGGAATTCATTGGCATAGCGGGCGAGTCTTAAAACATCCGCCAGAAGACTGTTGTGCATACGCCAAGTGCTTATGAGCCCCCTCCCTTGCGCATATGTCCGAATCATCAAATTCCTCAACTCGTCGTCATCAATTTCCGCAAGCATTTTGGCGTTCGAGTTGTATACCACAAACGGGTCATGATCAATCGGCCAAATAATGTCGAGCAACGTGGATGTATCGTGTGCTTGGAGCTGATCACCAACTCTCAGGATGTACATGTTCCAAAGCGCAGATAATTCGGCCCGAGTGGCGCAAAGGTAATTCCGATTCGCCGCAGCACGCTGATCTGCCTCTCTCTTCTCTGCTGTCCGATGTTGCTCTGAAGCAATCCAGATCGCAGCAACGATTGCGGCAACAGATCCAACGGCCTGCACCCAACTAGCCCACTGTTCACTGTTCCTCGGCCAAAAGTTGAATAGGACAGTGCAGAAAGCCAGAAACAACAACGCCAACAGGACTTGGTAACCCTTGTGCATATGCACCTCCTCTAGGAGCGCGCATCGTACCCGATTGCCTAAACAGCTAACCCTCAATAATTTCTATCTAGCAAGGGAGCCACCGGATGAGCGCCCCCCCGACACCCACGCCGACGCTGATAAGGCGCTTAGCAGTCTCATTGGCGGAGCCGTCGACGACCCCGACACGTCCCGCACTGTCTCCCCCGGGACAACTCCCCGGAGAACACCGGCAACAAAGACAACCACCCGAACGGCTGGTTCGCCGGCGTTGAGCATGGGCGGGCCGAGGCGCGGGATAACACCGAGATCGGCGCGCAGCAGTTGCTGGAGCGTGCCAACATGGTTGTAATCACTCCCGCCACGGGAAAACTCGAATCTGATTCTGAAAAAAGTGTCAGACTACAATTTCTCAGCCCTTAGGTAACGAAATTGCAGTCTGACATCTTTTTCCAGTTTCCGCGCAAACACTTTAGAATAGCTTCGAGATTCTGCAAAACCATAAAAAATGATATGAAAAATACAATCTCATACAATCCTTTTTATATCACTGACAGAGACCCAATTGTCACGGGCAGAGAGCAAGAGCTAGAGTCTCTTAAATCCGCAATTCTGGATAAAAAGCATTCCGTTATTGCCATAACAGGAGACAATGCGACGGGGAAGACACTACTCTGGACGCACTTTCTCAGAACACAGGGAATTGAACTGGCCAACAGTACCGAAGTTATATCAACTCGCCGATCGTCGGACAGCTTTCCTAGACTAAACAAGAATACGAGACTTGTCGTCGTAGAAGATATCTGCTTCGACTTTTCCAGAGAGATTTCAGGACGCATTTCCTCCCTTATGAAAGAAGAGAGTAAAAGGCAGTTCGTCCTGGTGAGTACATTTCCGGACTTCGTTGAGAAGTTCAATCCTGAAACGCACATTCGCCTACATGCGTTTCCTCACTCAGGATCACAACAATTCTTGCTAAACGCCTTGGAGCACGTACTTTCAGACCAAGACCTAGCGAAGATTGCTGCCTTCACACAGGGCAATCCGCTTCTTCTTCGTTTAGTTGCAAATCACATAAACCATGGCGAAAGGGATATTGAAAGGCTATTCAGATTGCTGGGTGAGGACATTCGTTACCGTGCCGCCGTTGCTATCGACAATCCTATCGAAACGCCTCAACTAATCCAAGTAGCAAGTGATATACGACTGGTCAATGGAAGGCTAGTAGACGCTATTCAAAAGAACCATCGAGCAATTTACGATCTAACGCCAAGACAATTCGAAGAATTTGTCGCCGAATTAATGGAAAAAAGAGGCTATCGCGTGGATCTAACCAAGGCTACGCGCGATGGCGGCAAAGACTTAATTGTTGCCAACCATCGCGACATTGGGAATTTTATTTTTTATGTTGAATGCAAGAGATATGCACCATCAAACCCAGTTGGCGTCAATTTGGTAAGAGAGTTAGCAGGCGCCGTACTTGCCGATAGGGTAACCGCTGGAATTATGGTTACGTCATCGTACTTTTCTCCAGATGCCGTCATTTTCTCCAGCCAACTAAAACATCAGTTAAGCCTCATTGATTATCTTAAGCTAAAGGAATGGATCAATGAAACCCAGAATACTTCTTGATCATGCTTCGCCCTTCCACCTTGAAACGCTGTATTCATGGGAGAGGTGCCAGACTACAATTTCCGCAGCCAAATTGCTGTTTGGCCCTCGTTTACTTATGGTCGCCGGGCAACCGTCCTGCTATTGATCGTCAAAATACAGAACCGGGAAAAAGATACCGTCTTTTCCGTCAAGAGATTAGGCGTAATCCGGGCGATAAGATGAACGCGTTTTAAGCACGCCGAAGCACAGATGAGCGAGCTTTATCATTGCAGCGCCGAGCGTGGACATCTTGCTTTTGCCGGCGTCTAGCAGTCGGGCGAAGGGGGCCTGGACATGCGGGTTATAGCGCGTGGCCACAATCGCGGCCATGTACAGCGTTGCCCTCACTCTTGGCGGCCCGGCCTTGGACAGACAAGGTCGGCCAGTGAGACTGGTTCCGGATTGCCGCTGCACAGGAATCAGACCCAGATATGCTGCCAGGCCCTCTGCTGAGTTGATTCGCCTGTTGTGCATGATCGATAGGATCGCGTTCGCTGCTTGCGGTCCGATGGCAGGGATGCTGGTGAGCAAATCCCGGCCCACTCTCAGGTCTGGATGTCGATCAATATGTTGTTCGTCGATGGCGCGATCAAGAAAAGGTGTCAGACTACAATTTGGGAGCGCCTGGCTAGCGCGTTTTTTCATGATACGGCCTTTTTCACCTAACACATCATCTAAAAATAACACTCAAATACCAGGGTTGACCACAATGAGAGCGACCGGCGACAACGCCATATTAATCCTAAAAGACTGCATAGTACTTGGAGCTAGTGGCTTTCCGTTCACGGCCGGCGAATCCAGCACTATTAGCTTCCACGATAACTCCGTGACTTGCAGTGGTCGCGAGTCAATAGCTAGGTTTTCGCTTCTGGAGTTAATAGACATCTCCGTGACCGGACCGGGAACAGTCACCACCGGCGGCGGCTTTGTTGGCGGTGGATTTGGCGTTGAGGGCGCGTTGGAAGGCATAGCTCTTGCTGGCGTTTTGAATATGCTCACGATGGAAAAAAAAGATCCATACATTCGTGACATTCACAACAAATTTCGGCGAGTTGCATCTACACTATGGCGCCATGGACCCTGCCCCATTGCGTATTTATCTTTCCCCTGTTTTCGTTAAATTGCGGCAAATAGATCAAAAATGGATTCTGGGGCGCGAACAATTGATTGCGTCGCATCTTAATAATGGGCTCATTACCGATAAAGATGCGGAAATTTTTAGGGCACGCCTGACCAGCCCTCCTGTTTGGCCAGACCCCAAGGCGGAGGCTGAAGCTCGGCGATTATTGGACGAGAGATCTGCCAATGAAGGTCCTAAAGGGCTCTGCCCCAGTTGCGATAAAGTCACTCCGCTGGACAGCGAAACCTGCAAATATTGCAGGGCGAACTTTGGGCAGTACGCATCTTGGAGTGTTACTCCAATCAACTAGCCGTGGAGATAAGGTGTCGGACTACGAATTCGCTAGCTAGATGCTGCGAATTTGTAGTCCGACACCGTTTTCTGAAAATCTCTACAGTAGTCGCCAACGAGACCATCTACTCTCCGACAGCTTGTCCCAGGCGCAGGGTAAAATCCGCCCCCCATGCGCTACTCCGACTTCGACCAACGCCTCACCTCCCTCAGCGCCCTGCCCGTCCACCGTGGCCGGCTCCTGCGCGTCTGGCTGCAAGGGCAAGCGCTCGACACCGGCACGCGACGCCGGAGCTCCGAGCACTTTCTGCCTCTGGCGCTGCGCGACGCCGTGCCCGCCCTGACGGCAGAGCTGGACGCCCTCGCCCGCGTCCGCTCCGAGCACGCCGGCAACGACGGCTCGCGCTTGCTCGTCGAACTCGCCGACGGACAGATGGTGGAAAGCGTGCTGTTGCCGCGCGATGGACTCTGCGTCTCCACCCAGGTCGGGTGTGCTGTCGGCTGCCGCTTCTGTATGACCGGCAAGAGCGGCCTGATCCGTCAGGTCACGAGCATGGAAATCCTCGCCCAAGTCGTGCTGGCGCGGCGTCAGCGCGCGGTGAAGAAAGTCGTCTTCATGGGCATGGGTGAACCGGCGCACAACCTCGACAACGTGCTCGAAGCAATCGACCTGCTCGGCACCGAAGGGAATATCGGCCACAAGAATCTCGTGTTCTCCACCGTGGGCGACCTGCGCGTGTTCGAAGCCCTGCCGCAACAACGTGTCAAACCTGCGCTGGCGCTATCGTTGCACACGACCAAGGCCGACCTGCGCGCGCACTTACTGCCGCGCGCGCCGAGAATTGCGCCGGACGAACTGGTCGAACTGGGCGAGAAATACGCTCGCGATACTGACTATCCGATCCAGTATCAGTGGACGCTGCTCAAGGGCATCAACGACGGCGACGACGAACTTGATGCGGTCGTGCGTCTGCTCAAGGGTAAGTATGGGGTGCTCAACGTCATTCCCTTCAATAGCCTGGAAGGGGATGACTACCGGCGCCCCGATACCGAGCGCATCCACGAGATCGTCCGCTTTCTGCAAAGCCGTGGGGTGCTGACCAAGGTGAGGAATAGCGCGGGGCAGGATGTGGACGGAGGTTGTGGGCAGTTGCGCGCTCGGGCTGTTGGCGCGGAGCAGGTAGTTGAACTGCGCCGTAACCGCACGGCAAAGCCGGAAGCCGCCTAGGTAACAGGCATCACCTGCATTCGAACCTGGCAAGGCTGGCTTTGTTTGGCTGTAGTGATGGATCTTATTTCTAGCAAGATCGCTGGCTGAGCCACAGGGCCAAAAATCTTATTCAAGGCCGACCAAGCAAGACCAAGACCACCAGGCATTTGGTGTTGCCTTCTTGTTGCGCCATATCCGATTGCAGGAAAAAACAGCATTCTATTAGCCGCCCTTTTCCATAGATCGCTTTTGGCATTCCAATCACATCGAATAGATTTGGCGCGAAATATAAAGCAGCACGACGACAAGCTGAACGGTGCGGTGTCGGCATGCTATGCCGATCACGCAAAGCGTCACGCTGATCGATGCCTGAATCAAAAAAGGCGCTGTGAGACTTCTCCAGATGTCCGGGCTTTTGACGAGATCCAGCGCCCAAGTGGCCGCTAACAGCGAGAAAAACCAGCGTCTGCGTTGAATGAAGAAATCCTCATAGCCCGCATATTCGATGATGTTGTCCGGGAAGAGGAGCGCCGCCACCAGGAAGAGCACGATGGCATAGCTGATCTGAAGCAGGAAAACCCTGAAGTTCCAGTCGGTTTCGCGTGCAAGCCTGACGTCCCACCACCAGAACAGCACCAGCTCCAGCAGTATGGACCCGACCCAGAGCATATGGAGCAGCGAAACGCTATGCCGTTTCGGATGCTGGATGAAGCTGGCCACACCCGTCAGGATGCGAGTAATGCCAAGGCCGATGACCATTGCCAGCACGATGCGGACATGGGTGAACGTTTCAGTAAGCGACGATGTATCCATCGGATGTTATCGAACCTTCAAAGCTTGATTGCATCGATTTAAGAAGGATTTCCCGCTGACTGGTGACCCTCGCTTCTTGCCGAGCGGCTTTTGGTGGCGCCACGGTGACGAAGTAAGCCGCATCCGTGGTTCCGTTG
>CALMPB010000496.1 GCA_937871985.1 uncultured Burkholderiaceae bacterium
AGATTTTCACCGCCTTGGGAATCCCCCGTGAGTCAGCCTCCGCGCAGGTTGGTATGAGACGATCCTTGCCCGATCCACCGTAGATTGCGGATCCCGAAAGCAGCCGGCGTCTGAGCGATGAGGATTAAGGGAAGGTCGTCACGAACGGCGATCGCGTTCCCGCTCCAGGCACCGCTTGAAAGCAGGGAGGTGGCGCTCGCGCGAGGCGGCCTGCAGGTTTTCCATCACCTGGCGCGCTGCGGGATCTTCGATCATCGGGATCAGCCGGTCATAGAGGGCGATGTTTTCGACCTCGCCCTGGACCGCGCTTTCGCACGCTTGTGCGAGTGAGGCTGGCGCTGTGACTTTTCCTGTCCATGCGTTGGGCGGCACGTCGATGCCCAGTCGGGCAAGCTGGCGCTCAAGCGCGGCAGCGTGGCGCTGTTCGGCTTCGATGATGTTGGAAAAGGGCCGGACAGGGCCGAACTTTTCGATCACGGCGGCATAGGTCGCCTCCGCCTTCCGCTCGTCTTCGAGCGCATCGAGGAGGATGTTTGCCAGCTTTGACGTAGCCAAGGTCTCGTCCTTTCAATGGCGGCAGTTCGCTAACGGCCCCGGCCTCGCAGAGATTGCGCGGCCGGGGCCAGTCGTTGAGCGTGTCTTACTCTTCGAGCAGGGCGCGCAGCATCCATGCGGCCTGCTCATGCACGCCGATCCGTTGGGTGAGCAGGTCCGCGGTCGGCTCGTCGCTCGCCTTCTCGACCAGAGGGAACAGCGTGCGCGCCGTGCGGGCGGCCGCTTCATGCCCCTTGGCGAGGATGTCGACCATGTCGAGCGCCTTCGGCGGCACTTCCGGCGCGTCGGGAAGCGAGCTCAATTTAGCGAACTGCGCGTAGGAACCGGGTGCGGGCTGTCCGAGCGAGCGGATGCGTTCGGCGATCGGGTCGATCGCGTTCCACAACTCGGTATATTGCGTCATGAACATGGCATGGAGGCTGTTGAACATCGGCCCGGTCACGTTCCAGTGAAAGTTGTGCGAGGTCAGATAGAGAGTGTAGGTGTCCGCCAGGAGGCGGCTCAGGCCTTCGCAAATCGCAACCCGATCTTCCTCGCCGATTCCAATATTCACTTGTCTGGTCATGGTCTTCTCCTTGATCGAAACTCTACTTCAGATCGCGTAGTCCCGCGAGCAGGGCGGCCCGCGAGATTTCACCGACATGGAGCGCACGGATCACGCCTTTGCTGTCGATGAACAGCGTCGCGGGAAGCCCGGCCGAGCCGGTCGCGGCAGCTATACGCAGGTCGCGGTCGAGATGGACGTGCGCCGTTTCAAGGCGCTTGCTGTCCAGCCACGCACGTACGTTGTCTGCATCCTCGCCCTGATTGACAAGCAGGATCGGTACGGCCGAGTGCGCCGCTTCTGCGACCATCATCGGCATTTCACGCTGGCACGGCGGGCACCAGGTTGCCCAGAGATTGACGACGAACGGCTTGCCCCGGCGATCGTCGAGCAGGCTCTTTCCGCTGTCCAGCGACTGGAGAACGATTCCTTGCGGTAGAGGTCGCTGCGCCGAGGCAAGGGCCGCTGCCGTGGCGCCGGATGTGACCGCGACGCAGCCCGCGAAGACGAGCGTCAAAGGTGCTAGGGCGCGAGATCGCCGTAGTGACACGCCCAGCACGATTGCGGCAGTCACCAGACCGGGGAGCGGCGAGAAACCTCCTTGCCAGACATAGAGGATGGTTGCGGGTTCGATGGCGAAGGCATGCCAGTTCTGCGCCACAAAACCCGCGCGAGCTGCAACGAGGCCAGCGAGCAATGCCCGCCACGCGGCCGTATCGCAATCCACGCCGCGACGGCGGCCTATCCAGTTCCCCGCCGCCATGAAGGCAATGATCCCGAGAATCGCGAACAGCCGTTCCAACGCGAGCGCGAGAGGGCCGATAGCAATCATGATCCGTCGCGATCAGGCCGCCATGTCCTCATCGGGATCGGCATGAAACTCATGCCACATGCCGTTGAGGATGCCGAAGCCGACGGCCAGGCCGACACCCAGAATCCAGCTAAAATACCACATCCGGGTCTTCCTTCAATAAAAGTCGGGGTTGGTGTCGACGTCGCGCAGCGTGATGCGGCCGAACAGGACCTTGTAGACCCAGGCGGTGTAGAGCAGCACGATTGGCAGGAAGATCACCGTCACCGCGAGCATGATGAACAGGGTCACATGGCTGGACGACGCGTTCCAGACCGTCAGGCTCGAGGCCGGGTCGATCGAGCTGGGCAGGATGAACGGGAACATCGAGAGGCCCACGGTCGCGATGATGCCGATCGCGCCGAGAGATGAGCCGCCAAAGGCCAGAACCTCGCGGCCCTTGCGGATACCGATCCACGCCAGCAGCGGCCCCGCGAAACCGAGAATGGGGGCGATCAGCATCCAGGGATGGGCGCCATAATTGTCGAGCCAGGCCCCCGGCGCTGCGACCGTTCCTGAAAGCAGCGGATTAGAGGGGCCGAGCGGATCGGCGCCGTGCGTCAGGCGGAAACCATAGCCCATGGTCGCGACCATCACGCCGCCGATGGCAAAGAGCAGGATCGAGGCGACGGCGGCGACCTGGCCGAAGGCGCGGGCGCGGTCATGCACAGCGCCGCGTTCGATCTTGATCGCGAGCCAGCTTGCGCCGTGCAGCACGATCATGGCGACCGAGAGAAGGCCGGCGACCAGCGAGAAGGGATGGAACAGGCCGAGCAGGCTGCCCTCGTAGAAGGAGCGCAGATCGCTATCGAGCCGGAAGGGGATACCGGTGAGCACATTGCCGACCGCGACGCCGAACACCAGCGCCGGAACGAAACCGCCGACGAACAGCGCCCAGTCCCAGCGCGCGCGCCATGCGGCGTCCGGCTTCTTCGAGCGGTATTTGAAGCCGACGGGCCGCAGGATGAGCGCCGCGAGGACGAGGAACATGGCCAGATAGAAGCCGGAGAAGCTGACCGCATAGACGAACGGCCATGCCGCGAAGATCGCGCCGCCGCCAAGGATGAACCAGACTTGGTTCCCCTCCCACGTCGCACCGATGGAGTTGATGACGAGGCGGCGTTCGGCGTCGGTCCTGGCAACAAAAGGCAGCAGCGCGGCGGTGCCAAGGTCGAAGCCGTCGGTCAGGGTGAAGCCGATCAGGAGGACGCCCATCAGCAGCCACCAGATCAGCCGGAGCGTTTCATAGTCGATGGGAGGTGCCATGACCTGTTCTCCTTATTCGGCAGGGATGGGCGCGTAGCCGCTGTGGGTTTCGGAGGATGGCGCCGGGGGTCGATGTTGGTCCGGTCCCTTGCGGATCGCCGCCAGCATCAGCCGTACTTCGATGACCGCCAGCGCGCCGTAGATTACCGTGAAGCCGATGATCGTCGTCCAGAGTTGCGCGACGGTCAGGCTCGATGCGGCAAGGAAGGTCGGCAGAACGCCGTCGATCGCCCAGGGCTGGCGGCCGATCTCGGCCAGGATCCAGCCAAATTCGATGGCGATCCACGGCAACGGAATGACCCACACCGCAGCGCGCAGGAAGGTGCGGCAGAAGCGGCTGTCGCAGTTCAGCTTGCGGATCGAGGCCATCCAGAAGGCGGCGCCGAAGAAAGCGATGAAGAAGAAGCCGAGGCCCGCCATCGCGCGGAACACCCAGAACATCACAGGGACATTGGGCACGGTCGACCATGCGGCCTTCTCGATGTCCTGGGGCGTGGCTTGCCGCGGATCGGCGACGAAGCGTTTCAGCAGCAGGGCATAACCAAGATCGGCCTTGCTCCGCTCGAATGCCTCGCGTGCGACCATGTCCTTCTGGTCGACCTTCAGCTTTTCGACTGCGTCATAGGCTTTGATGCCGTTCTCGATGCGGTCCTGCGCCCTGGCGACCAGCTCGAAGATGCCGGAGACTTCGCCCGTCAGGCTGCGCGTGGAGATGAGGCCGAGCACATAGGGAATCTTGACCTCGAAATAGGTTTCGCGGTCGGTGACGCTGGGAAAGCCGACAACGGCGATACCCGCCGGAGCCGGTTCGGTGTGCCACATGGCTTCCAGCGCGGCGAGCTTCATCTTCTGGTTGTCGGTCAGCGCATAGCCGCTCTCGTCGCCCAGCACGACAACCGACAGCGAGGATGCGAGGCCGAAGGCGGCGGCGACGGTGAAGCTGCGCCGCGCGACCGCGACCCATTTGCCCTTGAGGAGATACCAGGCCGAGACGCCGAGCACGAAGACCGAGGCGCAGACATAGCCGGCGCTCACCGTATGGACGAACTTCGCCTGCGCCACCGGATTGAACAGCACCGCCATGAAATCGGAGACTTCCATGCGCATCGTCTCGGGATTGAAGCGCGATCCCACCGGATTCTGCATCCAGCCATTAGCGACGAGGATCCACAGCGCCGAGAGGTTGGACCCGAGCGCGACCATGAAGGTGGTCAGCAGATGCCCGACCCTGGACAGCTTGTCCCATCCGAAGAACATGAGGCCGACGAACGTCGCTTCGAGGAAAAAGGCCATCAGCCCTTCGATGGCGAGCGGCGCGCCGAAAATGTCGCCGACATAGTGGGAATAGTAGGACCAGTTGGTGCCGAACTGGAATTCCATGGTGATGCCGGTGGCAACGCCCAGCACGAAGTTGATACCGAACAGCTTGCCCCAGAAGCGCGTGACGGTGCGCCAGATCTCACGGCCCGTCATCACATAGATGCTCTCCATGATGACGAGGATGAAGGAGAGGCCGAGCGTCAGGGGGACGAACAGGAAATGGTATAGCGCGGTCAGGGCGAACTGCAGCCGGGAGAGTTCGATCACGGCCATGTCCATGGCAAGACTCCTTGCGTTCCGGCCCGGCTTCCATGGGTGTCCTGAGTCGGTTGAAAAAATTATGATTAGCCGTTACTCGTAATTGAGTATATGAGCAAGGCATTAGATAGGCAGGTGCCGGTCCTTTTCTGGATCGGGGACAGCGGCGCGGCGATCCTCATGGCGGCCGCGCTCGCCTGCGCCGTGGCATCTGCGGAACAGGGCGGCCATGGCCATCTTCTGCTTGCCGTGGGCGGATTGATCGCCGCGGCCCTGCTTCGCGGCGGTCTTCAGATCGGTGCGGTCCATGCCGGTGAAGGCGCCGCAGTGCGCACCAGGACGAACTGGCGCCGGCGGGTTTTCCCGCATGTGCTTGTTGCGCCGCCGGGCGATCGCCGGATGTTGGGCGAGGCGGTGGCCGATGCCGTCGACCGGATCGAGGACCTGGGCGGCTTCCATTCCCGCTTCCTCCCTCTGCGCCGCGCCGCTGTCCTCTCTCCGCTCATCATCGCGATTGCCGCCGCATTGGGAAGCTGGATTGCCAGCGCGATTATGCTCGCGACGCTGGTTCCCTTCGCCCTGGGTATGGCGCTTGCCGGGACGGCGGCTGCGCGTGCCGCCGCGCGCCAGCTCGACGCGCTCAGCCGCCTGTCGGGCCTGTTCGTCGACCGGGTGCGCGCGCTTCCCGTGATTGTGGGCTTTGGCGCGCAGGAGCGCATCAGCCGCCACCTTGCCGACGCGACGCGCGAGGTCGCTGCGCGCACGATCGACGTGCTGAAGGTCGCGTTCGTGTCGAGCGCGGTGATCGAGTTCTTCGCGGCGCTGTCGGTGGCGCTGGTCGCGCTCTATTGCGGCTTCAACCTGCTGGGTATCCTGCCGTTCCCGGCTCCTGAAAAGCTGTCGCTGGGCCAGGCCCTGTTCGTCCTCGTCCTCGCGCCTGAATTCTACCTGCCCATGCGCCGCCTTGCCGCTGCCTATCACGACAAGCAGGTCGGGGAGGCTGCGGTCGAGCGCCTTGAAGCTCTTGCGCCTGCAGTGCTGCCCGCGCCGAAAGTCGCCATCGAAGGACCGCCCGCGCTCCGCTTCGACGGCGTGGTCATCGACTATGGCGAGACGGCTATCGGCCCGTTTACGCTCGACGTTGCCGCGGGCACCAGCCTTGCCCTTCGCGGCAGCACGGGGATCGGCAAGTCGAGCCTGCTCCACGCGCTGCTGGGGCTGGCTCCCATCGGCAAGGGGCGGGTTTTGATCGACGGCCGGGATGCGGCCGATGTTGCGCTTTCCGGTCATGTTGGCTGGGCGGGGCAATCGGTCGCGTTCGTCCCGGGCACGCTGGCCGACAATATCCGTCTTGCGCGTCCCGATGCCGAGGACGCGGCGGTCGAAGCCGTGGCCCATCGGGCGGGCCTTGGGCCGATGATCGAAGCGCGGGGGCAGGGATTGGCCTTGCCGCTCGATCATCGCGGGTCGGGTCTATCCGGCGGGGAACGCCGGCGTGTCGGCATCGCCCGGGTGCTGTTAAAGGACGCGCCGCTCTGGTTGCTGGATGAGCCGACCGCGGATCTCGACGCGGGATCGGCGGCCGATATCGCCAGGATACTGGCGTCCGCCGCAAAGGGACGGACGGTCCTGATCGTGACGCACAGCACCGAACTGGCCGCGATCGCCGACAGCGAAGCGGTGCTTTCATGAGCCGCGCGGATATGGACCGGCTGCTGGCCGAGGCGATCGGCCCGGAGCGCCGGGCTTTCCGGATTGCGGGCCTGCTCGCCGCCGCCGCGACGATCTCTGCGGTCCTGCTGCTGGGCCTGTCCGGATGGTTCATCACCGGTGCTGCGCTTGCCGGACTGGCCGGCGTGCTGGCCGCGCAGGGTTTCAACTACCTGGTGCCGAGCGCGTTGATCCGGCTGCTGGCGATCATTCGCACCACGGCACGCTATGGCGAACGGTTATGTGGCCATCGCGGCGCGCTGTTGGCGCTCGCCGCGGTTCGCGCGCGCCTGTTCGATCGCATCCTGTCCGAGCGCGACGTGCGGGCGGTCTCGGCGGGCGATGCCGTGACGCGGCTCGTGCAGGACATCGGCGCATTGGAGGACAGGCTGATCCGTAGGCCCGCGTTGCCTGCTGCGCTCGCCGGGGCTGCGATCGGTCTTGTCCTTGCATGGCTTGCCAGCCCTTGGGCGAGCCTTGTCTTGCTGGCGTTGCTTGTCGGGCTTGTCCTCTGGGCGCATTTGGCGACCCCCCACCTGCTGGCGAGCGCCGCGACCGACATGGCAGCGGCGCTTGCGCGGCTCAAGGCGGGCATGGTGGATTATGCCGCCGCCTCGCCCGAAATCCTTGCCTACGATCTCGCTCCGGCGATCGGGCGAAGCCTCGCGGTCGAGACGGCCGAACTGGACAGCGCGCGGCGTCGTTTTGCGCGCGGCGAAGCAATCATCGACGCGGGCCTCGTGTTGGGTGGAGGCATCGCCATGGGCGCGATGCTGATCCTCTCCCATGCCTCCCTGCCGTTGACGGTGCTTGCCGTGCTGGCGGCGGCGGGTGCGATCGAGGCCCTTTCCGGCTATGTGCGCGGCGTATCGCGAAGCGCGCTGGTCGCGGCCGCCCTCTCGCGATTGGAGGGCATGGCGGGTCAACCCTCTGCGCTTGTCCGCAAGGCGACGGCATCCATGGCGCCCGCGCGGAGCATTGCCTTTGATCGGGACGGCCTGCATGTCCGGATCGTGGCGGGCGAGCGCTTGGGGATTTCAGGCAAATCCGGCAGCGGCAAGACCAGCCTTCTGGAAACGCTCGCTGGTATTCGGCCCGCTGGCGAGCATTGTGGCATTGCTCTTGATGACCAGCTTCTTGCTTCCCTGCCGTCCGAGGACGTGCGAGCGGCATTCGCGCTCTCGCCCCAGGATGCCCAGCTCCTGTCGGGAACCATCCGCGACAATTTGCGTGTGGCGCGCCCCGGCCTCAGCGACGAACGGCTTTGGGCGGCGCTGGAAGTCGCCTGCCTCGCTGTCGATATTCGCGCGATGCCGCATGGGCTTGACCAATGGGTCGGCGACGGCGGAGCGCGGTTGTCGGGCGGCCAGCGCAAGCGGTTGTCGATCGCCCGCGCCTTGCTTGCCGGCAGGCCGTGGCTGCTGCTCGACGAGCCGAGCGAGGGGTTGGACATGGCGACGGAGGCGCGGCTTGCGGGCCACCTCGACGCGTGGCTTCGCGAGACAGGGACCGGAGTCGTGGTGGTGAGTCATCGACCGACCTTCTTGAGTCTCGTCGGCAAGGGTCGAACAATCAACTTGAAGGATCGCCGCTAATATAGGGATATCTGTAGCTGGCCTGGGGGCGGATCGATTTGGCGCGCGTAATCAAATCCATTCAATCCACGTCGCGCATAAGGAGGAGCCTATCTGCCGCGTTCATACTACCGTTCCCGATCGATTACCTTGCCGTGGAGTGATCATTTGATATCGCTTGATATGGAACTGCTTCGTTCGCTTGCTGCGGCGCTCGCGGTAGGCGTGCTGATCGGTATCGAGCGAGGCTGGCGGCAGCGCGAGGCAGCGGATGGCAGCCGGGTCAGCGGTTTGCGCACCTTTGGCCTGCTCGGTCTTGCCGGCGGCCTTGCCAGCCATATGCCCGAAAGCCTTGCGGCGGTAATCGGGCTGGCGGTCACTGCCAGCCTGGTTCTTGGATATCGCAGCGAACAAGCCCGCACGGCCAGCCTGTCCATCACCAATACGTTGGTCGGCATTATCACCTTCGCCTTGGGATATATGGCCGGGCAGGGCCTGGTGAGCGAGACGCTGGCCGTCGCGGCGGTAACCACCTTGATCCTGACGCTCAGGCAGCAATCCCACGCCATGCTCAAAGGGATGAGCCACAAGGAGGTCGAATCGATCGCCACGTTCGCGATCGTCGCGTTGGTCATCCTGCCGCTGCTGCCGGATGCGAGCTACGGCCCCTTTGAGGCCTGGAACCCGCGGCAAATCTGGATGGTCGTCGTCGTCGTGCTCGGACTCTCCTTCGCCGGCTATGTCGCCAGTCGTCGGCTCGGCGCGGACAAGGGGGTCATGATAACCGCTTTGTTCGGGGCATTGGTATCGTCCACGGCGGTCACTGTTGCCTATGCCCGGCGTTTGCGCGCCAATGATGGTCCGCAAGGCCCCTTGATTGCTGGTATTGCGCTCGCCTCGCTCGTGATGTTCGCGCGCGTCCAGATACTCTCTTTTACCCTCATCCCCTACGCCAGCACATCGCTCGCGCTTGCAATGGTTCCGGCTTTCGTCGTCGGCGGTCTGACAACCCTTCTGGCGCTACGCTCCAAGGTGGATGGTGATGGCGCCAGCGAGGTGAAGCTGGGCAATCCGCTGGATTTCGGGCCGGCGCTTCTGCTGGCGGGCGCGGTTGCGTTGATTGCTGTCCCGGCACGTTGGGCGCTCGCGCGGTTCGGCGATCAGGGCATTGTCGTTGTGCTTGGTCTTACGGGCATGTGGGATGTGGACGCAGCCGTACTCACGCTCGCGGGGCTGCCTGAGGATATGTTGAAACCCGACACGGCCGGACTGGTGCTTGCGGTGCCCGTGCTCGCCAACACGATGTGGAAGGCTGTACTCACGCTGGTACTGGCAGGGCCATCAAAGCAAGGCTGGAAGGCGTCCGGCCCACTCTTCGCATCAGTTCTGGCATCTGCTGCCGGTATCGCCGCGCTCATGGTGTTTCGCTAGGAGCGATGAGCGGGCAGCTCGTGCCTGGTTCGAAGCTGGTTCAGGTCCATTCCTGAGGGGGGATGCGCGCTTTCGTTGCTGGCCGTGAATTTGTGGCGACGCAGAGCCATGGCCGGCTATTGTCGTAAGGGCCGAACGCGCGGCATCCGGCCCTTGGGCAGATCAGGCGGCCTGCGACAGGGCTTCGGCGATCTGATCCTTGATCGCGAGGCGGCGCTTGCGAAGTTCGGTCTCGTGATCTTGCGAGGTCGGTTCGATATTGGTTTCAGCCACGTGGATTTCGTCGTTCACGACATCATAATCGAGAAGAAGCTGCGCGAAGCGAGAGTCCGAAACCTTCAAGGCGTGAATCTTGTCCATCTGACCGGGGAATTCCTCGCTCAGGGTGTGGGGGGTATTCGACATAATTACTCCTTTGATGAAACTATGATATATAGCGAATTCGCGCGTGCCGGCACCCGTTTATGTCTGGGGCTGGTCACTTTGTTTTCGCCGATCAGCTCGATCGGCTCTTACGATGCTCGCGATAGGCCTGATAGGAATGCAGAATCTCGGCCATGCGGGCGAGTGCCTCGCGCCGGGCCGACGCGCTCTCGATATTCTGCAGTTCTTTTTTCAGATGGGTCGAAAAATCCGCATAGTCATTCTGCCAATCGCGGCCGACAGCCTCCTGTAGTTCCAGCTTTCCGGTCTTCAGGCGCTTGGACGAGGCGCGTGACGGCAGTGAATAGGTTTCCCCGATCTTCGGCGTGACAATCGATGCCGCAGCATCGTCCGCCTGCATCAGGCGGCGGAACGTCTCGATCGAGCCCTCTTCGCCGTGTCCCAGGAACAGGCTGCCATCGATCGGCTTCCGCGCCCTTATCCAGCGCTGCAGATCCTTCTGGTCGGCATGCGCCGAATAAGTGTCGATCCGCCGGATCTGCGCGCGCACCGCGACGTCCTGCCCCCAGATGCGCACGCGGTTCGCGCCATCGAGGATTGTCCGGCCAAGGGTGCCTGCGGCCTGGAAACCGACGAACAGGATCGTCGATTCACGGCGGCCGAGATTGTACCGCAGATGGTGACGGATGCGTCCCGCTTCGCACATGCCGGATGCCGCCATGATGATGGCTCCGGACATGTCGTTGAGCCGCATCGATTCCATCGTGCTGGCAGTGTAGTGGAACGAGGGGTGACGGAAGATTTCACCCGAGCCCATGTCTTCGAGTTCCCCGGCATGTTTGGCGAACACCTCTGTCGCGCGGGTCGCAAGTGGCGAATCGATGAACACCTGTGGATGCGCCAGGCGTCCGGTGTTGATCAGGGTCGCGATATCGAGGAGCAATTCCTGGGTGCGTTCGAGCGCGAAAACGGGAATGACGAGGTTGCCGCCGCGCGTAAGCGCTGCATTGATCTCGGCTTCCAGCAAAGTCCGGCGCTGCTCGATCGTCACGTCCTCGCGGACGCGGTCGCCATAGGTGCTCTCGCAGAACACATGATCGAGTCCTGCCGGACCCTCGGGATCGGCATGAAAGGCCTTGTGGTCTGGACCCAGGTCGCCGGAGAAGAGCAAGTGCACGCCACCGACCTCGATCTCCACGGATGTGGAACCCAGGATATGGCCCGCATTCCACAAGCGGGCCCGAAAACCGGCGGCAGGTGCGAACCAGTCGTGCAGCGCTACTGTCTCGACCTGTTCATAGGCCGCTTTGGAATCCGCTTCGGTATAGATCGGTTCGATCGGCTCCTCGTCCCGGCGATCCTGCCGTCGATTGCGGCGCTCCGCATCGCCCTCCTGAATTCGTCCGGCGTCGGGCAGCATGTAATACAGAAGGTCGCGGGTTTGCGGTGTCGCGAAGATCGGCCCGCGATACCCTTCCGCCGTGAGCCTGGGCAGCAGGCCGCTATGGTCGATATGCGCGTGCGTCAGGACAACGGCGTCGATCTTGCGCACGTCGAACTCGAAGGGGTCGCGATTGAGTGTTTCCAGCGTCCGGGATCCCTGGAACAAGCCGCAATCTATGAGGATCGTCTTTCCGCCATGGCGTAGTTCCATGCAGGAACCAGTGACTGTGCCGGCAGCGCCGTGGAAGGTTATGGTGGGTACGCTACTCATCGGTCTGTCCGTCGTCAGAACATTCGGCACAACTCGCGGCGTAGATTAGCGGAGTGCGG
>CALMPB010000497.1 GCA_937871985.1 uncultured Burkholderiaceae bacterium
CAGCTACCGCTATCTGGCGGAATCCATCCGCATGCATCCCGACCAGGAAACCCTGGCCGCCATGCTCGAAACGGCGGGTTTGTCGCGGGTGCGCTACTTCAACCTCACGGCGGGCGTCGTGGCGCTGCACGAAGGCGTGAAACTGGGCTGATTGCAGCCATGACGGCAAAAGCCGCTGCAGCCGCAATGTAATCGCGGCAGCGGCAGCCTCCATGGCTGCTCCAGCGTCGTTTCCCGGCGGTTCGTCACGCTGCGTTCGGCCGTGGACGACCGTCCGGGCAGCCATCCTGCCCATGCTCCTATCGGGCTTTATCGGCCGGCCGCTCGCTCGCCTTGTTCAAAGGCTCCCCATGCACTTCTCCAACAGGCCTTCCCAAGGGGATTCCGGCTGGGTTTTCCCTTCTTCTTGAATTTCTTTTCAGGACCCTCCCGGTTTTTCGCCGATTAACCGCGTTTTAAGTTAATATTCAGCTTGTAGTAAGAAAACGCTGCGGGGCGTTTTCTGTGAACTGCACACTAGCGTCAGGGCCTGGCCATGCGCTTCTACCGGAGAACACTACATGTCTCGAAGACTACACAGATTTTTTGCCATCGCCATGCTGGCGGTGTCGGCGGGCGCCCTGATGTCGGCCTCGTTCGACGCCGAGGCGCGGCGTATGGGGGGTGGCAAGAGCTTTGGGCGGCAGTCGTCCAATATTACCCAGCAGCGCCAGGCTGTTACGCCTCCGGCGGCGGCTTCGGCCACGCAGCGCAGCGCGGCGCCGGCGGCTGCCGCCGGCAGCGCCGCGGCGGCAGGCACGGCGGCCAAAAGTGGCATGTCGCGCTTTTTGGGCCCGATCGCCGGCATAGCGGCGGGTCTGGGTATCGCCGCCCTGTTGTCCAACCTGGGGCTGGGTGGCGCCTTCTTGGAAATGATGTCCAGCCTGGTACTCATCGCCTTGCTGGTCTTTGCCGTCATGTTCATCGTGCGTCGTCTGCGCGGCGCCTCGTCCGCGGCGCGGCCGGCCATGCAGGGGGCGCAAGGCGCGTTCCGCACTTCCAGCAACGGCAATGCGCCGGCCCAGCCATGGAATCAGGCCAGCCCTCCCGCTGTTGAACCCGTCTCGTCCGCGGCTCCGGCGCCAGCCGCTCCGGTCGATGAAGCCTGGTTCATCCCGGGCGATTTCGATACCCCCACTTTCCTGGCCAACGCCAAGGCGCAGTTCATCGCCATCCAAAAAATCTGGGACAGCGGCGACGTGGATCGTCTTTCCGAATACCTGACCGACGATCTCATCGCCGAGATCAAGCCGCAGATCCTGGCGCGCGAAGGCAAGGCCGAAGTCACCGAAGTGGTCTTGCTCAATGCCGAACTCCTGGGTATTGAAACCGTTGCGGGCGGCCACCTGGCCAGCGTGCGCTATTCGGGCATGCTGCGCGAGTCCGCCGGGGCCGAAGCCTTCCGTTTCGAAGAAGTGTGGAATCTCTACAAAGCCGAGAACGCGGGCTGGCTGCTGGCCGGCATCCAGCAAATTCCCGTCGACAACGCTAACTAGTCAAAGGGAACACCAATCGGCCAGGCCGGCACGCGGGGTGCTGGTTTGGTCAAACAATCCGGGCCGGCCCTTAGGGCGCCGGCCCGGATTGTTTGCATTCCGCCCGGCAAAGATTTTTCTATTGTCAGTTAAACTTAGGGCTGGAACATTTTTCCCTGTGTGTCGCGCTGGCCGCGAGTTTTCGTCATGCTTCCTATTCCCTCTTTTCTTGCTCCCGCCTATGTGTTCGCCAGCGCGCTCAACAAGCTGCTGCGGCGCGAGCCGTGGGCGCTCGAAAAACTGGCCCGCCATGCCGGTAAAACGGTGCGTTTTGCCGTCGGGCCCTGGGTGGCGGGGCTGACGCTGCTGTCCGACGGCGGTGTGCAGCCGTCCGATCCGGCGGTCGTTCCCGATGTCACGCTAACCATTCCCACTGCGAATCTGGGGCGGGTGCCGCAAGCCTTGCGCTCGGCCGACCCTGCGGAAATCGCCAATCTTATGCATGTGCAGGGCGATGCGGGCCTGGCCGCCGTCGTGTCCGAACTGGCGCGCGACTTGCGCTGGGACGCTGAAGACGACCTGGCAAGGGTAGTGGGCGATGTGGCGGCGGTACGCCTTCTGGGCGGCGCCAGAATGCTGCTGGACGGCACGCGGCGGGCGGGCCGCCGTTTTGCGGGCAATGTGGGCGAATACCTGTCCGAAGAAAGCCGTATCCTGTTGTCCCGGCCGCCGTTCGTGGAGTGGCAGGCCGGCATCCAGGCTGCGCGGCAGCGCCTCGATGCGCTTGAGCGCAGCGTGGCGGGGCTGGAACATCGCGCTGCGCGCCAAGGCCGGAACCGCGCATGCTGACCTTGTTTCGATTTGTCCGCATTGTTTTCATAGCGCTGCGCTACCGGCTCGACGAACTGGTGCTGTCGAGCATCAAGCATCCCATTGCCCATTGCCTGTTGCGCGTCGTCCGTTTCGGGCGCCCGCCCCGTGTCCCGCGCGGCGTGCGCCTGCGTCTGGCGCTGGAGTCGCTGGGACCCATTTTCGTCAAGTTCGGCCAGGTGTTGTCCACGCGCCGCGATCTCATCCCCCTGGACGTCGCCACCGAGCTGGCCTTGCTGCAGGATCGCGTGCCGCCGTTTCCTTCCGACAAGGCGGCGGCCTGCATCGAAGCGGCGCTGGGCAGCTCTCCGCACCAGTTGTTCCGGCATTTCGAGGTCGATCCGGTGGCGTCGGCCTCGATTGCCCAGGTGCACTTCGCCGTCATGCACGACGGGCGCGAGGTGGCCGTCAAGGTGCTGCGCCCGGGCATGCTCGGCATTATCGAAAAAGACCTGGCGCTGATGCGGGTGCTGGCCAGCGTGGTCGAGCGGCTTGCGCCCGACAGCCGGCGCCTGAAACCGCGCGAAGTCGTGGCCGAGTTCAATAAATACCTGCACGACGAGTTGGATCTGGTGCGCGAAGCCGCCAATTGCAGCCAGTTGCGGCGCAATTTCGGGCCGGATACCGGCCGCGCGCATTTGCTGATGGTGCCGGAAGTGGTCTGGGAGCTGACCACGACCACGGTGTTCACCATGGAAAGAATGCATGGCATACCGGTAAGCCACATCGACCGCCTGCGGGCGGCGGGGGTCAATATTGGCGAGCTGGCCCGCATGGGGGTCGAAATATTCTTTACCCAGGTCTTCGCCGACGGTTTTTTTCACGCCGACATGCATCCGGGCAATATCTACGTTTCCGACACGCCCGACACGCTCGGGCGCTACATCGCCCTGGATTTCGGCATTGTGGGCTCGCTGTCCGAGCACGATAAAAACTATCTGGCGCAGAATTTCTTGGCCTTCTTCCGGCGCGACTATCGCCGCGTGGCGCAATTGCACATCGAGTCGGGCTGGGTGCCCGCCGGCACGCGCGAAGAAGAGCTCGAAGGGGCGGTGCGGGCCGTGTGCGAGCCGTATTTCGACCGCCCGCTGGCCGAGATTTCGCTGGGACAGGTGTTGCTGCGCCTGTTCCAGACCTCGCGGCGCTTCAATGTGGAAATCCAGCCCCAACTGGTCTTGTTGCAAAAAACACTGCTGAATGTGGAAGGGATGGGGCGCGAGCTGGATCCGGCGCTGGATCTCTGGAAAACGGCCAAGCCTTTTCTGGAAAAATGGATGCGCGAAAGGGTGGGGCTGGCCGGTTTGCGCCAGCGTCTGGACAAAGAGGCGGCCCAGTGGGTGCAGATTTTGCCCGAATTGCCGCGCCTGGTGCACGGCACCCTGTCGCGTCCCGACTCCCTGCCGCAAATCAAACTGGAAATCGACCAGCTGCGCCGCGCCCAGGAACATACCAATCGCCTGCTCATGGTCTTTGCCGCCACGGTGGCGGTGGCCGTGGGCGTTGCAATTTGGGCACTTGCAGGACAATAAATTGGGTATTACGCTAAACCTTATGATTTTTAGTGTATTGCAGCAATCCTGACATATAGATGATAAAAAGGGGCTATACCATGAACGCAATCAGGGGTGCGGGCGGTAGAAACTGTTCATGCCTCCGGCGTTCGGCCTTCGCGGAAACCGCCGTCCCAGGACCGGCTTGCTTTCGGATCGTGTATTCGAAGGTATAAACAATTACACAAGAGAGATCCTTATGCTTTATCCTGAACTGTTCAAATCAATGGAAGCGGTGCGCTGGAACATGGCGTCCGACATTCCATGGGACGATTTCGACGGCAGCAAGCTTTCGGATGATCAGGCATACACGATCAAAATGAATGCCATTACCGAATGGGCCGCTCTGCCGGCCACCGAAATGTTCCTGCGCGACAATCGCGACGACAGCGATTTTTGCGCATTCATGTCCATCTGGTTCTACGAAGAACAAAAGCATTCGCTGGCGCTTATCGAGTATCTGCGCCGTTTCCGGCCCGAACTCGTGCCCACCGAGCAAGAACTGCATAATGTGCGCTTCGAGTTCGACCCGGCCCCCGCGCTCGAAACCCTGATGCTGCATTTTTGCGGCGAGATCCGCCTGAACCACTGGTACCGGCGGGCGTCCGACTGGCATACCGAGCCCGTCATCAAAAGCATTTACAAAATCATCGCCCAGGACGAAGCGCGGCACGCCGGCGCGTACTTGCGCTACATGAAGCGCGCCCTGGTGCACAAGGGCAGCGAGTTCGGCCAGCAGGCCCGGCTGGCGTTCGCCAAGATCGGCGTGCTCATGGCGTCGGCCCACCGCACGCCGCAGGCGCTGCACCCTACCAATCTGCACGTCAACAAAGACATGTTCCCCAACGATACGGTGCAGTCCAAGCTGCCGTCGCCCGGCTGGCTCGAGAACTGGCTCGACAACCAGATCCTGTTCGACAAGGAGTGGGAAGGCAAAGTCAGCTCGCGCATTCTGCACAATATGTCGCTGCTCATGGACACCACGTTCAATACGGTGCAAGACCTGAACCGCTATCGCAAGGAAATCACCAAGTCCCTGCCGGCCGTGGCGGCATAACCGCGCATGGCCGCGCGTTTCGAAGCCAAGGTGCTGAGCCGCGACGAGTGCGTGGCGGCGGCGCGGGCCGGCACGCTGGCCCGCCCTTTGGTCTTTACCAATGGCGTGTTCGACATCCTGCACCGCGGGCATGTCACCTACCTGGATGCCGCCGCCCAGCTCGGCGCGACGCTGGTCGTGGCGGTCAATACCGACGAATCGGTGCGCCGTCTGGGCAAGGGGGCCGACCGCCCCCTCAATCGCCAGGAAGACCGTGCCGCGCTGCTGGCTGCTTTGGCGTGCGTGTCGGCGGTTACCCTGTTCAGCGAAGACACGCCCCAGGCGTTGATCGAGCAATTGCGGCCCGACATCATCGTCAAGGGCGGCGACTACAACATGGAAAGCCTGCCCGAAACCGCCAGTGTCAAAAGCTGGGGGGGCAGGGCGGTAGCCATTCCCTTCGAGTTCGAGCGCTCGACCACCGCCTTGCTGCGCAAGATACGGAGTTAGCGCCACGCGCCGGCCGGCGCGAGTCAACGGCATATCAAAAGTAGCGGGCGCACTGCCCTTTGGCGCCTGGGCGTGTTCAGTCGTCCAGCGTCTGGCTGCGAAGGGATGGCGTGCTTGCCGCGCCCTGCCCGGCGTCCAGCAAATGGTTGATGGCCACGATGTCCGCCTCGTCCAGGATGCCGCTGCTGGCCTTGAGCCGCAGGCTGTGCATCAAGGTGTCGTAGCGGGCCCGGAACAGCGCGCGCCGCGTTTCGTACAGCTGCTGCTGGGCATTGAGGACGTCGATGTTCACACGAACGCCGATTTCGTAGCCGGTTTTATTGGCGTTAAGCGAGGCAAGGCTGGATTTCTCGGCGGCTTGCAGGGCTTCGATCTGGGCCAGGCCCGAGGTGACGCCCGAGAAATATTGCTGGGCCGATTGCACGGCCTGGCGTTTGGCGGCTTCCAGTTCGTAGCGGGCTTGTTGCAGACGCGAGGTTTGCTCGCGGACTTGCGACGAGACCTCGCCGCCCGAATAAATGGGGATGGAAAGCTGCAGGCCCACCGTGGTGTCGAGGGAGCGGGGCCCGTTCTGCACGCCGTAGATGCCGCGGTCGCTGGCGCTGCCCGTTTGGGCGTACAAGCTCAGCGTGGGGGCGTGCCCGCTTTTGGCGATATCGATTTGTTTCTCGGAAATTCTGGTGGCCAGCCGGGCGCGGGTTACGGCAAGATTGGCTTGCGAGGCCTGGGCCGTCCAGTCGCCCAGGTTATCGGGCCGGGGCGGCGGCAATCGCGTTTTGGCATTCAGGCCGGCAAGCGCGCCCGGGCGCTCGTTGATGATCTTGGCAAGCTGATCCTGGCTGACTTGCACGGCATTGCGCGCCTGCAGCTCGCTGGCGTTGAGCAGGTCGAGCCGCGATTGGGCCTCGTAGGTGTCGGCAATGGTCGTGCTACCAAGCTCGAATCCCTTTTTTGCCGCCTGCAGCTGCGTGGCGACCGCCTGCTTCTGGGCCAGCAGGGTGTGCAGGGAATCCTGCGCCGCCAGAACCTCGAAGTAGGCCTGGGCGACGCGCAGGATCAACTCTTGATAGGCTTGCCGGGCGCCCAGCTCGGCCGAGTGGGCGATGAACTCGGACTGCTTGAGCCTGTCCCAGTCGCCGATGTTGACGATGGGCTGGGTAAGGGTCAGGTTCCACAGGCCGCGCGTATCGGTCGTGCCTTGCTGTAGGTTTTGCAGGCGGCGCGTGTTGTCCACTTCGGCGCCGCCGCCGGCGGTGATGTAGGGCAGCAGCCTGGCCCGTGCCTGGGGGATTTTTTCCTGGTCGGCGCGGCTTTGGGCGCGCGCGGCCGCATAGATGGGGTCGCGCTGCCGGGCGGCATTCCAGATTTGCAGCAAGTCTTGCGTAGTTTGCGCATGGGCGGGAAACAGGCCGCTTGCCAGCGCCAGCGCCGCCAGGCTCGTGCCTACCGCGAACGGCGCGGGCATGGCCTAGAACTTGAACGTGGAGACCGCGGTGCCGCGCAGGGGCTTGATGACGGTGTCGAACAGGCCCACGGTGTCGAAGCTGGCTGCGCTGGTGCGGGTGATGCGGTAGGCGGTCATGACCGGGCCCTGCCCGACGACGACGACCATGCGTCCGCCGATGCACAATTGGTACTTCAGGGCGTCGGGCACGGCGGGGGTGGAGCCGGTAAGCAGGATGGCATCGTATTCGGCGGTTCCCCAGCCGGCGTGGCCGGCGCCGATTTCAACCTTGACGTTGCTGACCTGGTTGCGTTGCAGGTTTTGCTCGCCGAAGGCGGCGATGCGGCTGTCGATTTCGATGCTGGTAACCTGCTGCGCCAGGTGCGCCAGCAGGGCGGCCTGATAGCCCGAGCCGGTGCCGACTTCCAGCACGCAGTTGTTGGGCTTGAGCAGCAGCTCTTGAGCAAGGCGGGCCTCGACCCGGGGCGCCAGCATGGTTTCGCGGGTGTCGTGAGCGTTAAGCGTGATGGGCAGCTCGACGTCGGAGAAAGCCAGGGCTTGCAGGCCGGGCGGCACAAAGCGTTCACGTCGAACGGCGAACAGAGCTTGCAATATGTTTTGATCCAGCACGTCCCAGGGGCGGATTTGCTGCTCGATCATATTGAAGCGGGCTTGTTCGATGTCGGAAAGAGCGGTCACGTTCATGAGTATGCAGTACGAAAAAAAGCCCCCACGCTGCGCAGACTGACGTCTGCTTGCTGCCCCCCCAAGAGGGCGCTTTTTGCCTTGGGGCGGCTTGGCGGCAAAAAAACCGGATAAAGAATCCCCTATTGTACTGATTTGGCGGGTCGAGGGGACGGCGTTCGGCTTTCCGCAGGAAGGGGGCGCCAAAGGCGCGCCGCTTTCGTGCTACGAGGCCGGCCAGAGGGTATGGAAATGATGCACGGGGCCATGGCCGCTGCCCACTTGCAGTTGCCCCGAGTGCGCGATGGCGGCCACGAGGTAGGCCTTGGCCTGGCGCGCGGCCTCGGGAACGTCGGCGATGCGCGGCAGCAGGGCTGCCAGCGCGGCCGAGAGCGTGCAGCCGGTGCCGTGCGTGTTTCGGGTTTCGATACGCCGGCCAGGCAGTTCCAGCATGCGATCGCCGTCGTGCAGGAGGTCGATGGTGTCGCTGCCGGGCAAATGGCCGCCCTTTAGGAAGACCCAGCGTTCGCCGTTGTCGTTCATCAGGCGCCGCAGTTTTTCGGCCACGCGGCGCATTTCCTTGACGGATTCCACGGGCGACGACTCGAGCAGGACGCCGGCTTCGGGCAGGTTCGGGGTAATGACCGTAGCCAGGGGCAGAAGATGGCCGCGCAGCTCCTGGATGGCCGATTTTTCCAGCAAGGCATCGCCGCTCTTGGCCACCATGACCGGATCCAGCACGATATGGGCGGGCTTCCAGTGGGCCAGCCTTTCGGCAACGGTCCGGATGACGGGCTGCTGGCCCAGCATGCCGATTTTCACGGCGTCGATGCGCACGTCGGCGAACAACGTATCTATTTGCTGGGCGACGAAAGCGGGCGGAACCGGGCAGACGCCGGTGACGGCCTGGGTGTTCTGGGCGGTAAGCGCGGCGATGACCGCCGTGCCGTAGGCGCCCAGGGCGCTCATGGTCTTGATGTCGGCCAGCACCCCGGCGCCGCCTGAAGGGTCGACGCCGGCAATGGTCAGCGCGTTGGGAATCATGATGCCGAAGCGGTTTGCGGGCTGACCGGCTGAAGCAGGCCCTGGTCGGGCGAGCTGGGGTCGGCGCTGTAGTATTTGCGCGGCATGCGGCCGGCCAGATAGGCTTCGCGCCCAGCCTGAACGGCTTTTTTCATGGCGCTGGCCATGAGAACCGGGTTGCGCGCGCCGGCAATGGCGGTGTTCATGAGGATGGCGTCGCAGCCAAGCTCCATGGCCACCGCCGCGTCCGAGGCGGTGCCCACGCCGGCGTCCACCAGCACGGGCACGGCGGCCTGGTCGATGATGAGGCGCAGGTTCCAGGGATTGACGATACCCATGCCCGAGCCGATCAGCGAGGCCAGCGGCATGACTGCCACGCAGCCCATGTCGGAAAGCATACGGCACTGTATGGGGTCGTCCGTGCAATAGACCATGACGTCGAAGCCGTCGTCGACCAGGGTTTTGGCCGCTTTCAGGGTTTCGGGCATATTGGGGAACAGATTGGCCTTGTCGCCCAGCACTTCCAGTTTGACGAGCTTGTGGCCGTCGAGCAGTTCGCGGGCCAGGCGCAGCGTGCGCACGGCATCGTCGGCGGTATAGCAGCCGGCTGTATTGGGCAGAATGGTGAATTTTTCGGGCGGCAGGAAATCCAGCAGATTGGGTTCGCCAGGATTCTGGCCGATATTGGTGCGGCGTATGGCCACGGTCACGATTTCCGCGCCGCTGGTTTCGATGGCCTGGCGGGTTTCTTCGAAGTCTTTGTATTTGCCGGTGCCGACAAGCAGGCGCGACGAGTAGTGGCGGCCCGCAAGGGTAAAGATGTCTGTGTTCGTCATGGTTTGTGCAGCGTGGGAAGCGGTAAGGAATCGATATAGTGTGAAAGGATAATCCATTTGGCGGCGCAACGGGCCGGACGGCGGCCCGTTGGCCCGGCAGGCTGGCTTTCGTGGCGCCGTTGTGCGCGTCGGCGGCCAGGGCATTGAGTTGCCGGGCGGCGCAGGCGGGCCTGCGAGCAATGCGGGTGTTTTTACTGCTTTTTCTGGCGGGCTTCGTCCAGATCCGCGCACAGCGCTTCGGCTGCGTCGACCAGCCTCGGCCCCGGACGGAACAGCCAATCCGGGTTGAGGTTGTAGACATGATGGTTGCGCGCCGCCGCCAGCTGCAGTTTGGCCCAGTCCTGGATGCGCTGCCGGTAGCGCGCAGGCGTGGATTCCGTGGTGATGATGACGTCGGGCTGCTTCACGATGAGGGTCTCGACGTCGATTTGCGGAGCGGCCGCCTGGGCGCCGGCAAACAGGTTGACGCCGCCGCAGGTTTGCAGCACGTGGTTCAGCAGGGGGTCGCCACCTATGGTGTACAGCGGCGAAGCGCCTACCTCGATGAACACGGTAACCGGTGTTGCGCGCGCATATTTTTTCCGCAGATACTCGATGCGCTGCCGCAGCGCCCGCGCGGCGGGCTCGGCCGCGGCCTGCGTGTTGAATATTTGGCCGAAGCGCAGGATTTGCTCGGGAATGTCCGTAAGCGTTTTCGGGTTGGAGTAGATGAGTGGAATGTGCAGCCGGGCCAGGCTGGGCGCCAGGGTCCTGGCGGCGCCCGAATCCTGCCAGCCGATGACCAGGTCGGGGCTCAGCGTCAGCGCCTTTTCCAGGCTGACGTTCAAGCCGTCGCCGATCTTCGGGATGTTCGCAGCGGCGGGCGGGTAGTCGCTGCTGATGACGGTGGCGACAATATGGCTGCCCGCGCCGGCGGCGAAGAGCAGCTCGGTGATATGCGGCGTCAGCGTAATGGCCCGGCTTGCGTGAATGGCCGCCGCGGCGGGGGTGTGAGTAGCGGGCTTGTCCTGCCAGGCGGTTTGCGCCGGGCAGGAAAGCGGGGCGGCCAGGGCCGCAATCATGGCGGTTCCGGCCCCCCATGCCAGGCGGGCTTTCAAACCGCGCCGCTGGTCGCGGCGCGTTTGCGGTGAATTTACATTCGCCATGCCAGGTTCACGAACACATTCGAGCCGGGCGTGTTGTAGCCGTATGGCGCAAAGTACAACGCCGTGGTGTAGTCCTTGTTCAGGACGTTGTTCCAGCGGACTTGAACGGATACGTTCTTGGTGAAGTCGTAATTGGCGGTCAGGTTGACCAGCCCGTAGCCGCCCAGGCTGTTCTGGTTGGCGGCGTCGTCGTAGCGCCTGCCCACGAACATATATTCGGCGCCCAGAATCCAGTGCGCGATGCGATGATCCGCATTCAGCCGGTACACCTGGCGCGCGCGGCGGCTCAACTGGTTGCCGGTTTCGTCGTCCTTGGGATTGCTGAAATCGGCGCTGGCGCGAACGGTTGTCGCCCCGAAGCGCTGCTCGCCGGTAAGCGTGATGCCGCGTATGGTTGCCGCGTTGACGTTCGCGGGGCTGTTGAGCGCGCAAAAGCCGAACGCATCGTAGGTTTTGCAGGCATTGCCGTCGATCAGGTCGCGGATCTTGTTTTGATAGACCACCAGTCCAAGCTTGGTGGTTTCGGTCTGGTAGCGCAGGCTGGCTTCGATGTTGCGCGACTTCTCGGGCTTGAGGTCGGGGTTGCTTTCGTAGTTGTAGTACGGGCTGTACAGGGCCGGGTAATACAGGTCGTTGAACGAAGGGGCCTTGAAGCCGGTGTTGCCGGCGACGCCGACGCGCCATGCGTTGTCGATGTCGTAGTCGTAGGCCAGACCGCCCGTGGTTTCGTTGCCGTAGCCCGAAATATTGTCGTTGCGCACGCTGGCCTGCACGTGGTGGGCGCCGAAGTCGCCCCGGTAGACCAGCCCGGCGGAGTTCGTGTTGCGCGCGTCGCTATCGTAGGCGGTGTCGCCCGAAATCCGTTCTTCGCGGCGTTCGAGGATGACCGACACATTCTGGCCGGGGGCCAGCTTCAGGTTGTTCTGCCAACTGTAGTTGCGCTGCAGGCTGCCGATGGAGCCGCTGTCGCTGCTGTCCACGGATTCCTTGGTGAAGCCGAAGCGCAGGACGCTTTGCCAGTAGTCGGTAATGTCGTCCGTGCTGGTGATGGCGTGGATCTGCTGGCGGGTGACGGCGTAGGCGGGATCCAGACTGGCCAGGTAGGCGTCCGTATCGGCGTGGGTGTAGCCGTCGTAGGTGGTGAGTCCGATATGGTGGCCGGGCCGCCAGCGGTATCCCAGCGAGGCCGACAGTGTGCGCTGCGTGTAGCCGTCTTTGTCCTTGCTGGTGTCGGGCGACGAGATGGAGTTGAAGCCGCCGCTGTCGGCCAGGCTGGCCGAAATGCCGTAGTCCCAGCCGTCGCTCGCGCCCGAAAGCCCGACGCTGGACTTGAAGGTGTTGTAGGAGCCGAGCCCGATATTGCCGAAGGCGCTCAGCGGGCGGTCTTCGCCGGACTTCTTGGTGATGATGTTGATGACGCCGCCGATGGCGTCCGAGCCGTACAGGCTGCTGGCCGCGCCGCGCACGATTTCGATGCGCTCGATGGTGGACGGATCGATGGCGTTCCAGTTGACGCCGCCGCTGGCGGCCTGGTTGATGCGCAGGCCGTCGACGAGAACCAGCGTCTGGTTGGGGTTGGCGCCGCGCAGGAAGACACCCGTAATGGTCTGCGGGCCGCCGCTGTTATAGGTTTCTATGCTGTGGTGCCGCGCCAGTACTTCGGCCAGGCTGCTTTGGCCGGCTTGCTGCAGTTCCTGGCTGTCGATGACGGTGACGTCGCCAAGGGCGCTTTGCTCGGGCTGCTCGATGCGAGCGGGGGTGACGACGATATTCTGCAATTGGGAAACGGCTGCCGGGGCTTGGGCGGTTTGGCTGGTCTGGGCGGTTGCGGCCAGGGGCAGTGCACAGGCCGCGGCGGCAAGCGCATGCAGGGAGAGTTTCGGATTCATGGTTGGACCTGAAGAGGGCGCGCGTCCCCGCACGCCCTTGGTGGGTAAATCGCCGCGCGCATTTGACCCGTATCGACGGAGTGGTGCGGGGCGGCGAGCCGGTTGTTGGGGCCGGTGTCGGGCTGGCATGCGCGGCATGCTTACCGTTGCGGGGGCAGCACAGTTTGCGCGCCTGGTTTGCCGGGTCGGCGGCGCGTTCTGTTTCCCGTTTAACTTTCGCAGGGCCGATCGCCGTTATTGGCAGCGTTGTGGGGGTTCGGCTCCGAAAGCACCTCAATCAGGCAGGAATTTACCATGTGATGACAGGTCGCCGCTTCTGCATGATTTATTTGCATGCTTAGCTTGAGATATTTTCATGCTGAGATGAGCCTTGCCCGGCAAACCCGCGGAAACACGGGCCATTGACCGCGTAAAAGGCACTAGCCTGAAAGGGTTGCACATGTAGTTTGATGGCGAAGCCGATACAATGCTTGATTCCCTTTTTATTTTTGGAAGCCCGCGCGGCCATGTCCGGCGCGGCTTTCCGCTTATTGTCATTCAGGTAAACCGCGTGTCCCATCCAGCCTTGCCCTATCCTATATCCGACTACACTCGCGGCGCCGATTTCGCGCGCCTGCTGGGTTCGCGCATATTGATACTGGACGGGGCCATGGGCACCATGATCCAGCAGCACAAGCTTACCGAGGCGCAATTTCGCGGCGAGCGCTTCGCCGACCACTTCAAGGACGTGCGCGGCGACAACGAATTGCTGTCGCTGGTGCGGCCCGACATCATCGCCGACATCCACAGGCAGTATCTGGCGGCCGGCGCCGACGTCATTGAGACCAATACCTTCGGCGCCACCTCCATCGCCCAGGGCGACTACGGGCTAAGCGACATCGCCTACGAGCTCAACCTGGAGTCGGCCAGGCTGGCGCGCGCGGCCTGCGACGAGTTCAGCACGCCCGAGCGGCCGCGTTTCGTGGCCGGCGCCCTGGGGCCCCAGCCCAAGACCGCGTCCATCTCGCCGGACGTCAACGACCCGGCGGCGCGCAACGTCACGTTCGACGAACTGCGGGTTGCCTATACCGAGCAATTGAACGGTTTGCTGGACGGCGGCATCGACATCGTCCTCATCGAAACGGTTTTCGACACCTTGAACGCCAAGGCTGCGATCTTCGCGGTCGAAACCGTCTTCGAAGAGCGCGGTGTGCGCCTGCCGGTCATGGTGTCGGGCACGGTGACCGATGCTTCGGGCCGTATCTTGTCGGGCCAGACCGTCGAGGCGTTCTGGAATTCGGTGCGCCATGCGCGTCCCATCACCATCGGCCTGAACTGCGCGCTGGGCGCGGCGCTGATGCGCCCGTACGTGGCCGAGCTGTCCAAAATCTGCGATACCTACGTTTGCGTCTACCCCAACGCCGGCCTGCCCAACCCCATGGCCGAAACAGGCTTCGACGAAACCCCGGCCGACACCTCTTCGCTGCTCGAGGAGTTCGCCCAGGCGGGGCTGGTGAACATGGCCGGCGGCTGTTGCGGCACCACGCCCGACCACATCCGGGCCATCGCCGAGAAAGTCACTGTTCTGCCGGTGCGCGAGGTTCCCGTCATTCCCGTCAAGACCCGCCTGTCGGGCCTGGAAGCCCTGAACATCGACGAAGATTCCTTGTACGTCAACGTGGGCGAGCGCACCAACGTGACCGGCAGCAAAATGTTCTTGCGCCTCATCCGCGAGGAAAAATACGAAGAGGCGCTGGCGGTGGCCCGCCAGCAGGTCGAAAACGGCGCGCAGATCATCGACATCAATATGGACGAGGCCATGCTGGACTCGGCCGCCTGCATGCACCGCTTTCTCAACCTGATCGCTTCCGAGCCCGATATTGCCCGGGTGCCGATCATGATCGACAGCTCCAAGTGGCATGTCATTGAAACCGGCCTGCGCTGCGTGCAGGGCAAGCCGGTCGTGAACTCGATTTCCATGAAGGAGGGGGTCGAACCCTTCCTGGCGCAGGCCCGCTTGTGCCGCAAGTACGGCGCGGCCGTCATCGTCATGGCGTTCGACGAACAGGGCCAGGCCGACAGCCTGCAGCGCCGCAAGGATATCTGCGGCCAGGCCTACAAGCTGCTGGTCGAAGAGGTGGGCTTTCCGCCCGAGGACATCATTTTCGACCCCAATGTCTTCGCCATCGCCACCGGCATCGACGAGCACAATCATTATGCGGTCGATTTCATCGAGGCCACGCACTGGATCACCCATAACCTGCCGCATGCCCGCGTGTCGGGTGGCGTGTCCAACGTCAGTTTCTCGTTCCGCGGCAACGAGCCCATGCGCGAGGCCATTCATACCGTATTCCTGTATTACGCCATCCAGAACGGCATGACCATGGGCATCGTCAATGCCGGCCAGTTGGGGGTGTACCAGGACATCGACAAGAAACTGCTGGATCTGGTGGAAGACGTCGTGCTGGATCGCGCCGAACCTCTGGGCAAAACCGACCCGGCCGACGAGCGCACGTCCACCGAGCGCCTGGTCGAGTTCGCCGACAGCATCAAGGGTTCGGGTATCAAGAAGGAAGAAGACCTGGCCTGGCGCGGGCTGTCGGTTGAAGAGCGACTAAGCCATGCGCTGGTGCACGGCATCACGACCTTCATCGTTGAGGATACCGAAGAAGTGCGGGCCAAGATCGCGGCGGCTGGCGGACGGCCCATCCAGGTCATCGAAGGCCCGCTCATGGATGGCATGAACGTGGTGGGCGACCTGTTCGGCGCCGGCAAGATGTTCCTGCCCCAGGTGGTCAAGTCGGCGCGGGTCATGAAGCAGGCCGTGGCCCACCTCGTGCCTTTCATCGAAGAGGAAAAACGCCAGATCGCCGCGGCCGGCGGCGACGTGCGCTCGAAAGGCAAGATGGTCATCGCCACGGTCAAGGGCGACGTGCACGACATTGGCAAGAACATCGTCACCGTGGTTATGCAGTGCAATAACTTCGAAGTCATCAATATGGGCGTCATGGTGCCCTGCGCCGAAATCCTGGCCAAGGCCAAAGAGGTCAATGCCGACATCGTGGGGCTGTCGGGGCTCATCACCCCCAGCCTCGAAGAAATGGCGTACGTGGCTTCGGAAATGCAGCGCGACGAATATTTCCGCGGGCGCAACCTGCCCCTGATGGTGGGCGGCGCCACGACCAGCCGCGTGCACACCGCCGTGAAGATTGCCCCCAATTACGAAGGGCCGGTCATCTACACGCCCGACGCCAGCCGCGCCGTGGGCGTCGCCACCAGCCTGGTGTCGGACAACGTCGATGCCTTCCTGGCCGAAATCCGCGAAGAGTACGAGCTGGTGCGCACGCGCCATGCCAGCCGCAAGGAAACGCCGCTGGTTCCCCTGGCCGAAGCCCGCGTCCATCGGCCCAAGATCGACTGGGCCAATTACGTGCCGCCGCGCCCCAAGTTCATTGGCCGCCGCACGTTCGAAAACTATGACCTGAACGAAGTCGCGAAGTACGTGGACTGGACGCCGTTCTTCCAGACCTGGAGCCTTTTCGGCCAGTATCCGGCCATTCTCGACGACAAAGTCGTGGGCGAACAGGCCCGCAAGGTCTTCGAGGAAGGCAAGGCCATGCTCAAGAAAATCATCGACGGCCGCTGGCTCCGGGCCAGCGGGGTGGTGGCGTTCTACCCGGCCAACAGCGTCAACGACGAGGACATCGAGGTGTATAGCGACGAGTCGCGTTCCGAGGTGCTGTTTACCTGGCGCAATGTGCGCCAGCAGACCGTCAAGCGCGAAGGCGTCGACAACAAATGCCTGGCCGACTACATTGCGCCCAAGTCCAGCGGCGTGGTCGATTACATCGGCATGTTCGCGGTAACCGGCGGGCTGGGCATGGAAGTGCACGACGAGGCCTTCCTGGCCGACAACGACGACTACTCCAGCATCATGCTCAAGTCGGTGGGCGACCGCCTGGCCGAGGGCTTCGCCGAATGCCTGCATGCGCGCGTGCGCCGCGACTTGTGGGGCTATGTCGCCGACGAAGCGCTCAGCAACGACGAACTGATCGCCGAAAAATACCAGGGCATCCGTCCGGCCCCCGGCTATCCGGCCTGTCCCGAACACGTGGTCAAGAAAGACATGTTCCGGGTTCTGGACCCCGAGGAAATCGGCATGAAGCTGACCGACAGCTTCGCCATGTACCCCGCGTCCAGCGTGTCGGGCTTTTACCTGAGCCACCCCATGTCCCAGTACTTCAATATCGGCCATATCGGCGCCGATCAGGTCGAAGACTACGTGAAGCGCAGCGGCCGCAGCGAAGAGGACGTGCGCCGTTCGCTGGCCAGCGTGTTGCGTTAAGGGCGACTTTCGGCGAGGATGGCGGCTATGACAGCTTCCGACGCCCAAACCGGCCAATCAGGCTCCGAAAGCCAGGCCCGCTCGACCCGCCACCGTGCCCTGGGCGATTTCCTGCGCAGTGTGCGGGCGCGGGTGTCGCCCGAAAGCGTGGGGCTGCCCAGTGGAACACGCCGGCGCACGCCGGGGCTGCGGCGCGAAGAAGTCGCCCAGCTTTGCGGCATCAGCGTTACCTGGTACACCTGGATAGAGCAGGGCCGCGATGTGTCCGTGTCGGCCAGCGTCTGGAGCCGCCTGGCCAATATCCTGCATCTGTCGCGCGCCGAACGCCATTATTTGTTCGAACTGGCCGAGAGCGCCGACCCCGAGCATGGGCGCGAACAGGGCGAAGCCCTGCCGCAAGGCCTGGCTCAATGCGTGCGCAGCATCGCCGCGCCGGCCTATATACTCGACCGCTGCTGGAACGTGCTGGCGCGCAACGAGCCTTTGCTGCGCTTGTTCGACGGCTGGCCCGACCGCTCGGAACAGCCCAATTTGCTGCGCTATATTTTTCAGGATCCGGCCGCCCAGCAATTGGTGGTCGACTGGGAGTCGCGGGCGCGGCGTGTGGTGGCCGAGTTCCGCGCCGATGCCGCGCCCTATGCGGACGAGCCCGACCTGCGCGAGCTTATCGACGAGCTTTCGCGCAGCAGTCCGGTCTTTACGCACTGGTGGACGCGCCAGACCGTGGTCGAGCGCGAAGGCGGCCGCCGCGAGTTCAGGCATCCCGACATGGGCATCGTGCATTACCAGCAAATCACGTTTCGCCTGGCCATCCGGCCCGACTGCAAGCTGGTGATGCTGCTGGACGATTCCGCGTAGGCCCGCTGCCGCTGTGCCCGCCCATGTCCCGGCTTTACGTTTTACGCCAAGGCCTTTAGGGGCGCAGGCCGCTGTTTCGGGCGTGGTGCTTTTTCCTGTCGCGATTGAGGTGTTCGGCCGTGTTGGCGGGCAGGCGGGCGAACGACAGCGCGGCCAGCATGGCCAGCAGGCCGATGATGAAGAACCCCCACATGACGTCCACGCGCTCCAGGTGAGCGGCGCCGCGCCATGTGATGCTGAGATTCAGGATCAGCGCCGCGCATCCCACCCCCAGGCTGATGCCCAGTTGCTGGGCCATGGCGGCGAAGCTGCTGGCGCGGCTCATGTCGGCGGGCGTCAGGTCGGCATAGGTCAGCGTGTTGACGGCGGTGAATTGCAGCGAACGGAATGTGCCGCCCAGGAAAAGCACGGCTACCATCAGCCAAATCGGCGTATCTGCGTGGAAAAAGCCGCAAAACACGACAAATAGGCCGGTTATCAGGGCGTTGTAGGTAAGGATGGGCTTGAAGCCGAACCGCCCGATGACGTAGGTGACGATGACCTTCATGAACAAGGCCCCCGCCGCGCTGGTAAAGGTGATCATGCCCGCCGCGAACGGTGTCATGCCGAATCCCACCTGCAGCAAGAGGGCCAGCAGGAAGGGCGTGGCGCCGACGCTGAAGCGGCACAGGTTGCCGCCCAGGATGGAAATGGCGAAGGTCTGGGTGCGCAGCAGGGTGAGGTCGATAATGGGGTGGGCGGCGCGTCTGGCATGCCAGATGTACAGCAGGCCGCAAACCAGGCCCGTGCCGAGCAGCAGCGCCACGTTCTGGCGCGACACGTCGCTGCGGCCTATGGCCTCGAAGCCCGAGACCAGCGCGGCCAGCGAAATGCCGCTAAGCAGGAAGCCCGGCCAGTCCAGCTTGTTGGGCGCCTCGGGCTCGTCGTGCTGGATGAAGCGCAGAATCAGGGCGATGCCCAGAATGCCCACGGGAACGTTGATAAGGAATATCCAGTGCCAGGAGGCATAGGTGACCAGGAAGCCGCCCAGGGGCGGCCCGATGATGGGGCCCAGCAAGGCGGGCATGGACAGGAAGGACATGGCCTTGAGCAACTGGTCCTTGGGGGTGATGCGCAGCATGATGACGCGCCCCACCGGAACCATCATGGCCCCGGCAATACCCTGCACCACGCGGGCTATCACCAGTTGCAGCAGGTCGTGCGACGAGGCGCAGCCCACCGAGCTGGCGGCGAACAGCACGATGGCGGCGATGAAGACCCGCCTGGCGCCGAACCGGTCCGCCGCCCAGCCGCTGATGGGCACGAAGACCGCCAGCGCCAGCAGGTAGCTGGTGATGGCGACGTTCATCTTGACGGCGGTGGTGTGCAGCGATTCGGCCATGACGGGCAAGGCCGTGGCGACCACGGTGGCGTCCAGCATCTGCATGAACAAGGCGCATCCGACGATGAAGGGAATCATCCGGATGGCGGTTTGGTCGGCCTTCGGCGGTTTGCCGGCGGATTTTGTAACGGTGTCGATGGGCATGCGACATTCTAACTTCGTTCGTCTGAAGTAAAATGAAGTTTCTCCGGTTAAATTATTGAAGCATTATGGCCAAGCATTACGAGTCGGAAATCACCCAGTTCCTCAATCAGTACAAGCAGCAGCACGCCGGCACCGAGCAGCGCCAGCGCGAAGGGCGCGCCCGACTGTGGGACAAGCCCATCGACCCGGAGCTCCAGGACGGTTTTCGCGCGGGGCGCGTTGCCCAGCAGCCCTATGTCTATCAAACGGACTGAACGCCCTTAAATGGCACAGTCTGGTGTTTCGGCAGCCGAGATGCAGGCCTTGGTGGATCCCAAGGTCGACAGCACGCCCAATGTCGTCGACAGCGTGGCGCTGGCTCGTCTTTACGGCGAGCCTTTGTTTTCCATGCCGCAAGACCTGTACATCCCCCCGGATGCGCTCGAGGTCTTCCTGGAAACCTTTCAGGGCCCCCTGGATCTTCTGCTGTACCTGATACGCAAGCAGAACTTCAACGTCCTGGACATTCCCATGGCCGAAGTCACGCAGCAGTATTTGTCGTATGTCGAGCAGATCCGCAATCAGAACCTGGAGCTGGCCGGCGAGTACCTGCTGATGGCGGCCATGCTCATCGAGATCAAGTCGCGCATGCTGCTGCCCATCAAAAAGACGGACACCGGCGAAGAACCCGACGATCCCCGGGCCGAGCTGGTGCGGCGTTTGCTGGAGTACGAGCAAATGAAGCTGGCGGCCCAGAAGCTGAACGAGCTGCCGCAGATCGGCCGCGACTTCCAGCGCACGCACGCGTTCATGGATTTAAGCGTCGAGCGCATGCTGCCCGACGTCAGCCCGGAAGACCTGCGCCAGGCCTGGCTCGATATAATGCGGCGTGCGAGCCTGAACGCGCATCACCGCATCACCAAAGAGCATTTGTCGGTGCGCGAGCACATGACCCTTATTCTGCGCCGCCTTGGCGACGTGCGGTTCATGGAGTTTACCGAGTTGTTCAACGAGCGCATCAAGGACGGAGACACCGTGGCCGTCATCGTGGTGCATTTCCTGGCCATGCTCGAGCTGGCGCGCGAGACGCTGCTCGAAATCACCCAGGCCGAGCCCTATGCGCCCATTTATGTGCGGTTGTCGTACATTAGCGCCGCGGCGTAAACAGGACGGAGAGATTTCTTGAAAGTAGTTCATACGGTTGAAGAATTACGAGACCAGTTGCGCGGACAGTTGCGCGCGGCCTTTGTGCCGACCATGGGCAATCTGCACGAAGGGCATCTGTCGCTGATGCGCATGGCCCGCCAGCACGGTGATCCCGTGGTGGCCAGCATATTCGTCAATCGCCTGCAATTCGGGCCGAATGAGGACTTCGACCGCTATCCGCGCACCTTGCAGGCCGATATCGAAAAGCTCGAGCGCGAGCGCGACGTCTACGTGCTGTTCGCGCCTAACGAAACCGAAATGTACCCCGAGCCGCAAAGCTTCCGCATCCAGCCTCCGGACGACCTGGGCGGAATCCTTGAAGGGCATTTCCGGCCCGGTTTTTTCGACGGCGTCAGCACGGTCGTGATGAAGCTGTTTTCCTGTGTGCAGCCCAGCGTGGCGGTATTCGGCAAGAAAGACTATCAACAACTGATGGTGGTGCGCAAAATGTGCCGCCAATTTCAATTGCCGGTGCGCATCCTGGCGCATGAAACCGTGCGCGATGCCGACGGGCTGGCGCTGTCTTCGCGCAATATGTATTTATCGCCGGCTGAAAGGGCCGAGGCGTCCCAGTTGTACGCCAGCCTGCAAGCCGTGCAGGCCCGCATCAAGTCGGGCCAGGCCGACCTGCGCGATATCGAGGGCGTTGCCGCCCAGGCGCTTGAAAAGCGCGGCTGGAAAGTCGATTACCTGGCCCTGCGCCGGCAGCACGACCTCAACGAGCCCACCTCCGAGCAAATACGGCAGGGAGAGCCGCTGGTGGTGCTGGCCGCCGCCAAGCTGGGCAATACCCGCCTCATCGACAACCTGGAAATCTAGGGTTTTCTGTAAGAAATGACAGGCGACAGCCTCGGGGTTGTATGACAGAATTTTGCTGAAGATTCGTGTCCAACTCGTGGAAGGAGTGTCTCATGGCAATTGCGCCCCCGCCCGACAACCCACTGTATTCAGCGCTCACGCCGCGTGAGTTCGATGTCATGCATTATGTGGCCGAAGGCACGCCAAATAAAGTCATCGCCGCCGAGCTGGGTGTCTCGCAGCGCACCATCGAAGCGCATCGCGCGCGCATCTTCCAAAAAATGCAGGTCAGAAATGCGGTGGAGCTTGCCCGCTGCATGTTGCAGCGCCCGCCCAAGCCCCAGTCCTCCCGTTCACCCCTGTAGTTGCGCGTTGCATGGCGGCTGGCCCGCGGCTTTGGCTGGCCTGGCCGGCCGCGTACCGTGGCGCACGGGCTCCAGGCGGGCCATGAAATACCGCTTTTAAGCGGTAGCCCCTGGCCGTTGGCGTCTGTTCGCGTGCGTTATTCGCGGCACTTCAGGGTGGGGTGGCTGGACAATTCGTCGATGCCGTCAATGTTCGCCTGGCGCGTCAGGTGGTAGTTCAGCATGGGCTGGATGTCGTTGACGGCATTGATGCGCAGCACATTGTCGTTGACGAAGGTCAGGCTGGCGTTGCGCTTGCCGTCTTGCGATTTCAGCAGAATGCGCCACGGATCCATGCCGGTGGGGCTCCAGCAGCCCATTTCCGCAATGGGCGCCTTCTTGCCGGTGGCGGGCTGCAGGATTTGCGTGCGCGAGCGCCATTCGCCGTTGGGCGCCAGGGTCAGCGTGACGCGGGCGGCGGTGCAGGCGGATTCGCCGGTCAGGCACGGCACGGTGCCCAGGAAGGTTTTGGCTTCCATCAGGGGCCGCACCACCGGGGCCGACGCGGCGGCGTTTTGCTGCTCGGCCGCTTCGGAGGCGGCTTCGCTGCCGGGTTTGGGTTTTTTCTCGGTGTCGCCGAAACCCAATTGTATTTGCGATGGCGCGCGCGCCGTGCTGCGGCCTTGGGCCTGCTGCTGGGCGTCGCTCAGGGTGTTGTCGTGGCTGGTGTTGTAGTAGCCCGGGCTGCGCTGCTGGGCGCAGCCGGCCAGCGCCAGGGCCAGCAACGCCAGGCCCAGGCCAGGCCGCGCCGTCAGACGAAACTTGTTCAAGGCGGAAACGGGACGTAACGCGATCGCGGCGGAGGCGGACATGGCAAATTCCATCGAATAGTTAAGTTTTCAATATTCTACGCATATATCCATTTTGCCGTATGGCTCGCGCACCCGTTGCGCATTGCTTCCGGCGCAGCCGGTTTTGCCGCGGGTTCGGCGGGGTTCTGGGGAGGCCAGGAATGCCGTGGTCGTGGACTGTCGATAGCTTGGTGTGGGGCGTGATTGCCGGGGTGGCTGGCGCGGCGGCGGGTTGGTGGTGCGCCGGCTTCGCCCTGCATTGCAGCCGTCTGTTGGCGCCGGCTGCCCATGCGCCGCTGGATCGGGCCAGGGTTTTGTCGCCCGGGATGGCGGTATGCCTGGCCTGGCGCGCCGGTATTGCCCGCATTCGCGGAACAAGGCGCGGGCCGTCCCGCCTCCGGAATTGCGGAGTGCCGGCTTGGCTCGCGCCAGGTCTGGCGGTCTTGTCGGCCGGAATATTCTTTTTGCTGGCCGTCCGGCATGGCATTACGTTGTCCTGTTTGGCCGCCGCCGTGGCGGTCACCGGCCTGCTGGCCCTGGCCGTCATCGATGCCCGCACCGGCCTGCTGCCCGATGCGCTCACGCTTCCCCTGTTGTGGATTGGCCTGGCGCGGGCCTGGCTGGCGGGGGCGCTTTCCGTCCACGAGGCGGTGGCGGGGGCCATGCTGGGCTATGGCTTGCTATATGGGCTTTGCCAGGGGTTCAGGCTGCTGAGGGGGCGGGACGGCATGGGGCACGGCGATTTCAAACTGGCGGCCATGCTGGGCGCCTGGCTGGGGCCCTGGATGCTGCTTCACGTGTTGTCGGGCGCCTGCCTGCTGGCCGTTGCGTATGCGGCTTGCAGCGCCCGGACCCGCAGTTTGTCGGCGGTGCTGCCGTTCGGGCCCTTTCTGGCGGCAAGCGGAATTTCGGCCATCGCCCTGTTTCCTGAGTTACATTTAGGACTTTGATGCGCGGATTGACGGGGTTGGCATTATGTACATGATCGGGCTCACCGGGGGAATAGGTTCCGGCAAAAGCCGCGTGGCCGAATTGTTCCAGGAGTGGGGGGCGGCGGTCATCGATACCGACGTCATTGCGCACGAGCTTACCGCCGCCGGCGGCGGCGCCATCGAACCCATACGCTCGGCCTTCGGGTCCGGCGTGATCACGCCGCAAGGCGCCTTGAACCGCGCGGCCATGCGCGAGGCGGTGTTCCAGGATCCATCGGCCCGTTTGCGGCTTGAAGCGATTCTTCACCCAATGATAGGTCAGGTTACACAGGCGCGGGCGCGCCAGGCAAAGGGGTGCTATCTTGTATTCGTGGTGCCCTTATTGGTAGAGTCGGGACGTTGGCGGGACAAAGTCGACCGCGTTTGCGTGGTCGATTGCGATCCGGCCACCCAGATCGCCAGGGTGCAGGCCCGCAGCGGGCTGACGCCCGAGACTATTGCGCGTATCATGTCTGCGCAGGCTTCTCGCGAAGAACGCCTTGCCGCGGCCGACGATGTTGTGCTCAATGATGCGGGCACTACCCTGGAGGCCCTTTCCGGTCGCGCGCGCGCGCTGCACGAAAACTGGTGCGCCGCCGCGCAGTCCGGTGCAAGCAGCTAAGGTCATCATTAACTATG
>CALMPB010000498.1 GCA_937871985.1 uncultured Burkholderiaceae bacterium
GCATCGGTTTCCATGTAGCAGCGGTACAGCTTCTGGAAGAGATCCACGGTCTGGGCTGTGGAGCCGGCGGGCATGCCGATGGCGTCGGCCACCTTCTTGGCCTGCTCGGCGGTCAGGCCCACCAGCGGATCGATGTATTCGGTGATGATCTTCTCGGGCGAAGAATGGGCCACTTCCTCGATGTCCATGCCGCCTTCGCTCGAAGCGATCAGGGCGACTTTTTGCGTGGCGCGATCGGTAACCAGCGACACGTAGTATTCCTTCTGGATGTCCGCGCCTTCTTCGATGTACAGGCGGTTGACCTTCTGGCCTTCGGGGCCGGTCTGGTGCGTGACCAGCTGCATGCCGAGGATCTCGGACGACAGCTTGCGGACTTCGTCCAGCGAACGGGCCAGCTTGACGCCGCCGCCCTTGCCGCGGCCGCCCGCGTGGATTTGCGCCTTGACGACCCACACCGGGCCGCCCAGCTTCTCGGCTGCGGCAACGGCCTCGTCTACGGAAAAAGCAGGAATTCCGCGGGGCACTGCAACGCCAAACTGCTTCAGCAGTTCCTTGCCTTGATACTCGTGAATTTTCATTTGTTACCTGTCAGAACGTAAAGGATAATAAAAAAGCGGGGCTTGAACGGCAAAAAAAGCCGCGCAAATGCGTTGGCATTGGCGGCTATTCGCGCCGAACCTCGGCATCGGGGCCTGTATACCACTCGGGATAGAACTCTTTGGCAACTGGGCCGTCCAGGCGCAAGGCATGACAGCCCTCTAGCTGGAATGGCCGCTTGTTGGGGAGCTCGGCGTCCCGCTGCTTGCGAGGCCTGCCCGCCCGCGACTGAATGGCCACGGTAGGCAGCAGATACGACATTTCGGTCAGGTGGGTACAGCCGGCCGTCCGGCCGAACCGTTCCTTGACCGCATTGCGAAAGCCGCGCAACAGATTCATGCCCACCAGGTCCTGGTAATCGGGTGCTATCCGGAAACAGTTCTGGTTGTACGGCGCCGCATCGTACGCGGCCACCGCCGCCTTGATCGTGAACTCGTCGTCAATCGTGACGCGCAGCTGCATTTTGTGCACCGGCAAACCGGCCGGATGCAACGCCCCGCTATGCTTGGAGAAATCGTAGCCCTTGACATCGAGGAGCTCCGCGTCCAGATCCCACAAGCCGTCTTCCCGAAGAAACGCCTCCACGCGCACCGTACGGGTGTGCATGGACTTGCGGGGGGAGTCTGACGGCGGCAGGGACATGTAAAACGTTGGCGTAAGCTATAAAACCTTGCAAGTATAACGCAGCCGCGGGGCGGCACGCACAACGTGGCCGGCAGGCACGGGCCGCCGCCAGCTCACGGCTGCGTGGACTGGCGGGACGGCCCGGGAATCAAGCGGCCTGGCGCAGCAGCTTGGCGGCCTCCACCATCGCGACCAGCGCCGCTTCGGTTTCGGGCCAGGCACGGGTCTTGAGCCCGCAGTCGGGGTTCACCCAAAGACGCTCGTGCGGCAGACGCGAGCCGGCTTTTTTCATGAGATCCACCATCCATTCAACATCGGGCACGTTCGGCGAGTGAATGTCGTAAACCCCGGGCCCGATGTCGTTCGGATATTCGAACTGCTCGAAAGCATCCAGCAGCTCCATATTGGAGCGCGAGGTCTCGATGGTGATGACGTCGGCGTCCATGGCTGCGATGGCCGGCATGATGTCGTTGAACTCCGAATAGCACATATGCGTGTGGACCTGCGTTTGCTCGCCGACCCCGGCCGTGGCCAGGCGGAAGCAATCGACCGCCCAGGCCAGATAGGCTTGCCAGTCGTCGCGGCGCAAAGGCAGGCCTTCGCGTATGGCCGGCTCGTCGATCTGGATGACGCCGATGCCGGCGGCCTCAAGATCGGTGACCTCGTCGCGCAGCGCCAGCGCCAATTGCCGGCAGGTCAGCTCGCGCGGCTGGTCGTCCCGCACGAACGACCATTGCAGCAACGTCACCGGCCCGGTCAGCATGCCTTTTACCGGCTTATCGGTCAGCGACTGCGCGTACGCGGACCATGCCACCGTCATCGCCGCCGGACGGGACACGTCGCCGAAAATAAGCGGCGGCTTCACGCAGCGCGAACCGTAGCTCTGCACCCAGCCGTTCTGCGTAAAGGCAAAGCCGGCCAGCAGTTCGCCGAAATATTCCACCATGTCGTTGCGCTCGGGCTCGCCGTGCACCAGGACATCGAGCCCGATTTTTTCCTGGAACCGTATGACGTGTTCGATCTCGGCACGGATGGCTTTTTCGTAGGCGGCGTCCGCCAGTTGGCCAGCCCGCCAGTTGCGCCGCAGGGAGCGGATCTCGACCGTCTGGGGGAACGAGCCGATGGTCGTCGTGGGATAAGCCGGCAGGCCAAGGCGCTGCTGCTGTTGTTCGATGCGGTGGGCGAACGGCGCGCGGTTGCGCGACACCTGGCCCGACTCGCTAAGGCGCTTTTGCACGGCGGGGTTGTGGATGCGCCCCGACTGCGCGCGCGCCTGCACCGCCTCGCGCTGAGTCTGCAACGCCTGCTGCACCTTGGCATCGACGGTGTCTTCCAGCGACGCCGCCAGCCAGCTCACTTCATCGAGCTTTTGCGTGGCGAACGACAGCCATCCCAGCAACTCCGCATCCAGCTCCTTTTCGCCGGCCAGATCGACCGGCACATGCAGCAAGGAGCACGACGGCGCAAGCCAAAGGCGCTCGCCCAGCTTCTGCCTGACGGGCAGCAAGGCTTCCCTGGCTTTATCCAGATCGGTGCGCCATACATTGCGGCCATTGACCACGCCGGCCGACAACACCTGCTCGGGGCGCAACGCCGCCACGACCTGGGCCAGTTGCGCCGGGGCGCGCACGAGATCCACGTGCAGGCCCTGCACGGGCAGCTCGCCAACCAGTTCCAGATTACCCTTCAAGCCTTCGAAATAGGTGGCAAGAAGCAGTTTGACGCCGGCTCCCGACAAGGCCTTGTAGACTCGGGCGAACGCCGACTTCCAGGCCTGGGGCAAATCCAGGCCCAGGATGGGCTCGTCGATCTGCACCCACTCCACGCCCTGTTGAGCAATACGGCCCAGCACCTCGGCATACACGGGCAATAGTGCGTCCAGCAAGGCCAGCTTGCCTTCGTCTTGCGCACCGCCCGCGAACGCATCGCCCTTGCCCAGCCAAAGCCAGGTCAAGGGGCCCGGGATGACGGGCTTGGCCTTGTAGCCCAACGCGGCGGCTTCGCGGATATGCTCGAACAAATCCTCGCGGGCAATACGATAAGTCTGGCCGGGCGCCAGCTCGGGCACGATGTAATGATAATTGGTATCGAACCACTTCGTCATTTCGCAGGCCGCCGCCGGCGTGCCGGTGGGCGCGCGGCCACGCGCCATCCTGAAAAGCGTATCGAGGTCGACGGATTTGCCGGAGGGCTGGGCGAAACGCGGCGGCACAGCGCCGATCAGCGTCGACCACTCCAGTACGTGGTCGTACCAGGCGAAATCGCCCACCGGCACAAACGCCGAACCCGCTTGCGCCTGCACCGCCCAATGGCGAGCGCGCAGTTCACGGCCCACTTCCAGCAATTCGTCAGGCGTCTTCTTGCCCGCCCAATATGCCTCGAGCGCCCATTTCAGCTCGCGCTGGGCGCCGATGCGAGGAAAACCTAAATTATGAAAAATACTCATCCTAAATCCAAAATAGTTGAAAATTATTGATGGCTATCATTGTGCTACCAATGACGGATGAGTCAAAATCAAATACAACATTTATAAAATGAGTTATTCTCATGCTATGAAGCCCAGGCCACAGCCAGGTTCAGATTCAGGCCGAGGTCGAGCAAGGTCTGAACCGGGGGCTTCGCTTTCTTCGATACTATTTATTTGCGCTTAGCCGCAACGTGCCGCCATGCTGGAAATCCGCCATCTTGAAACTCTGACCGCCATCCGCGAAGCCGGCAGCCTGCAAGACGCCGCCGAACATCTGCATGTAACGCAGTCGGCCCTGTCTCATCAATTGCGCGACCTGGAAGTGCGCTTGAAGACGCCCCTGCTGAACCGGCGCACGCGCCCCGCCCGCCTGACGACCGCCGCGCTGCGCATCCTGGCGCTGGCCGACGACATTCTGCCCAAGCTCAAGGCAACCGAACGTGAGCTCCAGCGCCTTTCAGCGGGACGCACGGGAAGGCTGCACCTGGCGATCGAATGCCACTCCTGTTTTCAATGGCTGATGCCGGCCCTGGACTCTTTCAGGCAGGACTGGCCGGATGTCACCCTGGATCTTTCGGCGGCCTTTTCATTCGCCCCGCTGCCCGCCCTGCTTCGCGGCGATCTGGACGTGGTGATCACCTCGGATCCGCAAGCCCTGGACGCGGTCAAGTACCTGCCGCTGTTTCGCTACGAACTGGTTCTGGCCGTGGCGGCCGCCAACCCGCTGGCCCAATACAAATACATCGAACCCGAGCAGCTTGCCGATCAGGTTTTGATTACCTACCCGGTGGACAAGCAGCGCCTCGATGTCTATACGGCCTTCCTGGATCCGGCGGGCGTGGAACCGGCCAGCATCCGCAAGGCCGAGCTGACCCCGATCATTGCGCAACTGGTGGCCAGCCAGCGTGGCGTGGCGGCCTTGCCCAATTGGGCGTTGACCGAATACCTGAACCAGGGCTGGCTGCGCATATGCCACCTGGGCGAACATGGCGTGTGGCGCACCCTGTACGCCGCCGCCCGGCTGGAAGACGCCGACGCCCCGTACTTGCAGGCCTTCATGGCCAAGGCCCGCGAGATTTGCTTCAAGACCCTGGACGGCATCAAGGCCGTGCGCGAGGAGCGGGGGCGGTAGAAGCCCTTAAAAGTTCTATAGGGAATCGTCGAGCTCGCCCAGTATGCGCCGCAGGCAATCGGACGAGAACCCGCGCGAGGCCAGGAAACGGAACTGCCGCGCATAGTCGGCGCGGTCGACGGGCGCGCGGCTGAATTTACGCTGCCAGACCTCCCGGGCGCGCTCGAGTTCGGTTTCTTGCAGTTGATCGCGTATTTGCGCAATGTGTTCGTCGGGCAGGCCATGCTGGCGAAGCTCTTGCACGACCAGGGCCGCGCCCTTTCGGGAAGCGCGGCGATGCACCAGGCTTTGCGCGAAGCGCGTGTTGGAAAGCCAGTTTTCGCGCTCGAGTTCGTTGAGCACGTCTTCGAGTTCTTGAGGGTTGTCGGGGTCGGCGTGGGCGGCCAGTTTGCGCGCAAGCTCGACCCGCGAATGTTCGCGCCGCGACAAAAAGCCCACGGCCCGCATTTTCAGGGACGGGCCGCTGCGCTTCGAAGCCGTCGGCGCCGAATCCGGAGTCGCGGCCTCCGGCTGCTCGGCGGGAGCCGGCGACATCTGCTCGAACCCGCCATCGGAATCAGGCAGACCGGCGCCGCCAGTTTGGCGTCCGCGCCGGCGGGCCTCGAAGCTGCCGCGGGGATCGTGCCAGCCCATGATGCGCCGCCTTTGCCTGAACCTTTTACCCTAGCCTTATTCGGCGAGCTCGTCTTCGAGCGAATCGTCGGAGGCGTTGGAATCGGCAGGCACGGTCATGGCACGGGCGATGACCCCGGTTTGCTCACGCACGCGGTTTTCGATTTCGATGGCCATTTCGGGGTGCTCTTTGAGGTATTCGCGCGCGTTGTCCTTGCCCTGGCCGATGCGGGTGCCGCCATAGCTGAACCAGGCCCCGGCCTTGTCGACGATATTGGCCTGAACCCCGAGATCGATGATTTCGCCTTCGCGTGAAATGCCGGCGCCATACATGATGTCGAATTCGGCCTGTTTGAACGGCGGCGCCACCTTGTTCTTGACGACCTTGACGCGGGTTTCGTTGCCGACGACCTCGTCGCCCTTCTTGATGGAGC
>CALMPB010000499.1 GCA_937871985.1 uncultured Burkholderiaceae bacterium
CCACTGCGTTTGCTTGGCTTGGAAGTTTGCTGCGCAGTGAGGGCTGGTGTTTTGATTGGGTGTTGTGTTTTGTGAATATGGACGCGTTGACGGTTTTCGGCCGACCAAAGAAGGCACCGCTGCGCCTGGCTCCCGGCAGGCCCCCTGCGGGCCTGCCTTCGCCTTTGGCTTGCTTGGTGTCGATATGGGGACTGACTGGCCGTGCTAATGGATTGTAAGTTACAGTTGAATCCACAACTACCGGTTTCGGCCATTAGCCGTCATCGGGAAACCCTATCCCCAAGACTGCTCCAGGCTGTGAACCGTCTTCCGTGCCTGACAGCGTTGAACAGCGCTGGTGTTTGCTCTCTCATGACTGGGTTCCGATCGATGCAATCCAGCAGAGGGTATTCACAAGGCCCATCTGCTCTGGCGTAGAGCACTTGATGGTCATCAAGGCAGGGTTGGCCACGAGCACGGCCAAGGACTTTGCCCGAGACACCGCCACGTTCAAACGATTTTTGCTGAACAAGAACTCCATGAAGCGCGGCAGCTCGGCCTCGCTTGATGTCGTCATCGAGATGAGAACGACTTCGGCTTCTTGCCCCTGGAACTTGTCGACAGTCCCAACCCGAGCATTAGCCGGAAGTGTGTCTCGTAGCAGGTTGACTTGCATGTTGTAGGGGGCCACGACGAGGATGTTTTCCAACGTCATTGGGTGAATGCTGCCATCGTCTGCGGTGTAACTCTGGCGCAAAAGATCCTCGTATAGCTGCCTGATGAACTCGGCCTCCTCAATGCTCTGTTGCGAGCAACCTTCATGGCTCACAGGGGCGAAGACGATCCCGGCGGGCTTGAGAATCGGCGCCGCGTCGTCCCGAAGCACGAGAATCCGATTCTTATTTTTGGACTCGGGTTCCAGGCGAGAGTCATAGACCGCCTCCGAGATGAAGGTGCAAACGTCAGGATGCATCCGCCAGGTTGTCTCCAGGAAGATGCCCCGATTGGGCGCAATCGTGGCTGCACCGTCTAGCAGGTAGTCGAGGGATGAGCCGCCCGAGCGTCCTGGATGGACACCCTGGGTGGGCTGGGAGAGCTGCATCTGGTCTCCCAACAGGACAAGGTTGTAGGCGCTGGTGCCGACGGCGAGTAGATTGGCCAGCGAGACCTGGCCAGCCTCATCGACGAACAGGTAATCGAGATACTGATTAGCGTCAGACCTGGAAAAGAGCCACGCGGTCCCTGCTATCAGTTGGGCGCCGCAGGAGAACACCTCGTCGTTGTCATAGAGGTTTTCGATGCCCTCTCCTGAGTATTCCGTGTCGTCCCCCTTGTTCGATTTTTTGACGCCCTTGAAGTATAGGCCCCGCTTCTTTGCAACCTCGACAACCTTTTCCAGCAAATGGTTAATGGGGCGATGGGAATTGGACGTGATGCCCACCCGCTTTCCAGCGGCCAGCAGCTCGACGATGACGTGAGAGCCGGTATAGGTCTTGCCGGCGCCAGGCGGCCCCTGAACGAAGAGGTAGCTGTTCTGCATGCCCTTCACCACAGCCGTGCAGGCCTCAATCGTGGCCTTCTCAGTAATCATGGGCATGTCGGGATCCTTGCCCGCAATGGAAGGAACTTCCCGGCGTAGCACGCTTTCAAGCGCAGGGTACATGTGGGTGCCATCGATCAGCGTGTCAGCGAACCGGAACAGCGCCTCTTGGATGACCTTGGTTGGCACGGGGCTGCCTGGCCCCAAACTAAGCCGCGCAGGCGGCCTTTCCTTGGACGGACCAACCTTGAAACGAATGATTTGCGCGTCGCTGTCCATATCCAGCTCGCCCAAGGATTCACCGGTATCAGTCCGTGTGATGTTGCTACCGCTACGCAGCTTGGTCTCCTGTATAGGGTACGTGTACGTGTAAAGCGTGGACCTCTTCACCGCCACGGGCGGTGACTGCGGATCCGCGTCCAGCCCAGCCAAGCACTCCGGATCTTCCAGAAGCTCGTCTTCGGTCATGTCCATGCGCTGGAACATCGCCCAGTAAGCGGGCTTGTCTGCGCGGCGGTGGAAGTCCAGGAGTTGGTAGGTCAATTCCCTAGAAACCTCCTCAGCACCCCAGGCTAGCCGGTCCTCCGGTAGTGACTCAACCAAGGCTTTGCGGTATGGAACCAGGCGAGCCTCGGCGTCGGTGAGCGGCTGGTTGGATGAAGTCTCAGCGCCGGTGCCGTTCGCCGCCGCACGCGGCTGGGCCCACGGCATGTCCTGCAGGCGCAGTGCCAGCAACCAGTCGCGCAGTTCCTGAGTTGAGCGCACATCATCCTCGTTGTACTTCTCGATAGAGTCCAGAAGCGACTGTTCCCCGGTCTCCTTCCACCTCTCGTACCAGACGATGCTGGCGCCGGCATTAGTGACATCGCCTTCGCGCGCCCCCAGATAGAAGTGCTCGATGTTTTTGATCGAATAGCGCGGCTCCGAAACCATGATGCCTTCGCGCACTACCTGGTAGAGGTCGACGAGCACGCCGTGGCGCAGCCAGTTGTCAACCTCAGCCTCGCGCGTGGCGTGCAGTGTCATCAACTTCTTGAGAGCGGTCTCCTCGTATTTCGCATAGTGATAGACGTGAGCGCCTGGATAGGCTTTCAGACGGGCCACAACGAAGTCGACGAACGCCTCGAACGCGATACATTCTTCCTGGCGACTGTGGGCCCAGAAGCCCTTGAAACCCCACTGGCCACCTTCGGAGAAATACAGGCCAAACAGGTATTCCAGCCCACCCTCCTCGAGCGGATCGCCCTCCATGTCGAAGAACATGTCCCCAGCGGTCGGCTCGGGTATCCTAAGGAGGCCTCGACCTGGTTCCTGAGGCAGCAATTCGACAATGCGCTCGCCCGTGCGTCGGGCCTCGGCCTGCAGAAATGCCTGATGCCGCAACTTTTTCAGCGTGCCAACTTGGAGCTTGCTTACCGCGACCTCCGGAGACAGCACAGCCAACTTGGCCATGGTGTCTATGCCGGCGCCTTTAAGCTTCAATATCTGGCTGCGTGTGATGTTGGCGACCTGGCTGAGGTGATCGTCATCCAGCCATTGCTGCTTGCACAGATGATTCCAACGGCAAAGATCACAGTAGCTGCAAGGCTCTGGATAGGTGGCCTTTCCTTCCTCGCCCATGCGGGCCAGAAATCGCTCCAGCAACGCTTCGAAGTAGTGAGCATAGTCGGCACACCGGTAGGTCCTGCGTGAGCGGTCCCCGAGGACGATGTGCATCGACACCGGCGCGAAGCCCTGTACGACGGTCAGCAGCTTTGAATAGAACGACAGCTGCACCAGGAACTTGGCCTTAGGCGTGCGCGACAGTTTGGTGTCCGAAACCTCGTAGCTGTAGTTGCCCAGGGAGGACGGCCTGTCAACCTTAACGAGAAAGTCAGCAAAGCCCGCCAAATTGTCCTGCAGCAGCGTGGCTTGAAAGACGACATCGACGCCGGCGTGCATAGCTTCGAGGGTGGCGGCCACCTTTGCCGGAAAGCTTTCATTGCCCTCGGCGATATCGACCACCGACAGGCCCTGATCACGCAGGTGCTGGACGTACGCCTCCTCATGCTCATAGCCCTTCTGCTGTATGAGCTGGGTCGATTCATCCACCTCAGCCCGCGGTAGCGGGCTCTGCAGATTCTGCAGATCGAGTGACGTGACATGCTCGCACTCGAGGAAATTGACTAGATCAGTCGCAGAATAAAGGCGCCCCGAGTCTCGGTTCTGCATGATTCTTTCCTTTTGGAATCATTATGTTACGGGGATGCGCCGCCACCCAGAGGGCGTCAATGCGCCACTTCAGCAGCGCCGAACTCTTAGCGGATGGGACACCAGTTCAACAGCAGCAGGTTGTCGGTGAAGCGGCCGTCAGCTACGATACACGGGTAGGAGGCCTTCCCCAGCCTCACGGATCACCCGGACGTCGGTATACGCTTACCGTTTCACGGATCCCTGACGAAACAGGTGTCGATACCGCTGTCGATGTCAGCGACGACCGGAGCCCGAGTCAAATACCAGGGCTCGGCGGTGTTGCCTAAGTGCGTGGCGGCTCGTGGGGACTGTTGACATGGGGCTTGGTGATACAGGTAACTAGGCGGTCGGCCATAATAGATCTCCTGAAAAATCAGTCGCAATCTCGCCTTCAAAATCGGGAAGGCACTGGACCAAGCAGGAACATGCCGCTGCACGACCGAGCTTGATCCCGCAAGCTGGAAAGCCTGCGGTCTAGAGTTGTTGAGTCGCGGCGGCTGAGGTTGCCAAGGTGCCCAGCCCACTCAAGCAGCCGGTCTACTTGCCACGTTCTTTACGCACGCCCTTGAAGGGCGTTCCGTCCTTCTTCTGGTCCATAAACCGGCCGCTGTCTGTATCGCGCTTCGTCCAGGTCTCGGTGACAGGATTGTAGGTCTGTGACCGGTCGCGGACTGCGCCGCGACGGGCGTTGTCGCCAGTAGGTGGGTTCTTAGCCATAATAGGACTCCTTAAACGGTGAGAGTGTGGGTCCAGCGCGGCAAGCCGTTGCGGGAGAGGAACTCCACAAGGTGCTTGTTGCCGAAGAACTGGATGCGGCCGTTGACGCTAAACGCCAGAGCAGATTGGTCGATCCGCAGTTGGTTCCCCCGGGCCCGGGCAGTCAGTTGCTCCAGGAGCACGCTATTTGCGCTCGTGGTGCCACTGCTCGACCGTGCATCGAAGACCGCGAAGTTGACCCATCCACCGCTGACAGCGGGCTGCCGAAGATGCGCAAAATTGATTTGCATTTCTAACTCCATACCCACTTACAGCAGCGGGCATGTAAGGAATTCTGACAGGTCGCTAGATCACGGAATGACCTGGATAAGATCTCAGCTTATGAGTACTGTTTTGCTGCGTTGCGCAACTGTTGCGCAACGCGCTGACGAAGCTCTGGTGGAGCTAGCACTTCTACATCGGCACCATACCTCAGCACGTCTGTGACTAGTTCCTGGTCCTTGGAATACGGGACTTCGAGTTGGTAGCTGCCGTCAGCTAGCCACTTGCTGGTTTGCTCCGAGTGCCAGCGCTCGAGCGAGATGTAGAGGGCTCGTGCTTTGCTGAACTTCAGAATGGCGCGCTTGTCGGCCTTGCCCGCATAGATGCCGTACCCGCTCTGGAAGTGCTCGTCCAGTTCTTGCTGGCTCATCTCAATGGTCGACTTCTCTGTCAGTTGCACTTCCTGAATCGCGTCCAGAGCAAAGATGCGCAGTTCATTTCGTAGGTGGCACCGTGCGTCCAGCAACCAATTTTCTCGGTAGTGAACTAGTCGGATCGGTGACACCTCGCGCCGGGTTTCCTCGTTCTTGTCTCGGTTGAAGTAGCGCATGACGACTCGCTTGCGCTCCAGTACAGCCTGGGTCAATAGTTCGAAATTTTTCACGTCAACGCGTCGACCCGCGAAATGGATGAGCTTGACGCGCTGCTTGATGTCCTTTGCGGCGGCCGAAGATTCGCCCAGCAGACTTTCAATCTTCTGCTTCAGCGGCTGGAGGTGAGACTCTAGCAGTCCAGGTTGGACGCCGCTCACCAGATGCTGCATCGCCAGAAGCGCGTAGAGCTCGCTTGCGTTGAACCACAGTCCTGGCAGTTCAAACCGCTTCCCACCGGGGAGATCGCGGACTACCCATTTGTTGATGTCGCGGTCAAATTCAATGGGACAGCCAATACGGTCACGCAGCACGTCGATATCGCGCTTGATCGTGGACATCGAGACCTCGAGTACATCCATGAGGTCCTGCATCGTCGCGCCGCCTCTTTGGCGCAAAATGTTCAGGATTTTGTGTATCCGCTCGGTGTTCTGCTTTTTTGCTCTTGATGGCATTTCCCCTCCTGTAACCAGATAAGGCCGTCTGGCGGCATGGGCTAGTACAGTAGCTTTGGGTCGAAAGCAGGCATTTGCAAACGACCGCTTTCGGCCCAAACCGGACGCTTGAGACTCATGCTGTTGATTGAACCATTACAGTGATCGCGATCTTACTTACGTCATGGCAGCGAGATCCCACGAACTCGCTGGTATAGATCTACTGCAAACGAATCGGTCATGCCCGACACAAAATCGGTAGCGAGAAGTATCCGGCCGTAATAAGAGAGTTGCATTAGATCCTCGCCATTTCTTGACATTAAACCGAGAAGAGTTTGAGCTTTAGCTATTCCCTTGCCAAGACTCTTTGCCTTGATATCGATGGCGCCGAAAAATGACTCTAGCAGCCCTGCGATAACCTCGAAACCACAAGCTTCAATTTCTATAACAGGCCTCGCGGTGTACACCTTAAGCTTTGCAAGATCTTTGAACGCTTTGAATTCTTTGCTCAAAGGGATGCTTGCTGTGAGTTCTTCGTCGAAGGTCCCATCCATCAAACCATCGTAGTTGTCCTCAAAGGCTTGCACGACATTGTTGATCATTTCGTTCACCGTTAAAGCGCGAAAATACTCAACGCGACGACCAATATCTTCTATCTGTAGTCCATACTCCCAACGCGGCTCGGAGAACCAGGGACGGTACAGCTCTGCTATCTCATCGAACGATAGAAATCCCGCCTTATAACCATCCTCAACGTCCATGACGTGATAGCAAATGTCGTCGGCCGCTTCTACCAGAAACGCTAAAGGATGTCGATGCCAAGCGTCAGCCATGCCAGGCTTGCGCACTAAACCCAACTCCTCGGCCAATTCTCGAAAAAGATCTGATTCACTCTGCATAAAACCAAACTTCTTCCCGCTGATACCGTGCATCTGAGAAGTATCCACCGCAGACGCTCGCGGGTACTTTGTGAATGCGCCAAGTATCGCAGAGGTAAGCTGTAAACCTCCACGCTGAGGTGCATATTGCAATGTACACAACGTTCGAAAGCCTTGCGCATTACCCTCGAACTTTAGAAGATCCAAACGCTCCAACTCATTGAGGTCATTTAGGATATCACTAGTCTCGAACCATTCTTGTATTGCTGACTCGCCAGCGTGACCGAAAGGAGGGTTGCCAATGTCGTGCGCAAGACACGCGGTCGCTACGATTACTCCCACGTCATACGGATTAGCCAACTTATCTACTGCAGGCTCCTTTCGTACGATCACCTCAGCAGCGAGCATACCAAGTGAGCGCCCCACGCTGGCGACCTCCAGGCTGTGAGTAAGCCGCGTCCGAACATAATCACTCTTCGCAAGTGGAAATACTTGCGTCTTGTCTTGTAACCGACGAAAAGCCGAGCTGAAGATAATTCGGTCGTAGTCGCGAGTGAACTCAGTTCTTAATGGAAGAGCTTCGCCGCGCTTGACGGGGCGTCCGAGACGCTTAGTTGACAATAGTTGTGCCCAGTCCATTGTTGTTTCCTCTTTGTTACTGCTATTCCACTATTGGCCAGACTGATAGTTCGAAAATTTCAATGCGATGAGCGTTCTTTGATCTTTGGCGGCGCGTGTTGCGACAAGGAGATTTAATTGGTGCTCAGCCCTTGCTCAGTAACGCTGCTAGCGAAGACTTCGTGGGAACGCCTCATATGCGAGGAATGCCACATGTTCCAAGGTTGGCTCGCCAAGGACAGGTCTGATGCGAGGCCTCAGCCATTTTGCAACGTAGAGCCCAAGCGTGATAGCGATCTACGCCGAGGTACTTTGTTCTGAACACATCTCACTTCCGCTAGTGGCTCGGCCACACAATGATCCAATATTCGGCATTAGATATTTTTAGCATCTAATGATACATATAGCAACAAATGATCAATTGTCACTGGGCAGCTTCGATTTATGTCGCGGCAACTTGTGGCGACCTCTTTGCTCGCACGGCGGCTGGGCCGCTGGAGGCTGCGTGACATGATTCGGTGGTGTGACGGCAAGTGAAGATTAATTGCTGTTAATCCAGTCCCGTGTATCTCGAACGAACCATGGAAGATTCAACTTTTCCCCTTCGCCTGCCTGTATGGTCAAGCGCTGGCCCAAGGAGCCGGGGGTGCTATTCGTATTCTGCGTCGAGTAAGCCGGCCGAGATCGATAGGCCAGATCGGTTTGCTGGGGAGAGTTATTCGCGCACGCGGAAATCGACGCGCACGCGGCAGCGACAAGGACTGGCCGTAGCAATAAGTGTAGGGTCTGCATGATGTTCTGGTTCCCGCGGGCGGCACGGGCCTAGGTGCCGGGCAATCAAGGCCTCTTTCGTAGCTTACTCGCAATATGCGGTCGCCGTCAGCGTCTCGAGTCCTTCAGTGCCCATTCTAACAACCACCGAACTAGGCCACTACCGATGCGAAGCAGCTGCAGTCACACCCAAGCGGAGATCTGCCATGGATCGAAAGCAGCAACTGCGCAAATCCATCATCTTGATTTAACTTAACCAGGTAGCTCTTACTCGGAAAACCCAACTGGCCGCTCTAAGTCAATACAGTGCCACTATCGAGACATTAGCTGCTTTATCAGGCTATCCATATCAAAAGCTCGCCTGAAATGGTAAAAACTGAACAGTAAAACCAAGGTTTTGGCACCCAGTCACATAATCGTTTTTACCGCGTCAGTCTGGACTTGCAACCGAGGATCATAGAAGGATCCTCAGCCACTCTTCTACCGCGAGGCTACTCACCATGACTACAGGAACCGTTACTCTCCACCGCGTCCTGAACTCGCCGCCCGAGCGGGTTTATCGGGCTTTTTTGGAGGCCGATGCGCTGGCGAAGTGGTTGCCGCCTTATGGGTTTACCTGCATGGTTCATC
>CALMPB010000500.1 GCA_937871985.1 uncultured Burkholderiaceae bacterium
CATCCATTCCCGCAAGCGAACCCCCGAGGCATCGCTGAACGGACGGCCGCTGGCATGCACCCGGGCACCCGGTGCCTGGCTGGCAATACAGATGCGGGCCGTCTCCGAAACCTGGAGGACCGGCCTGGGCTCGTGATCCAGCGGCTTGCCATAGCGAGGCTGGTCACGGCAAACCCTGCAGGCGCGGATGGCGCTCACATAGGCTTCAAACGGCTCATTTTCGAAGGTCACGATGGTATCCAGGCGGAATAAGGGAAAAACTCGCCCCCTATGATCGCGCAGCGCCTCCCGCCTGGCAAATCGCCTTCCAGCCATCCAGGACAACAGCGTCAAGAATGCCGTCCATGCCGGACAAAGAATCGCTATACGCTGTCGGGACGGCGCAAGAGAGCCGCCTCGGGCTCGCCCGAACGCATCCGCACGAGCATGGTCTCGGGATCGAACTCGATGCCTATGGGGTTGCGGTTGAATGCTTCGCTGTGCATCCAGGCGTTGGCGGATTCCGCGTCGGGAAAGCTGTCCACCTGGAGCTCGATCTGGTTGCCGTCGGGGTCGGCGTAGTACAGGGACACCGTGGGGCCGTGATGGATGGAGCGGCGCGGCAGGATGTTCTCGGCCTTGAGCCGCACATACGTGCCCATGAGCTCGTCGAGCGAATCGTAGGCAAACGCCGTGTGAACGTGGCCGACCGTGCTCTGCTCGGGCCGGGCCGGGTAGTCGTCCATGGCCAGCAGGGCGATGCGGTGATGCTCTTCGTCATAGGTCAGGAACGCCACCTTGTCGGAACCGTAGGCGATACGCGTGCCAAGCACGCGGCCATACCAGGCGACCATCCGTTCAAGCTGATTGGTTCTAAGGGCGATGTGCGCCAGGCGCCGCGGCGGCCGGGCGTTTTGCGGGTTCGTGTTCATGCGTTGCTGCTCCTTGCGGAAAACGGTTTTATACGGTTTCAAGAACGTCCTCTTTCGAGCCGGTGACGATGGCCCGGACAACCCGCTGCAACACCTCGCCGGGGTCGTCGGCCGCACCCGGCGAACGCCATGCCACATGGCCGTCGGGCCGAACCAGAACGGCCCCTTCGGGACTGATTTCGTACAACTCGTGAAACGCCCCCTGGTTATCGACCAGGTCGCCATCGGGCCCGACCCGGAAGGCGCCGCCCTCGAGTCCGGCGCCGACGGCCGCTTTGCGGAAGGCCGGCAGCCACGCATGCCCAAGGCGTCCCGCCAACAGCGTGAATCTCAGATCCTTGAAAAGATCGATGGTGGACAGCGAAGCGCCGTCGCGCCATCGCAGCCAGCAATGCGGCGCCCGGGCGCCGGGAGCGGCGGTGGGGGTATAGGTATTCACTTCGCAGGGCGGGGGATCCGCTCCTTCATCGAAAATCAGCCCGGAGCGGTATACATACCCGAAGGTTTGTCCGTGATATTCGAAGTGCTCGCGCTGCAGCGGAATGGCCTGGCGCATGCGGGAGATGTCTTCTTCGCGGAAGTCCTCGGGCGTGCGCATGATGCCTCCCAAACCCGCCGCCTCCATCTTGCGGGCGTTGCGTACGCTTTGCTCGACATTGAACCGGATGACCGGCAATCGCTCTTGCTCGTAGCTGTCGAGCAAGCCGTCGCCGGCCTTTCCCTGGATGACGAGGGCCAGCTTCCAGCACAGATTGTGCACATCGCCCACGGCGGTGTTCATGCCCTGGCCGCCGGTGGGCGGCAATGGGTGCGCGGCATCGCCGGCCAGGAACACCCGGCCGGCGCGCAGGCTTTCGGAAACCCGCGCCTGCATGCGCCAGACGCGCACATCGCGCACACGCGGCTCGAGCTGCTCGACGCCCACGACCGCCTTGACGATTTGCGCGCAGCGTTCCCGGGTGAAGTCCTCGGGACGATGCTTCCCAGGGTCGTAGCAAAAGTTGTAGGTCCAGCGATATCGCCCGTCCAGGGCAATGAGCACGCCAACCGTAGTGTCGTTATAGATCCACCACAGCAAATTGGGCTTGTCTTTCACCCATGGCCAAAGATCGGCCTCGAAGTACACGCCGATTTGATTGCCCATCGGCCCGTCACCCGCAAGCTCGATGCCCAGGGCTTGCCGCAACGCCCCCCTTGCGCCGTCGGCGGCGATTGCATACTGCGCGCGCACCGCCCGGCTCTGGCCATCGCAGTCGGTGATACAGGCCCGGACACCGTCAGCGTCCTGCTCGAGTGCATCGAGCCGGGTGCCGAATTGCACGCTGACGGACGGCAGGGATTCCGCCGCGCGGCGCAATATGGGCTCCAGCACGTCCTGAGGGCACGAGGTCTTGGCGCTGGGGCCGTAGGTGTCGAACAATCGGTTGCGCAGTTTGTCCGAATACGTGCGGATGTCGCCGATCATCTCGCCGGCAACGGATCGCACGAACGCGACTCCCTGGTTGCGATCATGGGGGACGGCCCGGATGCGCACAGCCTCTTCCTGCCCCCAGGTTCGAAGAATTTCCATTGTGCGAGCGCTGACGACGTGGCCGCGCGGATGGAAGGAAGTCGAAGGATGCTTCTCGACAAGAAGCGTCTTGACGCCGCAGCGCCCAAGGGCGATCGCGGCGGCCAGGCCGCAAGGCCCTCCGCCAACGACGATCACCTCGAATGAGTCGCTTCCAGCGGAACATGAAGATGGAGCCATGGAATTTCCTGCAAAATATTGACTAATAGTCAGTTTATTTCAAAAAAATACAGCCAGGAATGAATTTTCATACGCCTTCATGCTTTAAATGAAAAGCATATTTAACCGTTATGTTCCGATACTTTCCCATCACGGACAGGCGTAGAAAATAGCTGACTTATAGTCAATAATAATTCAATAAACGGAAATCGATGATAGTGGTTTTCCCTTGTTCGCCGTTGCGGGCGATGCCTGTTTTTCGGCTATGATCTGCGCATGAACCAGTCCGCAGACATCTCCCTCCGCAAAGCCGCAAGAAAGGCGCCCAAAGCCCCGTCGGGCAAGCAGCGCATTCTCGATGCCGCCGAAAGCCTGTTCGCCAAGCGCGGGTTTCCAGAGGTGTCCGCCGCCGAAATCGCCAAACAAGCCGGCGTCGCGCACGGCCTGCTGTTCCACCACTTCGGCTCCATGGAAGAGCTCTACGCCGACGTCTCGCGCACGGCAGCCCAAAGCATGGACGCCGCGCAACTGCATGCTTTTCGCGGCAAAACCGCAAGGCTTCAGATCGCCTCGTTCCTGCGAGCGCACATGAGGGCCATCAAGCTGCGCGAAGGCGATGCGCTGTTCCGCGCCCGCTCGCTCAACACCAGCGTCAGCGGCACGATCACGCAAATCTGGGAAGCCTCCCGGCAGCGGGCCATAGACAAATTGTTCGAAGTGCTTGGCATTGCCAGCCCGACCGAGAAAATGCGGGTATGCCTGCGCGCGTGGATCGCCTTTCACGACCAATTGGTCGCAGGCTGGCTGACGGACAAAACCCTTACCCAGGCGGAAGTCCTCGACTGGACGCTGCGCCAGCTCGATCAACTGGCCCTGGACATACTGGGCGCGGATCTGGACAAGGCCATTCCCCAGGCGAGCGGCCAGGCGTAGCGCAGACGGAAACGAATACGGGGCGGTTGCCCGCCCCGTATTCAAACCGCCGGCAAGCCGCTTTGGCTTACTGGAACAGCTTCATGGCATTGGCCAGCGTTTTCAGAACACCGAACACCAGGGGTATGCCAACAAGCCCCCATGCCAGCACAAGCTGCAGGGTCGTCGTGCGTTTGTAATTGGTATTTTCCATGGTCCGCCTCCGTTAAGCGCCAGCCGCGTCGCTGGCGGTTCTACCCGTTACGACCGGCATCTCGTTTTCGCCCTTCATGTGGTAGCGGCTGTGAACCGCCTTCACGAAGAGATTGCAGATGAACCCAAGCACGAACAGCCCGGCCATGATGTACATGGTGGTGTTGTAGGCCTGCGCCTTGGGTACATCGTGCGCAATGTTGTAGGCCCGGATGTAGTTGACCATGACCGGGCCGAAAATACCCGCGGCCGACCAGGCGGTGAGCAGCATGCCATGAATGGCGCCCACGTACTGCGTGCCGAACATGTCCCGCAGATAAGCCGGCACGGTCGAGAAACCCCCGCCGTACATGCTGATGATGAGGCAGAAGCACACGACGAAAAGCGTAATGCTGCCGACCGTGCCGGTATGCGGAATGGCGCAGTACAGAAGCAGGCCGAGGACCATGAACACAAAGTAGGTGTTCTTGCGGCCGATGAAGTCCGACACCGAGGCCCAGGCGAACCGGCCGCCCATATTGAACAGACTCATGAGCCCCACAAGGCCCGCCGCCGCGATAGGCGTGATGCGCCCTGGGAACATCTCCTGGCTCATGGCCGAGGCCTGCCCCAGAACGCCGATGCCGGCAGTGGTATTGACGCACAATACAATCCAGATCAGCCAGAACTGGGGCGTTTTCAGGGCGTCGTACACATAGACATTGTTGCGGGTGATCATCTTGGTCGCCTGCACGGGCGCGACATAGCCTTCGGGCTTCCAGTCCGGAGGCGGCACCCTCACGATGATGGACCCGATGATCATGAAAATGAAGTAGACCACGCCCAGGACGACGAAGGTTTCCATTACGCCGATATGCGTGCTGGTAGTGAAGTTCCCCATCAGCCATACCGAAAGCGGCGAAGCAATGAAAGCCCCGCCGCCGAAACCCATGATGGCCATGCCCGTCGCCATGCCCGGCCTGTCCGGGAACCATTTGATAAGCGTGGAGACCGGCGAGATGTAGCCGATGCCGAGCGCTATTCCCCCCAGCACCCCGTAGCCCAGGTACAGCAGCCATAGCTGGTGTATGGAAACGCCGATGGCCGAAATGAAGAACCCTCCGGCCCAGCAGCATGCCGCCGTGAACATGGCCTTGCGCGGGCCGCCCTCTTCGACCCAGCGCCCGAACACCGCCGAGGAAACCCCCAGGAAAAAGATGGCCAGCGAAAAAATCCAGCCAAGCTGAGTCAGCTTCCAGTCGTCCGGGGCTGACTCGTTGATGCCGATCAGTCGGGTCATCGGCAGGTTGAAAACACTGTATGCGTAGGCCTGGCCGATGCAAAGATGCACACAAAGCGCCGCGGGCGGCACCATCCATCGGCTAAAACCAGGTCCTGCTACCGTACGGCTTCGTTCCAGAAAGGACGTTAATTTCATTTTATCTCCTTCAAAAACTGCAGCCCAATGGGCGTGGGTAACAACTTTATTGACATTATCGACAGGCCATGAATTATGTGTTTTAAGGTAAAGGCCTGAACTGATCCCCGCGCAACCGAGAAAAGCGTAACGTATTTCGTAAGCTCGATCTATAAATTTCACCCCCCTTTTCGGTGTTTTTCGGCACATCGTTCAGTCTACTCAACAAACTGGGGTAGAACTCTATTGACAGCATTCCCTGGACTTCTTATTGTCTTTGGCCGGCTGAAATGCGCGCCCTTTAAAGAAGCCCGGAATAAGGCGCGGGCGTCGAGTAAACTACCAGCATTCCGCCGCTTCGAACCGGCCTGAATAAGCGCAAAGAAAATGATCGTACGCTCGCAGCCCAGCATCAAGGACATTCTCTTGACGATCAATGGCTCGATTCTGCCAAGGATCACAGGCCGCCTCGTCCTGATTGCCATCGTCAGCGTCATCGCAATCTTCGCCGCGCAGGAACACCCGGGAATCTTTGCGCGGATCAGCGCCATTCCCTTCACGCTCATCGGCATCGCGCTCTCGGTTTTCATGAGCTTTCGCAACAATGCCTGCTACGCACGCTGGTGGGAAGGCAGAAAGCTTTGGGGGGACATCATCATTGCCAGCCGGTCGTTCGCGCGCCAGGCCGCCATGCTGCCCCCTGAAGACAAGAGCTACCTTTTGCGCGGCCTATGCGGCTTCTCGGCGGGGCTGGCGGCCCGGCTGCGCGGCGCAAGCGAGTCCGAAGCCATCGAGCCGTGGTGCGACATCAGCCTGGCCCCGAACGAGCCCAACGCCACCAACAGGGTGCTCGACCAGATCGGAAAATACTGCCTGAAGCTGATGCACGACAAGAAGGTCGAAGCCATCCATTATTCGGTGCTCGATCAGCAGCTTGCCATTCTTGCCAACGCCCAGGGAGGCTGCGAACGCATCGCATCCACCCCCGTGCCGTTCTCGTACTCCCTTCTGCTGCACCGAACCGCCATTATCTTCTGCCTGACCCTGCCGTTCGCCCTGGCCGGATCGCTGGACTGGTGGACGCTGCTGCCCGTGCTGCTCGTCGCCTACACCTTCTTCGGCCTGGACGCGCTGGGTCACCAGCTTGAAGACCCCTTCAGCCTCGAGCCCAACGCCCTGCCCTTACACGCCATGACGCGCACCATCGAGCGGGAAATGCTGGCCCTGCTGGGGCACAAGCAGCTTCCCCCGCCGCTCGACCCGTACAACCATATGCTGCACTAGCCGCGCGGCATTTGCCGTGCGCGCACATGGTAAACACTCACTCTGGCCGGTCATGCGAATTTGCGCGAGGAGTATAGGCTCCCGTGTAGGCTTTATGCCAAATCTGCAACGCGCGATACAAAGCCTTCCGCTCTTCATCGCCCAACATGCGCAAAAGCTCCGCCTGTTTTTGCCTGGCCGTGTCCAAGACGCGATTCACGGACTCGGTTCCCTTGCCGGTAATCATGCTGGTGAGTTTCTTGCGACCGACATTGCCCCTATCCCTGATCATCACCAGGCCCCGCTCTTCGAGCCGCCTCAGAGTGCGGCTCACCAACGCCTTATCCGTGCTGGACAGCGCCTCGATTTCGGCGAAAGACATGATAACGCCCGGCTCCAGAACGGAAAGCACCTTCCACTCGGGGAGGGTCAGGCCTTCTATCTCGACATAAGGAATCGTGATCGAACGTCGCAATACCCCGCCGACCAACGTCATCATCGTCGTCGGAAAATCGTAGACCTCCAGCTTGGCCCCGTTATCGGACAGCTCCATCCATGGACACGCGGGCAACGGATCTGCGTCCTGCAAAGTTTTTGCCAATTTTGAAACCATGTATTCAGCATCCTCCGGATTCATGCACTCCGTGACAAGCAACGGCATCGCAAAATTGTAAGGCACGCACCTGCAGCCGCCCGCCGAACCGGCATGCAAGCGCTCGAACCCTTGCATCAATGAAAACAAACAATGCGGCATGCGTCACCTTATATGTATCCATGACGTTCCTTCAATTATTTTGACCGATCAATATGGATTTTAATATTGATCGGAAACGGCTCTCTTGCCAAAAAGTTTCAGCCCCGGAAAAAGAAGAATTCCTCAATCGCCACGGATGGATATAAGAGGGGATGAATCAGGGTATATCCCTATTATGCGATATATTTTGTTTGATCAAAATAGAAAATACAATGATGGAGCTCAAATGAAAATCATCGACCTAGCCGTCGTACGCCCTTTTCCTCGCACAAGACTGAAACGAACCCACACTCGCGCGAACTGGCAGCCCCCACTAATTTGAACGATCAAATAAGCCAAGGAACAAGACACATGTTTTACGACCGCATCGCCCGTCCCTTGCTATTCCGGCTGCCGCCGGAAACAGCCCACAACCTTGCCAGGAACGTACTCAAGACACAGGCCCCCTGGCGGATACTGGGAGCGCCCCACACGTCGTCGCCTCGTCTGGAGTGCCGAATTGGCGGATTGTCGATCGGCAACCCGATAGGATTGTCCGCCGGCTTCGACAAGAACGCCGAAGCGCTGGCGGGCCTGTCGCAATTGGGGTTCGGCTACATGTTGGTGGGATCGATCCTGCCCAAGCCGCGCGCCGGCAACCCCAAACCTCGCCTGCTGAGGCTCAAAGAGCAGGAATCCCTGCTCAATTGCTACGGTTTGCCCAGCGACGGCCTGCAACGCATCCTGCCCAGGCTCGAACAATGGAGCCGAAAAGCGGCGGGCATGCCCCCGGTCATCGCCAATATCGATTGCCCGGATGTCGAAACCTATGGTGCCGTGCTGGCGAAAGTGGAGCCCTATGTCCACGCTGTCGAGATCGGCACGCAATGCCCGAACAATCGGGACGACAACGGCGAATTCAATACCAAGGCAGCACTGGAAAACTTGCTGGCCCAGGTATCGAGGCAACATCGCAAGCCTCTGTTCGTCAAGCTGCTGCCCTATAACAATGAAGCGGAACGGCAGAATCGCCTGGAGCTGGCCGAGATCGCCGCCCATTATGAGGTGGACGGCATCAGTTTGCCCGGTACCGAGCGCGTGCCCACCGATCGACTCTCACTGGGCTACGGACAGTCCAGCGGACGAATGGCGTTCGAAAAAACGCTCGAAACCGTCAAGGATCTCGCCCATGCCACCAAGGGCCGCGTCGCCATCAGGGCCAACGGCGGCATTTCGACGGGCGAAGACGTCTTCCACGTACTCGCCGCCGGCGCCAGCTCCGCCGATGTCCTGACCAGTTTCATCTACCGAGGCTGGAGCCTGCCGCGCCGTCTCCAGACAGAACTACTCGATCAATTGGACATGCACCACCTGCGTTCGATCAGCGAGATCGGGCCGCATCTATCCCGCTGAACCTTCCCTAGGACATCATCATGAGCACACCTATCATCCACGACTCCGATCAGGCGCCACCCGTACGTCTAACGCTGATCCTGAAGCACCACGCCTGCCTCGTCCTTGACGACGTCCAAAGCCGGCTCAAGGCATCCAACTGGTGGTTCGACTTTCCGCCGGAAGGGGTTAAGATCGTCGCCTGGGAAGTCGTGATGGGCTTTGCCCAGATCTGCATCCTCGAAGTGCCCGGCGACCGCGTCGCGGAAGTCAACGTCGAGCTGGAACGGCGCGCCTGGGGCGTGTTTACCGTCGACGTGCACCCGTCGTACGACTTCCTTCCCGTAAGAGAGCGCATCAAGGCGCGCGTGCTTGCCGGAGGCCAATGAACATGACGACCCAATACCTGGAGCCCCGCCAGACCCCGCACCGCGAGCCCACCGCCTACGAGGAATTGCTGGCGACTGCGCTGGAGAGCGCTTTCTCCCGAGGCGCCTGCAGCCTGGAAGAACTTGCGACAGCCTTGAATCAGGGCGGCCCTCGCCCGCAACATGAAACTGAATGGACGGCGCCGCTGCTTGAAGCCGAGCTCGCCCGTCTCGCTGAAATCTGAGGTTGCCATGGAAAATCAAAAAATCGACGACTATCTGCGCGACGGAATCAAAGATCGTTGGTATCCAATCTGCCCAACGACCTTCATTGCCGAAAAACCCGTGAGCTTGCGCCGGCTTGGCCGCAGGCTCGTGCTGTGGCGCGACAACGCCGGCACGCTGCATTGCCTGCACGACCGATGCCCTCACCGGGGCGCTCCGCTTTCGCACGGCATCGTACTGGGCGACACGCTGGCCTGTGCGTATCACGGAGTTGAAGTGCGCGCCGATGGCGTAGCGACCCGCGTTCCCGGCTCTCCCGGCTGCAAGCTGGAAGGCTCGCGCAGCACCGAATATTTCCACGTCAAGGACATTCAGGGCTACGTCTTCCTCTACAACCACAGCAAGCCGGTGGATCTTCCTCCACCACTGACTCTGCCGGAGCAACTGGCCTCCCCCGAATACGAAGTCTTCCCTTGCTACGCGGAGTGGAAGACCGATTACCGCCTGATCCAGGACAACGTCATGGACCCCATGCATGGCACCTTCCTGCATAAACAAACCCACGCCATGTACCAGGGCGAATCGAAGGCGAAATTCCGGATCCGCGATACAGCCGACGGCTTCGTTTTCGAGAAAGTGGATCAACAGAACATGAATTTCGACTGGGCGGAGTTCGGCGATACGGGCTTCTTCTGGCAACGTCTGTCGATCCCCTACGCCAAGGCGGCAGGCCCCGGAGGCCACTTCTTCATCGTGGGTTCATTTACGCCGATCTCTCCCACGCTGGCGGCGGTATGCCACTGGCGCTGCCGCCAAGTGCAGGGTTGGCAACGCAATGCGTGGAAATTCCTGTTCAAGACCCGCCTGGAGCTGCGGCATTGGGCCGTGCTGGAGCAAGACCGCAACTTGCTGGAGGACATCGAACCCGATGCGACAGAACATGAAATCCTTTACGAACACGACGTCGGACTCGTCCGGCTGCGCCGCTACATGCGCCAACTGGCCAAGCAGCAACTCGACGAAAACGAAGCATGAGCGCATTGGAACATCCCGTTTAAGGCCTTTTATCCACTCTTGCCTTCCATCTTTACTGTGCCGAGCCTCGCATTTCCAAATGTCGCTGTGGAAATCGATGTTGGGTTTGAGAATCCTGCATGCTTTCACACGGAGAACACCTATGAAAAAAGCATTCGTCTCGTTTTGGCTCAAGCTGGCGGCAGCCGGCCTTGCTCTCGCCGCCACCATGGCCGCGCACGCCGCTCCGGAGGAAATCACATATTTGCTTCCGGCTCCCCCCTCGCTGCCAGCTTTCGCTCCATGGTTCGTCGCACAAAAAATGGGCTATTACGCCGATGAAAATCTCAAGGTCAATTTCGTCACCGCCAAGGGAGGCGTGGACGTTGCGAAACAAGTGGGCGCAGGCAATGCGGACATCGGCGGCGCGATTGGCGACACCACCATCATCGTGCGCCCCAACGGCATACCGGTGAAGACCGTGGCTGTGATCGGCGGCGGCGCGCTGACGCGCATCGCGGTAAGAAAAAGCGGCCCCATCAAGACGATTGCCGACCTCAAAGGAAAGACGATCACCGTGATGTCCTACAGCGACTCCAATTACTATGCGCTGCTGGGCACCCTGCGCATCGCCGGCCTGAGCAAAAAAGACCTGTCGATCCAGGCCGCCGGACCCTCGGGCATATGGCAGCTGTTCGCAGCCGGCAAGTCGGATGCGATGACGGCCACGCCCGACTGGTTCTTCGATGCCTACGACGCCACGCACGGCGACGTGAGGTACTTGCCGGTGGCCAACACCTTCCCCAGCATGGCTCAATCCATCGTCGCATCGGACGAAACCATCAAGAACAATCCGCAGCTCATCAAGCGTCTGGTGCGCGCAACCCTTCGCGGCATGGAATACACCATGAAGAACCCGAAAGGCGCAGCCGCCATCTACGCCCAGGCCCTGCCGCAGTTCAAGGGCCGGGAAGCCTGGCTGGAACGCGTGCTGAAAGCCTTCGACACACAGATATACTCCGGCCAGAAGACACTTGGAGAAATGGACGAGAAGCGCCTGGCCATCGTGCAGAACTTCTACGTAAGCGAAGGGATCGTCCCGAAGGCCACCCCGCTATCGGACCTTTATACGAACCAGTTCATCGGAACCGACCGGTAAGCGCGCCCACGCTCCTGGAGCCCTCAATCTACTCCTTGAACGGACTCAGCGCGGGACGCGGGCGCGTGGACAGTTCGCGCGCGGCTTCGGCGCCGATGCCGGTCATGCACAACAGCCGTTCGACGATCTGGTCCATGGAGTCGGACGGCGCCTCACCAGATGTGATGGCCAGACTGATGCCGAAGATCGCATGCGACGTCAGCTTCCAGACCAGCTCGGCATCCGGAATCTGGAAGCGGCCGGCATCCGCCGCGCGCCGCATGTCGCGTATGGCAAACGGTCCCATGCAGCGGAACAGCGCATCGGAAATGACTTCGGAGCGATACAGCATCTGTTTCCAGCGCATGTCGGAAGTGGCCGCTTCCAGAACCGTGCGTATGCCGAAGGCATAGACCTCGGCCGGATCCTCGAAGGCGTCGGTGGTGGCTTCGATGCGCAGCGCAAGGTCGTGCATCATTTTTTCGAGCACGGCCACCGCCAGCGCATCCTTGGATTTGAAGTAGTTGTAGACCGTCCCGGCCCCCACGTCGGCGCGTTCCGCGATTTCAAGCATGGTCGCGGCGTCGATGCCCTTTTCGCTCATCACAGCACTGGCGGCGCGGATCAGCGCTTCGCGGTTGCGGCGCTGCCTGCGTGCTACACGACCTTCCGGCTCCATTTTTTCTTTCGTCATTTGATCTGATCCGGGTCACTACATTCATCAATTCGCAGTCTACTACGAAACTTTCGCCGCCCCGCTGCATGAAATACACCACATACATCACAACGATGGATATGAGGGTAATCCATATGTGACGAACATTCATTTTAGAATTATATTCTGTTCGTGCCGCAGCAGCCCGTCAAGAAAAGTCCGAGCCGGAAAATCCGGAGGCAGGCGCAGGCGTTCGGCAGGCCCCGGATCGCCGGAGTACACAGAATGATTTTCGAGAAGGAGACCGACATGGCTCTATCCAATCCAACCTCCCTCCGGGAAGCCGAAACCGACGTCGCGATCGTCGGCGCGGGCCCCGTGGGCACACTGCTTGCCATCCTGCTGGGCAAACAAGGCAAGCAGGTCACTCTGGTCGAGCGCTGGACGCAAGCGTACGATCGTCCCCGCGCGGTGACCTACGACCACGAAATCGCCCGCATCCTGGCAACACTGGGCATCGACTCCGAAAACGACCCCGCCATCAGCTACCACGACGAGCTGTACTACTGGAAGGACGCCAAGTTCGAGAACCTGCAGATCGTCGACTGGCAAAGCACATCGGCATCGGGCTGGCGCGTGCGCTACTGGTTCAATCAGCCTCAGCTTGAAAAACGCCTGACCCGTATCGCCGACGGCCTGCCCACCGTCACGCAGCTTCGCGGCTGGCAGGGTGTGGCGCTCGAGCAGGACGCCCATGGCGCCACGCTTTCCCTGCAACGAAACACCGAAGAAGCCGGAGCGGTCGCCGAGAACCGAACCCTGCGCGCCAAGTTCGTGGTCGGCGCCGACGGCGCCAACAGCCTCGTGCGCAAGAGCCTGGGCATCGAGAACGAAGACAAAGGCTATTTCTTCGACTGGCTGATTCTGGACATGATTCCACACGGCCCCTACAACATGAAACCGGCGCAATGGCAGTTGTGCGACCCCAAGCGGCCGACCACCATCGTGCCCGGCGGCCCCGGCCGCCGGCGCTGGGAATTCATGGTGCTGCCGGGCGAATCGGTCGAAGAGCTCCAGACTCCCGAGCGCGCCTGGGAATTGCTCAAGCCCTGGGGCCTGACGCCGGACAACGCCACGCTGGAGCGCAGCGCGGTCTATCGCTTCCAGGCCAGCTGGGCCAAAACCTGGAACAAAGGCCGCTGCGCCCTGGCCGGCGACGCGGCGCATCTTATGCCCCCTTTCGCGGGCGAAGGCATGTGCGCCGGCGTGCGCGACGCCTTTGCGCTGGGCTGGCGCCTGAACGCCATCCTGGAAGGCCGGCTGGGCATGGAAGTGCTCGACAGCTACACCTCCGAGCGCCTGGATCATGCCAGGCACTACATCGACTTCAGCCAGGAGCTGGGCAAGATCATCTGCATTTCAGACGAAAAGCAGGCGGCCGAGCGCGACGCCAGGATGAAAGTCGAGCTGGCCGCCAGAAACAACAAGCCCGTGCCGACCGACATCTGCCAGCTTGGATCCGGCATCTGGTGCGGCGAATCGGCGCACGCGGGCGAACTGTCGGTGCAAGGCCTGGTGCAGGCCCACGGAAAACAAGACCGCTTCGACCAGGCCGTGGGCCAGGGCTGGATCCTGATCGGGCTGGATGCGGATCCCGCCGCCGCGCTGACCGGATCCCAGCAAAGGCAATTCGCGTCGCTGAACGGCATGGCCGTAAGAATCGGCGCGCCGGACACGCCCTGCGATGCCGTCGACATAGAGGGCACCTACGCCAAATGGTTCGCGCAGCTCGATGCCAGATACGCATTGCTGCGCCCGGACTTCTATGTCGCGATCACGGCCAAGACCCCCGAAGCGCTGCAGCGGCGCTTCGACAAAATCATGGCGCAACTGCATCTGCAAACGGCTCCGGCCGTGGCAATGGCGTAAATCCGCAAGCAAGGCTTACGGCCTGCTGGCAGGCCCTACTCAAAATCCACACAGCAATCGGGAGACAACATCATGGTCACAAGAAGACAAGTACTCGGAACCGGCCTGGCCGCGGCGGTCAGCGCCCTGGCCCTGCCGGCCTATGCCCGCAAGCGCCCCATCAAGATCGGCTATATCAGCCCGCAATCGGGCGCCTTGAGCGCCTTTTCCGAGGCCGACAAATACATGATCGAGCAGTTCCTCAAGACCGCTCCATCCAAAGGCCTGAACGTCGAAGTGCTGGTCAAGGACAGCCAGTCGAACCCGAACCGCGCCGCCGACGTGGCGCGCGAGCTGATCGTGCGGGACAAGGTGGATTTGATTCTCGTCGCCTCGACGCCGGATACGACCAACCCCGTCTGCACCATCGCCGAAGCCGAGGAAGTGCCGGTCATTTCCTCGGTCGCCCCCTGGCAGCCGTGGTTCATCGGACAGCAAGGCAACCCCAACGACCCATCGTCCTGGACGAGCTTCGACTACGTCTACCATTTCTTCTGGGGCCTCGAAGACAACGTGTCGGTATTCCTCAATATGTGGAAGGGCGTGGAAAGCAACAAGAGCCTGGGAGCCTTGTGGCCGAACGACGGCGACGGCAATGCGTGGGCCAGCGACGTCGGCTTGCCGCCCGCCGCCCGCAAGGCCGGCTACAAGCTCACCGACCCGGGACGCTATAAGAACCTGACCGACGATTTTTCGGCGCAGATTGCCGCCTTCAAACAAAACGAGGTGGAGATCTTCACGGGCATTCCCATTCCGCCCGACTTCACCACCTTCTGGACCCAGGCCAGCCAGCAAGGCTTCAAGCCCAAGCTGGCCTCCGTTGCCAAAGCCCTGCTGTTCCCCGAAAGCGTGGCCGCGCTCGGCCCCCTGGGCCACAACCTGACCTGCGAAGTGTACTGGTCGCCGAAGTTTCCCTTTCATTCCTCGCTGACGGGCGAAAGCTGCGAAGCGCTGGCCGAACGCTTCTCCAAGGCCGCCGGACGCCAATGGACCCAGCCGGTGGGCTTCACCCACGCGCTTTTCGAGCTGGCCGCCGACGTGCTCAAGCGGGCGGACGACCCCACCAACCACGAGGCAGTGGCCAAGGCCATCGCCACCACCTCGCTCGACACCGTGGTGGGCAACATCAAATGGGGCCAGGACAACGTACCGCCCTTCGCGCGCAAGAACGTCGCCAAGACACCCCTGGTCGGCGGACAGTGGCGGCGCAAGGCCGACGGCAGCTTCGATTTGCTGATCGTCGAAAACGGCAATGCGCCCAACATCCCTTTGGGCGGCACGCTCGAAACCCTACGCTAGCGGAGCCGGCGCGAACGCCAGGCCGTGCGCCGCGCCAGTCCGGAGATTCCCATGCCTATTCTAAGTCTGCAGTCCGTGTCCAAATCGTTCGGCGCGCTCAAGGTCACGGACAACGTGAGCTTCGAGGTCGCGCCGGGCGAAGCGCTGGGCATCATCGGCCCCAACGGCGCCGGCAAATCCACCCTCTTCAACCTGATCGCCGGCAATCTTCGCCCCGATAGCGGCGCCATCGCGTTCAACGGCGCCGACGTGACGCGGCACACTCCCATGCAGCGCAGCATCGCGGGCATAGGCCGATCGTTTCAAATTCCGCAGCCTTTCGGGCGCCTCAGCGTCTACGAGAACCTGCTCGTCGCGGCCCAGTTCGGCGGTGGCCGGCGAGGCCGCGACGCGGGCCGGTATTGCGTCGACATCCTCAAACGCACTGGCCTGGAAGACGTGCTCGACGAGCCGGCCGGGGGACTGCCCCTGCTCAAGCGCAAAAGGCTGGAGCTGGCCCGCGCCATGGCCACCTCGCCCAGCCTGATATTGCTCGACGAGATAGCCGGCGGCCTGACCGAGGCGGAGTGCGGCGAACTCATCCGCACGATCCAGGACATCCATGCGGACGGCACGGCCATCATCTGGATCGAGCATGTATTGCACGCCCTGAACTCGGTCGTGCAGCGGCTGATGGTGCTCAACTTCGGCCAGGTGCTCATGCTGGGCCGTCCCGACGCCGTCATGGCCTCGCCCGAGGTGCGCGAAATCTATCTGGGAATCGAAGCATGACAGGCACATCCCCCTTGCTGCAGACACAGCAGCTCATGGCCTTCTATGGCGACTTCCAGGCGCTGTTCGGCGTGGACCTGACTCTCGACCGGGGCGAAACCGTCGCCATCATCGGCGCCAACGGCGCCGGCAAGACCACGTTGATGCGCGCCATCTCCGGCATCGTCCAAGCCCCGGCGGACGCCATCCGCCTGCGCGGCGAGCCCATCGGCGCGCTCTCGCCGCCCGACGTGCTGATGCGCGGCGTCGCCATGGTGCCCGAAGGCCGCAAGCTGTTTCCCTCGCTCAGCGTGGAAGAGAACCTGCTTATCGGCGCCCATGCGCGCCGCGGCAAAGGCATATGGACGCTCGATGCGATCTACGCGCTCTTTCCCGTTCTGCAGGAGCGCCGGCGCAGCCCCGGAACCGCGCTGTCGGGCGGCCAGCAACAGATGGTGGCCATCGGCCGGGCGCTGATGTCCAATCCCGACGTCCTGCTTTGCGACGAGATCAGCCTGGGGCTGGCGCCGCGGGTGATCCGCGACATCTACGCCGCCGTGCCCAAGATCAAGGCGGCCGGCGCCTCCATCGTCATCGTCGAGCAGGACATCGCGCAGGCGCTGCGCGTGGCCGACCGGGTCTATTGCATGATGGAAGGGCGGGTGACCCTGCAGGGCGTCCCCGCGCAGCTTTCGCGCGAAGCCATCCACGACGCGTACTTCGGAGTGACGTCATGATTCTGCTGAACACCATCGTGCAAGGCCTGTTGCTGGGCGGGCTGTACGCCCTCTTCGCCGCGGGACTGAGCCTTGTCTTCGGCGTCATGCGGCTGGTCAACCTGGCGCACGGCGACCTCATCGTCCTGGCCGCCTTCCTCATCCTTTCCATCACGACATCCCTGGGGCTGAATCCCTTCGCGGCGGTGCTGATCGCCGCGCCGATCATGTTCGCCGCCGGCTGGCTGCTGCAGGCCCACGTGCTGAACCGCGTGCTGGACGACGACCTCCTGCCTCCGCTGCTGGTCACGTTCGGACTGTCGGTCGTCATCCAGAACGCGCTGCTCGAAGGCTTTTCGGCCGACAGCCAGAAGCTGGCCGCCGGCCCCATCGAAGCGGCATCGCTGTCGTTCGGACCGCTCACGGTGGGAGTCGTGCCGCTGATGACGTTCGCCTCGGCCGTCGTCGTCATTTTCGCGCTCAACCAGATTTTCTACCGCACCGCGCTGGGCCGGGCTTTCCGGGCCACTTCGGACGACGCCGTCACCGCCGGCCTGATGGGCATCCACGCCAAGCGCGTGTTCTGCATCGCCACCGGAATCGCCATGGTCGTGGCGACCATCGCCGCCCTTTATCTTGGCACCCGCGCGAACTTCGACCCGTCGATCGGCCCGGCGCGCCTGCTCTATGCCTTCCAGGCGGTCATCATCGGCGGGCTGGGAAGCTTGTGGGGCACGCTGATAGGCGGCATCGTGATCGGCCTGGCCCAGACCCTGGGCGCGGCGGTCAACCCCGAATGGCAGATCCTGAGCGGACACCTGGCCTTCGCGGCGATTCTTCTGATACGCCCCCGCGGGCTGTTCCCGCGCGCCAACGACTAGGGCCTGCCAAGGATCCACAAGCCATGTCAACGAAAACACCATCAGCCATGCCTCCCAAAAAAATCTTCCGCCTGCCGCGCGGATCCGCCGCATCGATCGCGCTGCTCCTGGCCGCCTTGCTCTTTGCCGTGCCCATCATCGGCTCCCGCTCGATGGTGCAGGACCTGTTCATGATGCTGACACTGCTGGTGCTGGCCATGAACTGGAACCTGCTGGCGGGCTTTGCCGGCCTTGTGTCGGTGGGCCAGCAGGCATTCGTCGGGCTGGGCGCCTATGCCATGTTCGCGGTCGTCATCCTTTTGGGCTGGGATCCCCTCGTCGGCATCGGCGTCGCCGGCGTGGTCGCCATGCTGTTCGCCATCCCCATGGCGTTCTTCACGTTCCGGCTCAGCGGCGCCTATTTCGCCATCGGCACCTGGTCCATGGCCGAGATTGCGCGCCTGTCGCTGGCCCAGTGGCATGCGCTGGGCGGCGGCTCCGGCACGTCGCTGCCAAGGGGAACCGTCAATCACATGTTCGGCGTGGCCGAGTTGAAGCATCTGCTGGGCGTCAGCAGCTCGGCCGCCGCCGACACCATCACCTATTGGCTGGCCCTGATCCTGGCCATCGCCACCCTGGGCCTCAGCTATGCATTCCTGCGCTCGCGCCTGGGGCTGGGCCTGCAGGCCATCCGCGACAATACCGAAGCGGCGCGCTCGCTGGGCATCGATCCCACCCGCCTCAAGGCGCTGGTCTTTCTGGCGACGGCGTTCGGCACCGGCCTGTGCGGTGCGCTACTATTCATACAGATTACGCGGGTCACGCCCGAAGCCGCCTTCTCCGTGATCAACTGGACCGCCTTCGTGATTTTCGTTGTCGTGATAGGCGGAATCGGGACATTGCCCGGGCCCGTGGCGGGTGTCATCGTTTTCTACATCCTGCAGCGCGCCCTGTCGGACTACGGCACGATCTACCTGATCTTGCTGGGCCTGATCGGCATCGCTATCATGTTATTCGCCCGCCGCGGCCTTTGGGGCGTGTTCAGCGATCGCACCGGCATCGACTTCCTGCCGTTGCGGCAGCGTCCGCCCAAAGGCCCGGAGACCCAACAAACAACTCCCAACGAAAACCAAATACACAAACCCCCAATCTGGAAAGGCATACACTCATGACTCAGTTTTTCACCGAAGCAGACTCCGAAAGCGCCGTCAACGTCCGCATGGCCGAAGGCATCAACCCCCGCCTGAAAGAAATCATGGCCTCGCTTGTGAAGCATCTTCACGCGTTCGCCAAGGACATCCAGCTTACCCAGGAAGAATGGGATTTCGCCATCGACTTCCTGACCCGGACGGGCCAGATATGCAGCAAGGAACGCCAGGAATTCATCCTGCTTAGCGACACCCTGGGCTTCTCGATGCTGGTCGACGCCATCAACAACCGCCGGCCCGCCGGCGCCACCGAAAACACAGTTTTCGGCCCCTTCCACGTCGACGGCGCGCCCGAGCGCCCCATGGGCGCCAACATCACCCTGGACGGCAAAGGAGAAAGCTGTCTGTTCGAGGGCCGCATTCTCGACCTGCAAGGCAACCCCATAAAAGGCGCGCGGCTCGACGTGTGGTCGGACAACGCCGAGGGCTACTACGACGTGCAGCAGCCCGGCGTCCAGCCCAAATGGAACAACCGCGGCATCTTCACCACCGAAGCGGACGGCAATTACAGCTTCGTCGGCATCAAGCCCGTTTCCTACCCCATTCCCGACGACGGCCCCGTAGGCCAGATGCTGGCCGCCCTGGGGCGCCACCCCTATCGTCCCGCCCACATGCACTTCCTCATCACCGCCCCCGGCTACCAGAAGCTGGTCACCCACACCTTCGACGGCGACGACTTCTACATCACCTCCGACACCGTGTTCGGCGTGAAGAAGACCCTGGTGGCCCCGTTCGAAAAAGTCGAAAACGGCGAAACCAAGTGGCGCTCGCCCTTCGACTTCGTGCTCACGCCCCTGGACAACAAGTAATAATCAGCAAGGTAACAGCCCCGCCCCGCATATTCACGTACACTTCCCGCATGTTACGCATCGACAATCTCGGCAAGCGCTACGGCGACCATCCCGTCTTCCAGGGGCTGACCCAAACCTTCCAACCCGGATGCTACGCCTTGTGCGAAGAAGACAGCACAGGCAAATCCAGTTTGCTGGCCATCATCGCGGGCGCGCTCGCGCCCGACGAAGGAGACGTCTGGATAGACGGGCATTCATTGATCCACGAACCACAACAAGCCAAGGCCCGCCTGGCCTACGTGCCCGACAATTGCATGGCGTTTCCCATGCTGACGGGACGCGAACTGCTTGAACGCGTCGCCGCGGAAAAAAACACGGTCGTGGACGACGCCGTGCTCGGCTTGGCGCACCGGCTGGATCTGGAGCCGCATCTGGACAAACGCTTCGAACAAATGTCGACCGGCATGCGCCGCAAGGTATTCCTGACGGCCGCCTCCCTGGGCGACCCAGCCGTCGTCGTCGCGGACGGCCCCAGCAACGGGCTCGACTCGCCGGCCTGCGCCGTGCTGGCCGAACTGTTCAAAACCTGGTCCCAAAACCGAGTCGTACTGTTCGCCAGCTACGACCCGGAACTCGTGCAAGCCTGTTCAGCGCGCGCAATCAAGGTGGCGGAGCTGCGCCGCTAGACGCAAAAAAGCCC
>CALMPB010000501.1 GCA_937871985.1 uncultured Burkholderiaceae bacterium
AGAAGTATGCCGCCCGCCTCTGGCTGGCAAAAGACTGTTTGTCGATAGTTTCCGAATATCCGAAGAACCTCAGGCGTGAAAATTACGAGACGCTTTTGGTCAGCGGTAGACCATTCTGTTACGAATGACATGCTGGACATGTCGTCTGGTGTTCTGGATCGATATCTGGGGTAGCAGAACTAAATCCAGAACGAGTCATCTTCGTTCGCAATCGAGGGCTAGGCTTGTTTGTTAGCCAACAGGCCACCACCTCCATTCCTAAGCAGGCAGCTTGCACTGATACATGTGCGGGAAATGGAACGTACAGGCTTTCACACCCATGTCCGGCGAGCTCCGTAGGTATGGGTTCATTTGTGACGGGATACCTTGGTGTACGTTGGGAGTCAGCTAGGCAACGAGTGCACGCCGCAGTGGGACTGTCTTGCAATAATGCACGTACAGCTATGCCTGGCCCTTCAATCCAAACTGACAGAGTGGGGACAAATTTCCCTGTGTCGACTGATTTGCGTGTTAAGTAATGGCCTAGTGCTTCTTCTCCCGTTGCATTGATCACCAAATCAAATTGGGTTAGATCGATATCCTCTGCTCGAACCGGGTGGCTTTTGATCTGGGCTGTGGGGGCAGAATTGGAAAGCTCCTCTTGAAGCGCGTTCGCTTTGTATTGCAATGCGTGGTTGAGCCCAAGGTGATGTCTGCCGATATTCTGAGGTAGCAGAATATCCGGATCAATCAGCGCTAGTGCTCCGCTCTCTAAGCCGGCCCCGGCTTTTACCAACAGCTCAGACAAGAAGCCACCGATGGTTCCACAACCAATTACAGCGATATGCTTGCCAGCAAGGGTAGGGCTTCCGGGGGAGTTGCGTTCAGCAATATATTTATCATCCATGCGGATTGAGTTCATTGGATATACAGGGGCGGCGTAGAGTTTGACTCTTAAGTCACGTTTTCTTCGAGTGGGGGGGTGGTCTTTAGGCTCATCTAACTTTACCCAGAAGGCGTACTGAGTAAGGGGGGAGTCTATGACGCAAAGAACACTCGTTTTCTTGGATGAGATAGCTTTTAATAGCCGGCTTTCTATATTACGTTTCGCAGCTGGGTCAAGCAGACCTTGCCATTGCAATAAATTGGCGACATTGGCAGGCGGCCAGGCTCCTTGCTGCGGTTTGGGCTTTGCAGATGTGTGTACTCGAAAAGCCGCTCCCGGGAAAAAATTTTGCTCGCTAAAAGCCATTGCTTTGAGCTTTTCCTGGGTGCGTGAAGCATCATTGGAAACTATAGCTATGTAGGATTCTGCTTTATTGTGTCTGGCAAATACGACATCGAGAGTGTTGGAGTCTTTGGTATAAATATCCAAAAAGCAGAGTTCTCCATGCCAGAAAACAAAGAACTCGTCCTCTAAATCCTTTTCCATTTCACCGCGTAACGCCTTGTCGAGCACCTCTGTTGCCCTGCCTATACATCCCAACGTCTGCCCAGCAATATCGAAAATATCTAGAACAATGCTCCCCTGCGCTGCGTAGCAAATTTGGCCATGCGCACCGATATGAGCCAGAACGCGTGGCCTACTTTGGGGGAGATTAACACTAATTCTGGGAAGTTCCAGGCCAGAAGGGTCTACTGCTACATGAGCAGGCAGGGTCGTGTCTGCTGCGGTGATGAAACCGCTGAAGTACAACCAGTGGTTGGATCCACGTCCCTCATACATGAAGCCTCTCGACTTCATGGCATGAGTAAGCGTGGAAAGTGGCGTTGAGTCGGTCATTACCCAGCCTGTGTGCGCCCCACCAATGGACTTGCCACAGCCAGGGCAGGTGTGGCTTGAACCATTGCGGTAGCTGAGCTTGTTTTTACACGGTCAGGAGCATTGGGAAACCTTGGTCCGAATTGTTCACGCATCCAGGCTAGAGCTTGTTCTGGTGACGTAGCGTGAATTGCTCCTCGTAGTGACTTTTCAAGCAGTTCCAACTTTCGGGCAGCGTCTTCGACTCCGTCGGGGCCTAAGCGATCAGTTAGCGGTGCTTCATTCGAGTCTGTTGGGCAGAGGACGCCTTGGCGTATGGCATTGGGTAAAGTATCTAGCAGATCCAGTAGGGCAACGTCATCACGTCGATCGCGCGATTCGAATAAGGGAGCCGCCGCAGCCATAAGAAGGATCGAAGACGGCCCACCTTGCACCCATTGCCAATCCCTGAAGGCTTTCAGGTAGCGAATGACTCTACGAAATTGCTCACCGTGGCGCTCGACCTCTTGTAAAAACCATTGTTTGATTGGTCTGGGGTCAGATTTGACCCAGTCATCATCACGGTGAGCAAGGAGAACTTGGTCGTTGGGGAGTTCCGTCCATGCATCACGTTCGGCGCGGGTCATAGCTTCATCGAGGGCAAGGTAGCCATGTGTTGTTAGAGCGGCCTTGCGTAGTTGTTCAAACTGGTCGTCTGGAATGGCGTATAGCGGGACATCAATATGTGCGTCGCTGGCTATTTCTATCCGAATACATGTTGGCTTGTCGGTTATCAGCTGCCAGTTTCTTGCTTGAACCAGTGGCCTTAACGCTGTTTCTGCCGCAGTGAAGAAAACCTTGCTGGCAACACTGGGTTTTGATGTTTGTTGCATAAAGCTCAAGGGCAGGTATGCACCATCATCGATATCTGCCTGCTGGCCGTCATGGGCAGGGGCATTGAGCGTTTTATATGCCCAAGATCCCTGGGTGAAAAAGCGCGGTTTAACGGCTGCACTAGGCTGTCCTAGCTCAGTCATTACAACAGGTAGCTGGATGCGCAACTGATTGCGTATGGCTTCTTGGGCTTCCTGAATTGTCTCGCGACGGCGATCCGAAAGAGTAATGTTGTCTAACAGCGTAGGCTGTTCGACGTTGGAATAAAAAAGGGAGCTCAGATTAAGCATTGTGATCCTCCATGGTTTTGTTGGACCCGTGGAAGAACACGGGGGCTGAGGCAGTGTGATTTATGAATGGTGTCAGCGTGCCGTCCCCCAGGGAACGCTGTGCGGCTAGCGTTCCCCGGCTTGTAAGTACTTGGATGGATGCTGGGCTGACTACATCAAGATCCGAGATGTCTTTGCTTTGGTCAGGCGTGGCTAGGTCGTCAATTCGAACGTAATCTTCTTCCAAAATATGCTTCAGCATTCTGTCAACAGAGTATTCTTGTGACGAAATAACCAGGTTGAAGATCTGGGCTTTCCATCCCCATTGGGCGATTCCCCAGTTCAGACCAGTGCCTCCCCTTTTTGTTGCGGCTATGGTCATTGTGCCAATCGAAAGGACTCGGACGTTTCCTTTGCCGCGAGGTACTTTTAGAGCATGATGGGCTTCATGTAAGCCAAAAAAGCCTGGTGAGTTGCCGACGAGTCCACCGTCGGCATAAATGCCATATTCCCCTATGGGGTGCATAGGGAAGAATGTTGGTGCGGCAGTGGTCGCTAGTCCAATGTCTACAAGCTTGTGCTTGTGATCCATAGAAAACTGAGATGTATGCGGGGTTTTAAAGAACTGGCCGTTGCCCTTGGAATAATTTACCGTGGGTATAAGGACGCGATGCTTTAAGTCCCCGATGGTGAGTTCATCAAATTTTTCGGTCAATACCGCCTTTAACCCCTTGGGTGAATGCTTGGCTCTGAATATAGGAAGGGCGTGGCGACGAAGCCATGTGGATCGCCCGAAAATTCGACTGCCATGA
>CALMPB010000502.1 GCA_937871985.1 uncultured Burkholderiaceae bacterium
TTTGCACCGACTTGCCGCCGATGAAGAAGAAGTAAGGCGAGGGCCGTCCCTCTGGGGGCGGCGCTTCATCTGCGCAAAAAAAAGCGCCGGCTCCATGTGGAAGCCGGCGCTTTTTTATTGCTTGTGAGTTGCCAACTGCCTGTGAGCCGCCAGCGAAACAGCCGTCGCTGTCTGGCGAGCGTAGCAGCTGTCGCTATCGGGATGGCAAATCGCCCGAGGGGGGCGAAGAATCAGTCTTGCCGCGTACGCGCTTCAGGCGTGCGTATCAATGCGCGAACCCAGCGTAGCGTCCACGGCCAGCACGGGCAGCGACTGCATCAGCGTCAAGGCCGTGTCCGCCTGCGCATTGAGGGCTTTCTTCAGCACGCGGGCCTGCACTTCCTGCATGAGATTCGCGTCCTTCAGGGCCAGGGCGGTGTTGACGGTGTTGTTGATCGATGCGTCCATTGGGTGTCCTGGTGGGGAGTGGGCTGTTCAAGCCAGCATGAGATTATGGCCCGGGATAGCGGTTCGAGGCAAAGCCTTCATGGCCCGCACGGCCGTGCCTTCAGGCCGTCACGGTAATCCCGGGCGCATGCGTCCGCCGCGCCGGTTCGACCACGATCTCGACACGCTGATCCAGCGACACCAGCGCCCGCATCAGCCGTTCCAGCGAGATGTTCTGCAGCTTGTAGCGGCGGATCTGGGACACCTTAGGCTGTGTCATGCCCGTAAGCGCGGCAGCCTCTATCTGGCTCAGGCCGCGCTGGTCGATCAGCTCATTGAACTTGAGCGCAAGCGCAGCCTTGGCCGACAGTTCCTCGGCATCCTCGAAATCGAGGTCCTGCAAGACGTTGTCGGTGCCTGGGGCAGAGTGATTGCTTGTCATTGCTTGCTCCCGTCGGACTCGTGCCGGGCCAGCGCCGCCTTCAAGCGCTTTTCGATCAGGTCGATATCTGGTTGTGGCGTAGCGATGCCGGACTTGGATTTTTTCTGGAAAGCATGCAGCACATGGACTGCGTCGCCTATGCGTACGGTATAGGCGGCCCGGAAGGTATCGCCCAGGTAATCGTCCACCAGCTCATACACCCTGGAGCCCAGATCCCTTCCAGGGCTTGGCCGAGACCGGCATGCAGCCGAGCTGGACGACGAACTAGGCAACCCCCATGTCCTTCTGAACTTCGATGGGGAATTTCTTGAAGTCTTTCTTGGAGGATCCTTCCCAATACAGCCGCTTTCTTTTCATGGCTATATCCGTTCGGATATAAGCTGCAAGACCCGGGCGCTTTGTTCCGGACCGTGAATGCCGGCTTGACGCACGGCGCCAGATTGCGATGGACGCGGTGCAAGTAGCGGTATTGGTTGCGCCATGGCTGCGCGCGTAGGGATTGAGCTGCAGGCAGGATAGGCCTTCGGAGGGCGGCGCGGCTGTGCAGAGGGACCGTTTCAGCACTTCCCTCTTTCTGGCTTGAAGGCCTGCCGCTTCAGGGCCGATTCGGACATTCCTTGATCGTGCCCCAGGCCCGATGCGGCTCGCAATACTGCTTGCGGGCAGCCCAGGCGCAATCCGGGCGCTCAAAAAAGCCCAGCGCCGCGCAACGCGCGAGCTCGCTTCTCAGTTCGCCGATCCAAGCCAGCGGATCCTGCGCGGGAATCTCGGTGACGCGCAAGGTGGAGCGCGGGGCGGAGGCCGGTGCTTCCGTCGCGGGTTCGACAGGGCGCGGCGCGGTGGCGTGCTCCTGGCGGTCAGGAGAGGCCGATTGCGGTTCGTTGCGGCTGTGTTCCGGCACAACCTCGGGCGTGAGCGCCGGTTCAAGCGGTGCCGCTGCCGGGGGCGATTCCGGAGGGATGGGCATGGGTTCGATAGTAGCCGGCGCCTGATCCACGGGAAGCGACCCAGAGGAGGCGTCCAAAGCGGGCAGTGGTGCGAGCGGCATACGCACCGGACCAGCCGCCGTCGAATCGGAACGCGGGGTACTCGGCGAACTCCATGAAACGACCAGCAGCACCAGCGCGCCGTAGATCGCAAGCGTATAGAGAACAGTCAGGGTGGCGTAGCCCACGCGCTTGCTCGTGATCGGCCGTCCTTCCTCGCGTCCCAACAGGCTGCGCCATCCGACGAGTGCAGCTCCCGGAGCGGTAATCAGCCACCAGCCGAACCGCCGCAGCAGTCCTGGATCTTGTTGAGGGGGAGCGGCTTGCGCCTGGGCAACCAGCAATTCGCGCAGCGCGCGGTTCTCTTCGCGCAGACGTCGAGTCTGCTCGTCCACCGGCGCCTGGTTATCTGGATCCGTGGTGCTGTCGTGCTGCGTAGCGAGTGGATCGGGGCGCGTCGCGGTCATGTTGTGAAAACTATGGATACAAAAGCCTGCGGTGACGAGTATGAGGCAATCAGATGGAGGGAAAAAGGGGGAATAGTCCGAAAAAAATGGGCTAATTGGGATTCGAGCGCAGCGCGCCTCGCGCAGGCTGTCGAATAGCCGTGAGGCTGCGACGCTGCCAATCGCCATATGAGCAGTCGCCATCAGCGGAGAGAGACCCAACAGCAAGGACCGGAAAAAGAAACAAGCCGGCGCGTGCCGGCTTGTTTGTTGCGACAAGGACGTGAGGGCCCTTGCGCGGCGCCGGGAGGGCAGGGCCTTGCGGCCCTACGTCTACCCGACCGTCAGGCGTTGCGGCGTGATTAACGCAGCAGCGACAGGACGGTTTGCGGCACTTGGTTGGCTTGCGCCAGAACCGAGGTGCCAGCTTGCTGGAGGATCTGAGCCTTCGACATGTTCGACACTTCCGTGGCGTAGTCCGCATCTTGAATACGCGAGCGAGCCGACGACAGGTTGTTCACGATGTTGTTCAGGTTGGAGATCGTCGATTCCAGACGGTTCTGCACGGCACCCAGTTCACCGGTCAGCTTATCCAGCTTGGTGAAGGCAGCGTCCAGGGTGCTCAGCGGATTCTTCGTCGCTTTGCCTTCGCTCTTTTCTGCGACAGTCAATTGGCCGTTGGAGCCAATGTAGGCGGTCTTACCAAAATTGTCGCCAGTCGTGTTTACGGTGACTTCGCCCGTGTCGGCGTTGACCTTGTAATCGACGGTTTCAGAGGCGTTGGTTGTCCACTTGCCGGTAGAGTCAACATACTGGGTCGTGGAGGCGCCAACGTTGTTCAGGTTTACCGTGCCACCCACAATAGCGTCGCCGAGAGCAATGCTGGTCGTGCCTGCAGTACCATTGGTCTTGACCTTGGTCAGCAAATCAGCCTTGCTGATCGTGTCTTGGTAGCCGATGACGCCGGCGGTGGTGCCGTCGACTTGAGCGGTCGTCGTCGAGAACTTGCGGCCATCAACAGTGACGCTGGCGCCAGCGGAGCGCAACACTGCGTTCAGCGTGTTGTCCAGGGTGGCGCCAGGCGACACCGGAGCGGTGGATGCGTTTGCGCTGAGCGTATATCCGGTCGTAGTATCGCCGACCAAGAAGAGCTTGTCGCCATTGCTGGCGGAGATCGAGCCGTCGGAGGCGATTTTCAGGCCGGTGTAGCTCTGGCCGCCCAGCGTGATGGTGACGTCAGAATGAGCGCCGCTACCGATCGCGGTTTTCAACTTGGCGACAGTATTGTTTGCGCCAGCAGCGGTATCCAGCGTATCGGTATAGCTATTGGCGAACGTGAAGTTGCCCGACTTTGCGTCGTAGGTATAGGCGACGGCAGGAGTTGCTCCAGCACCGTCGGGATCAACGGTTACTACATTGCCATCCGACAGGCGTGCAAACGCGTCTTCAGCCTTAACTGCGTCATTCGCATGGGTGACGGTGTACACACCGCCGGCTCCGGGGGTGCCGCCGGCCGCAACCAAGTCGCTCTGATTGGCCTTGCGGTTGGAAATTTGGCCGCCGCCATTCACATTGAATCCGTCGAGACCCAGCGTCTTGACGCTGATTTCGCTGAGATTCAACGTAATGGTTTCGCCATCATTGGCGCCAACTTGCAGCGTCAGGGGTTTGGCCGAACCGGACAGAACCTTTACGCCGTTGAAGTCGGTTTGTTGGGAAATGCGGTCAATGTCAGCCATGCGTTGGTTGATTTCATCCTGCATCGAATTCAGCTGTTCTTGCGAATAGCTGCTGTTCGAGGCTTGCACGGTCAGTTCGCGGATGCGCTGCAGATGGGTATTGACTTCGCCAGCGGCGCCTTCCGTCGTCTGAGCCAGCGAGATGCCATCGTTGGCGTTGCGGGCGGCTTGGGTCAGGCCCTTGACGTTCGCAGTGAAGCGGTTGGCAATGGCCATGCCGGCGGCGTCGTCCTTGGCGCTGTTGATGCGCAGGCCCGACGACAGGCGCTCGATGGCAGTGCCAAGGGCGGATTGGGACTTGTTGAGGTTGTTCTGAGCAACCAGCGACAGGTAGTTGGTGTTAATGACTGCAGCCATGTTTAGGCTCCCAAGAGAGAAAGGCTTCTTCAAACCGGGCAGCTAAGCCGCCCAACTGTAACGGGGAGATATCGATGTTGTTGCTGAAACTCTTCCGTTGCCAGGATAACGACAGCCTCAAACCAATCTTTAGGCCAAATTTGCGAAGGCCGCTTGATTTATTGTTTTGGTTCTTTTTTGAGGGGGGGGCAGCGAAATGACGGTTCGAGACCTCGGTCAGCGTGTTGCAGATTTAGCCTGGTATACCGCCGCACCTATCGCTGCAGCCCTTGGCCATGCAAACCGGCCAGAACCTTGTTTAACAAGGTCTGTGCGCAGGTTCAAGGTTGCGGACCCGTTGCATTGACTTGCCGGGTGGGGGAGCTATATCGCCAGCTGCCGAGGCGTCGCGAACTAGCATGCGCAGATCGGAAAGGGAATGCTCCCCCGTCGAAGTGGCGCATCATGAACTGCGCGGCTCCTTTGCGGGGAAGCTGCGCGTTTAGATACCAAAGATTGTAAAGGCCTATAGCCCGATCGCCGTTGGCAGCGCACTCGCACAGAGGTTCCGACCTCGTATCCATTGGGGCTTGGATGTGGAGGCCTTGTAGGCAACGCGTTCGAATCGATACTCGAGCGCATTGATGTTCAGTAAGGCTACTGAGTGGCTGAGAACAAGTTCGCTCAGGTGGTCGGGCGGGGTGTTTTTTTGCCTTTGCTCGGGCCGCTTCCAGGGGGGGGGGGCGCTGTACGCCAGCGATTGAGGTCGCGTCCCTGAGTGTATCGGCGACTGCAACGAACGTCGATTCAATTGAGCCTAGGTCAGCGTCTGCCGTCGTGCGGCAATGGCGCTCCTTTTGGTGAGCATCGGCTGGAGATTTTTGCACAAAAGGCGTCCAGTCAGATACGTGCATTTCGAATGTGTCGGCTTCCGGGCGTACAAGTATGGATCCGGTCCGCATGGACCAGTACGTGTTGTTGCCAATGTGCACGACTCCTGCCGGCATCCGGACAGGTGACAGTGGAGGACAGTAGATTGCCCGAGCGACGCATCCCGGCTCCAGCACGCGAGCATTCTCTACCCCGGAGGCGCTCAGGCCATACAGCGCTGAGATCGCCCGTAAGCGTCGGAGAGCACCTGGTTGATCGCCTCGGTTTCGGACCTGGAAATTCCTGGGCTTGATGGGGCTGAGTCGGCGTTTTGGTCATCCGGGGGGGGGGG
>CALMPB010000503.1 GCA_937871985.1 uncultured Burkholderiaceae bacterium
CGCCCCGGCCCAGCGGCCCGCGCCCCAGCAGCGCCCGGCACCTCAGGCGGCGCCCGCCGGCGGTGGCGCCAACCTGGCCGACATGGACGACGATATCCCGTTCTGATATTGCCCGCGGTGGTACCGATCAACGCCCGGCCAGCCTTGCGCTTGCCGGGCGTTGTGACTTTTGGCGGGGATGCCTTGCATCGCAGCCCGGCATCGCACCCCCTCCCTGGGGTACTGCTGTCCACAGCCTGTGCACAGCATTTCAACAGCTTGCCCACTGGTTTTTGCATCTTTTCCACAGCTTGTGCACAAGGCCTGCGCCGACATGGATTCAGCCATCCCCAGGCCTGCCAGCCGCATTTCATCGCCCAGTCTCATTCCGCCCGATCCGCACCGGCGGCAAACCCGCATGCAGACTCGCTCCACGCCCGGGCCGCGGGTTATCCATCCACAGGCTGTACACAGCATCTACACAGCTTGTTCACCGTTATCCGGGGGCTTTTCCACAGCTTTTCAACAAGGGGGCGGGGCTGGGGCCGCTTCGCGCTAGGATGAGCCCATGTTCATGCCGTGACCGTCCCAGGAGCAACCATGACCCAGAACATCTACGACACGCCCGATTTTTTCGAGGGCTACAGCCGTCTGGCCCGTTCGGTACATGGCCTGGAGGGTGCACCAGAATGGCCCGCGCTACGGACCCTGGTGGCGGATGTGAAGGGGTGTGACGTGGTGGATCTCGGCTGCGGTTTCGGCTGGTTCTGCCGCTGGGCCGCCGAGCAGGGTGCGGCCAGCGTCCTGGGACTGGATGTGTCCGAAAACATGCTGGCGCGGGCACACGCCACGACCGTCAATGCCGCCATTCGGTATGAACGCGCGGACCTGGAACGCTTGCAGTTGCCGCCGCAAAGCGCCGATCTGGCCTACAGTTCGCTGACGCTGCATTATCTTGAGCGCTTGCCCGCGGTGTTCGCCACCGTGCATCAGGCGCTCAGACCCGGTGGCCGTTTCGTGTTTTCGTGTGAGCATCCCATCTACACAGCACCGGCGCGGCCGGGATTCATGCCGGACGGCGATGGGCGGCGGATCTGGCCTCTGAATCACTACGCCTTGCGTGGCGAGCGCCGTACCGATTGGCTGGCCAACGGAGTGATCAAGCAGCATCGCACGGTGGCGGACTACGTGAATCTGCTAATCGGCGCCGGCTTTGTCCTGGCGCACATGGACGAATGGTCGCCCGACCCCGCTCAGCTGGCGGCACAACCGGCGCTGGAGGAGGAACTGGACCGGCCCATGATGTTGCTGTTGGCGGCGAGACGCTGAAAAAATCGCCCGGCGGGGGCATGGAGTGTGGTTGAAACACTTGGTTTCACAATAACCACTTGCTCTATCTATCTAGTAGTAGGTAAGATTCATCCATCGACGCAGCACTCAGACAATATCGCAGCGTCGCCCCAGACCAGAAATACAGTAGTTCCCGTTTTTATTTATCTCGATATCTATCTATAAGTAGATAGTTTAATCGAAACCTTCCAAGTCATTGTTATCTGGAGATCAACCATGAAGACCCTCGTATCCGCCCTGATCCTGTCTGCTTCCGTCATCGGCGTCGCCCAAGCCGGCGAGCTGGACTACCCGCCCGCGCTCGATACCCATAGCACGGTGACCCGCGCCCAAGTGCAGCAAGAGCTGGCCGCAGCCCGCGCCAATGGCGAATTGGTGAGTACCGAAGAAGGCTATGCCGCAGCCTCCTTCGTCAGCGCTGGCGACAAGAGCCGCGCGCAAGTCAAGCAGGAGCTGGCCGCCGCCCGGGCCTTGGGCCTGACCGATAGCGGCGAACTGGACTACCCGCCTGCCCAGGGTTGAATGTTTCCTATTTAATCTATCTATAAGTAGATAGCTCAATTTCACCTTACGTACCAATCCTTACTGGAGAAGCCTCATGAAGACCCTCGTATCCGCCCTGATCCTCACCGCCTCGTTCCTCGGCGCCGCGCATGCCGGCGAGCTGGACTACCCGCCCGCGCTCGATACCCACAGCACGGTGACCCGCGCCCAGGTGCAACAAGAGCTGGCCGCCGCCCGCGCCAACGGTGAGCTGGTCAGCGATGAAGAAGGTTATGCCGCGACTGCCTTTGCCAGCGTTGGCGACAAGAGCCGCGCGCAAGTGAAGCAGGAACTGGCCGCCGCTCGCGCCCAGGGCCTAACGGACAGTGGCGAACTGGACTACCCGCCCGTGCAAGGCTGAGTCGATGTCGGCCACGGCGAACCCCGGGGGCGGGAACTTTCCCGGCCGGGGTTCGCGGTTGTACCGGCACGTCGCGAAGGGCGCCTAGGGATTACCGCCGATGACGTACCGACCTATTAGTAGGTAATATTCAGCCATGGACACTCCGACCCCCAACACCACCCGCGACCAGTTGCTGACTCATGCCGAGAAGCTGATCCGCACGCGCGGTTGCAACGGCTTCAGCTATCGGGATCTGGCTGAGCACGTGGGCGTGAAGACGTCCAGCATCCACTACTATTTTCCCTGCAAAGACGACCTGCTCTACGAAGCCGTCGAAGCCTACAGCGCCCGTGCCTTGGCATCCGTGCGTGGCATCGACACGGCCCAGCCGGCCCGTGCCCAGCTCGAAGCCTATCTTTCGATGATGGAGTCGAAAGCCTGTGGTGACGGCGAGCTGTGCCTGGGTGGCATGCTGGCCGCCGAAATGATGAGCCTGCCGGACCGTGTCCGCGGCGCGCTGCAGGGATTCTTTCGGGCGCACGAAGCCTGGCTGGCGCGCGTTCTGGCGCAAGGCGTCCAGGAGGGCACCTTGAAATTCTCGGGCAGCGCCGAGGCGGCGGGGCGAGCGGTCTTCGCCACGGTGCAAGGGTGCCTGCTGGTATCGCGGCTATTCCAGGCGCCGCCCGCCCTGTGCGAAGCGATCAGCGCCCTGTATGTCGAGTGCCGGGACCAGCCCGCCGCCTGACATCGCTTTTTCCTCTTGTCGCCACGGCCGCAACGCGCAAGCTTGCGGCCCGTTGTGTTGGCGGCGCCGCTCATCGCGGGCATTAAGGAACCACCTCGATCATGCCGCCAGCGCGCGCGCCATGTCGGCGCTGCCGCGCGCCTGCACGCCCAGATCGCGCATGCGTTGCAGAAAGGCGGCCTGCGCATCCGCGAATCCCGTGACCGGACTGATGCAATCGTTCAATAGCACGACGCGCGACAGATTGCCGCTGGGCAGGTATTCGGCGATGTGCTCGACCGTGGCCTTGACGCAATGACTGCCGGCTTCGCCAGCCACGATGATGAGATCGGCGCGGTCCAGCGATTCGAGCAATCTGCGATTGAGCTGGCTGCGCGGGTCATCGGCGTCTGGCACTTCGGCCATGAGCGCGCTGTAGTGTTCTGTCCAGGGGTTGGCGCCTTTGGGCACCTTGCGCACGATGAACTGGCGTTCGTCTTCCCAACGGGCATAAGCCGCGCGCACGTCGGCGTGGATGTTGTGACCCCAGGTACCGATCTCGCAATGCACCGGCCAAACCATCAGCGTGTAGCGGCCGCGGGCTTCCAGTTCATCCAGGTAGGCCAGTGTGCGCGGCAGGTCGTCGACATGGCGTGGCTGGAAGGCGCCTGAACGCACCTGGCTGGCGGTAATGGGCGTGAAGGGAGCTACCGGGCTACCGTCGCCGGTGCGCCAGAAGGTTGGGTGCGCGATGTCCAGCCGGTGATGCGAATCCAGCGTGACCGTGATGGCTGACAGCGCGGGCGCAGTGGCGTCGATGAAGCGCGCCAGCCGCTGCATGTCCGCATGCGCGCCGGGAACCGGCAGCGCGGGCGCGACCGTCTCGCCGGTCAAGGGATCGACTGGCAGGTGGCTGGCGGGAAGGTCGCAGAAATCATTCTGCGGATCGATGATCAGGAGATGGGCGGAACGCGACATGGCGGCACAGGCGGGGAGTGAATACGGAATATAGACCGGGATAGACGCCGCGCGCGAGGGTCAGGGCCTGATCCGTCGGTGGCCGCGATCAGGTTGGCGGCATGGCTCAGAACAGCACCAGATGCCGCGACAGGTTGGGCAATTGGCGCAGCAGGGCGCGCCACAGGAACCACATGCGGGCCAACCCCGCCACGATGACTGCTGCGCCGACATAGTAGAAAGCCATGATCCGCTCCGGATTCAAAAATAGCACGGTCGTGCGAAATTGATTTGCAACAATGCCAGCTCGCGCCGGCGAAATGACTACTCGATCTATTTGAAACTGCGATACGTGGAAATCAAACGCTCATAGGCGGCGCGCACCCGTTCCCGGGCCTTGGGATCGCGCAGGAAGCGGGCATCGTGCATCAGCCCGATCATGAGGCTGTACACCTCGAATACCAGTTGCTCCGGATCGGTGTCCGAACGCAGGTGGCCCTCTTCCAGCGCTTGCCGCACGGTCCGCACCATCACGCCGCGCCAGCGGCGCAGGTTGTTCTCCAGGATTTCGCGCAAAGGGGATTCGACATCGTCGAATTCAAAGGCGCCCGCGATGTAGATGCAGCCGGTCAGCAGCTCGACGTTGCAGGCACGCTCGATCCAGAGGTTTACCAGGGCATTCAATCGCGGCAGGCCGCGCGGCTGTGCCATGGCAGGCGTGAAAACGGCGGCGGTGAAGCGGCGTTCGTACTCGTCCAGCACGGCCTGCTGCAAGGCTTCGCGCGACCCGACCCGCGAGAATACCCCGCTTTTGCTGATGTCCAGGCGTTTGGCCACCTGGCCGAGCGACAGGCTCTCGAGCCCCTGGGCGGCGGCCATGTCCAGGGCCGCGTCGACAATGGCCGCGAAAGTCAGCTCGCTTTTTTCGGTCTTGGCAGTCATAACGAAAATTTAGCACGACCGTGCGAAAATAGCATTGAATCTCAGGGAATGAGCGTGTTCCGGCGGCGCCGCCGCCAAAAGAAAACCGGGCAGCCCCTGGGGCTGCCCGGTCCAAGGTGCGTCGCGCGCTGGCGGCCGCCGTGCAATCAGGCGCGTGCGGCCTTGAATTCCAGGCGGAACTTGTGCAGCAGGGGTTCGGTGTAGCCGTTCGGCTGGGTCAGTCCTTCGAACACCAGCGCGCAGGCGGCCTTGAACGCCAGCGAGCGGTCGAAGTTGCCGGCCATCGGCAGGTAATGGGGATCGCCGGCATTCTGGCCATCGACCACCTTGGCCATGCGCTGGAACGTTTCCATGACCTGTTCGCGGTTGGTGACGCCGTGCCGCAGCCAGTTGGCGATGTGCTGGCTGGAGATCCGCAGCGTGGCGCGGTCTTCCATGAGGCCGACGTTGTGGATGTCAGGCACCTTGGAGCAGCCCACGCCCTGGTCGATCCAGCGCACCACATAGCCCAGGATACCCTGCACATTGTTGTCCAGTTCCTGTTGGATGTCGGCGGCGGACCACTTCGAGCGATCACCCACCGGCACCGTCAGCAGGCCGGCCAGCAGTTCATCGCGCACGCTGTCGAGCTTGGTGCGTTCGAGTTCCTGCTGGACCGCCTGCACATCCACTTGATGGTAGTGCAGCGCATGCAGGGTGGCAGCGGTGGGCGAGGGCACCCAGGCGGTATTGGCGCCGGCCTTGGGGTGCGCGATTTTTTGCTCCAGCATGGCAGCCATCAGGTCGGGCATGGCCCACATGCCCTTGCCGATCTGGGCGCGGCCGCGCAGCCCGGCATCCAGGCCGACCAGCACGTTGTTGCGCTCGTAGGCGGTGATCCAGGCAGTGGACTTCATATCGCCCTTGCGCAGCATGGGGCCGGCTTCCATGCTGGAATGCATTTCGTCGCCGGTGCGGTCGAGAAAGCCCGTGTTGATGAATGCCACCCGCGCCGCCGCGGCCTGGATGCAGGCCTTGAGGTTGATGCTGGTACGGCGCTCTTCGTCCATGATGCCCATTTTCAGGGTATTGCGCGGCAGGCCCAGCAGATCTTCGACGCGATCGAACAGCTCGCTGGCGAACGCGGCCTCCGCCGGGCCGTGCATCTTGGGTTTGACGATGTAGACCGACCCGGTGCGCGAGTTGAGCTTGCGTTCGCGGTCCTGCAGCGCGGCCAGGCTCGTGACGACGGCATCGAGAATGCCCTCGGGGATCTCCTGGCCGTCGCGATCGAGCACGGCCGGATTGGTCATCAGGTGGCCGACGTTGCGCACGAACATCAGCGAACGCCCGTGCAGCGTCAGGGCCGTGCCGTCAGGACGGGTGTACTGGCGGTCGGGATTGAGCTTGCGGGTGAAGGTCTTGCCGCCCTTGGTGACCGCTTCGGTGAGATCGCCCTTCATGAGGCCGAGCCAGTTACGGTAGATATGGACTTTGTCCTCGGCATCGACGGCGGCGACGGAGTCCTCGCAATCCATGATGGTGGTCAGCGCGGCTTCGACCAGTACATCCTTGACGCCGGCGGCGTCGGTCGCGCCGATGGCGTGGGCGCGGTCAATCTGGATCTCGAAATGCAGGCCGTTGTTCTTGAGCAGGATGGCGCTGGGCGCCGCGGCATCGCCTTGGTAGCCCTCGAACCGGGCCGGCGCCTTGAGCGTGGTCGCTCCGTTGGCCAGGGCCACCTTGAGCTGGCCGTTCTCGACCGAGTAAGCGCGCGCGTCGGTGTGCGAGCCCTGGGCCAGTGGCGCGGCGCTGTCCAGGAAGGCACGGGCGCGGGCGATGACCGCGCGGCCGCGCTCGGGGTTGTAGCCGCTGCCACTGTCGCCTGGCGTGGCGGGAATCGCGTCGGTGCCGTAGAGCGCGTCGTACAGGCTGCCCCAGCGTGCGTTGGCGGCGTTCAGGGCGTAGCGGGAATTCGAAACCGGCACCACCAACTGCGGGCCGGCCTGTTGCGAGATCTCGGTGTCGACGTTGTCGGTGGTGGCGCGCACGCTGGCCGGCTGCGGCAGCAGGTAGCCAATGCCTTCCAGGAACTGGCGGTAGGCGGCGGGATCGGCAATGGGGCCGGGATGGGCGCGGTGCCAGGCATCGAGTTCGGCCTGCAGTCGATCACGCTCGGCCAGCAGCGCTCGGTTCTTGGGCGCCAGGTCGTGCACCAGGGCCGCGAACCCCTTCCAGAACGCGTCGGCGTCCAGGCCGCAGCCGGGCAGCGCCTCTTGTTCGATGAACTGGCTGAGATTGGCCGCCACTTGCAGGCCGTGGTGCTGAATGCGTTGAGTCATGCGGGTCTCTGACGATTGGAGGTCTGGGCGGCGCGCGCGCCGGGCGAATCTGTCCATACATCATCGTTCGCGTGCGCCGCAAAGTCCATATCAAAACCCGCTGGTCATACCAGTTTGTTCGCAGCTTGCTGGGCAAACATCGTTTTTTTATGGTTTTATATCAGCAACTTACGAGAGTGGTTGGCGGCGGTCGGTATGTGGCGCGCGCTTGGTCATACCACTGTTCCGGAGAATGCATGCACGCGGAAACTGAAGCGAAACCCCGCCAGGTGGCGGACGAGGTGGCAGAGCGCATCGAGCGTCTGATCCTGGACGGCGTCCTGAAGGCCGGCCAGGCGCTGCCGTCCGAACGGCGCTTGACCGAGAAGCTGGGCGTGTCGCGTACCGCGCTGCGCGAGGGCCTGAAACTGTTGCGCGCGCGCGCAATCATTCATACCGCGCAGGGCAAGGGCTCGTTCGTGGCGCGCATCTCGCAGGTGGACGCGGGACCGTTGATGCACCTGTTCAATTCGCAGCCTCGCACGCTGTACGACCTGTTGGAAGTGCGCTCGTTGCTGGAAGCGGATTCGGCGCGGCTGGCGGCCCTGCGCGGCACCGAGGCCGATTTCATCATGATCCGCCGCCGCTACGACGACATGGTAAATGCGCAGGCCGCCGACACCGCCACCCACGCGCACCTGGATCATGCCTTTCACCTTGCCATCTGCGAGGCCTCGCACAACCCGGTGCTGGTGCACACGCTGCAATCGCTCAACGATCTGATGCTCGGTTCGGTGTTCGCCTGTGTCAATAATCTGTACCACCGCGAACCCGAGAAGCGGCAGATCGACAAGCAGCATGCGCGGCTGTTCAATGCCGTGATCGGCCGCCAGCCTGAGCAGGCCCGCCGCGCCGCGGCCGACCACGTCGACAGCGTGCGGCAGAACCTGGCCGAGATCGAGCAGGAAGAGCAGCGCCTGGTGAGGGCGACGCTGCGCCTGGAGGGCTGGACCTAGCGTGCTGCCCCGTTTTAGCGGTCTTCGCTCATGGCGTTGGCCAGCGCGAGCGGCTTGCCGGCGTAGACGCGGCCGAAGCGGTTGCCCAGCAGGGCTTCCAGGGCGATTTGTTCCTGACCGAGGAAGCCGCGTTGCGGCAGTATTCCCTGCGCGACCAGATCCAGCGCTGCGCAGATGCCGGCAGCGGTGGACAACTGGATGGCGCTGAGCCGGTGGCCATCCACCTCGGCGCCGAATACGCGGATGGGATACGACTCTTCTTCCAGGCAGCCGTGGCGGTGGCCTGAGGCCTGGGCCTGGATGACGATCACGTCCTGCTCGGTAGTGGGAATGGCGGTCTCGAAAATGTCCTTGAGCAGGTCGCGGCGATCGCGCAGCCGCAGATCGTTGAGCAGCAGCTTCATCAGCTTGCAGTGGCCTGGATAGCGCACCGACTTGTAGTCGACATTGCGCGCGCGGCCCAGCAGGGTGGCGGGCAGCGTGCCCAGGCCGCCCGATGTGTTGAAGGCTTCGTATTCGACGCCATCCAGTGCGAAGGTTTCGTAGCCCTCGAGCGCCGGCACGCTGGTCAACTGGCCATCGACGATGGCTTCGCACGGATTGCAGTATTCGTTGATCAGCCCTTCCGTGCTCCAGGTCAGGTTGTAGCGCAGGCTGTTGGATGGGTAGCGCGGCAGCGCGCCCACCCGCATGCGCAGGTCCAGCAGCGTATCGAAGCGCCGCGCCAGCGCATTGCCGACGATGCCGATAAAGCCTGGGGCCAGGCCGCATTGCGGCATCAGCACGGCACCTGCATCGTCGGCCAGCGCCTGGATCGCGTGGGTGCTGGCGACGTCTTCGGTCAGATCAAAATAGTGCACGCCAGCGCGGGCGCACAACTGCGCGACCGCGATGGCGCGATGGAACGGCAGGGCATTGACGACCGCGTAGCGGCCCTCGATGCAGCGGGCCAATGCCGCATCGTCTGAAATCTGGCGGGTATCGCAACCCAATTCGGCGACTGCGCGCAACCGTTCGGCATCCTGATCGGCAACCAGAACCGAATAGTCGCCGCTGCGTTCGAGCATCAGGGCGATGGCGAAACCGATTTTTCCGGCGCCCAGGAGAAGGACGGGCTTGGTTGAGGTGGACATGTTGCGGCTCCTGCATAGAGGGGGATGGGTTGGCCTCATCCTATGCGTGGGCGCTGTCGATTTGTAGATACCAAATAGTCGTAACGGCTATATCTATCGTTGATATGACTTAATTGATTGTCGAAACGTCAAAAAGAAAACCCTCCGGACGGGCCGGAGGGTTTTGCGGGCGATTGTCCGGCCTGTCGCCAGGCCACGCAATCAGCTACCCATGGGGGGGTAGTCCATGTTGCCGAAGGTGACCAGGCCTTCCGCCTTGGCCTGGGCCAGTTCGGCCTTGACCTGATTGCGGCTCAGCGACGTGGTCTCGGCGGCGCGGGCAACGGGCGGGTAATCCAGGTTGCCGAAGGTGACTTCACCGGCGTTCTTGGCTTGAGCCAGTTGTTCCTGCACTTGCTGCGAAGTCAGGCTCGACTTCGAGGCGATGGCCGCGGGGTAGCCTTCTTCGCCGAAGGTGTATTGGCCGGAAATCTTGGCCTGTTGCAGTTCGGCCTGGACCTGGGCGCGCGTCGGGCCTTGGTTGGCTTCAGCGGCCTGGGCGCCAGCGGCGGCGAAAACGGACATGGACAGCATCAAAGCGGTAGCAAGGGTTTTCATAGCAGACCTCCATATGTCTTGAGCTTGGGATCCGAACCTCTGGCCTGATTGCCGGGGGATCGCTTGCTGTGTCCCGATGAGATGCATTCTGGGCTCAAATGACTCTGGGATAAACCCTTATTCCCTGAAAACATCTTTCCAAAATCGCCACTAATAGGTTCGATCTTTACCAAATGGCACCATAGGTGGCGATATTTCCATTTGATGACGCAATAGGTAGTGGTTGGCGCGCATCGCGCGGCCCAGTCGATGATCCGGGGGCTCGGAGGAGGGGGGAGGGACTGGCGGGACGCGCCGCCCACGGGGCTGGGCCCCGGGGGGCGCGAATGGCGGTAGGGGGTCAGCGATTCAGATCGGCCAGCGCGGCGTTATATTCGGCGCGGGCTTCGTCCAGCTTGCGCTGGGCCTTGTCGATCTTTTCTTGCTTGCCCTTGGCTCGGGCTGCTTTGAGTTCGTCTTCGCGTTTGAACACCTTGTTCTGCTTGTCGCGCACATGGGCTTCGCGCTCGGCCTCCAGGCGACTATCGGTGCAATGCGCCCTGGTCTCGGCCAGCGCTCTTTGCAAGCCCGCCACGCGATGCGAGTTGTTGTGAGCGCGCGCGTAGATGAGCTCACGTTCGAGGTGGCAGATCTTGGCGGCGCAACCGCGTTGCACCGAGCATTCGGCGTGGTCGTTGGCGTATGCCGGCAGCAGGCCGGACAACGCGCTGGCCACGGTGGCGGCCAGCAGGGTTTTGGTCAAAGCGGACATGCGGGTCTCCGTAAAACACGTCTCGGAGCGGGCATCATCCCTCAAGCATGGCGCGTCCGCAATGCGCCGGATCAGCCGATCAGGGTGCCGGCAAGCGCCGCCGCGACCAGGATCGCACCCAGCCAAAGGTTGGCTCGGAACAGCATGAAATTGCGATCCGGACGCTGGATGTCGAACACTTTCAACTGCCACGCCAGGTGCACGGCGATCGCCGCCATGCCGACGTAATAGGCCCATGACATACCGATGGCAAAGCCGCCCCAGGCCCACAAAATCACGGTGCCGAGATAGAAGCCGCCGATCCATAATTTGCCCTGGTCGCCGAAGCGCATGGCCGTGGAATGCAGGCCCAGGCTGCGGTCATCGCGCACATCGACGTAGGCATAGATGCTGTCGTAACCCACCTGCCACAGCACCGCGCCGAACCACATCGCGATGGCCGCCAGGGGCACATGGTTCTGCGTATCCGACCAGGCCATCAGCATGCCCCAATTGAAGCAGATGCCCAGCACCACCTGCGGCCAGTAGGTGACGCGCTTGCACAGCGGATAGATGAAAACGAACGGCAGGACGGCCACGGCGAGCCAGCGACTCATGCCATTCAGGAAGAACAAAAGGGACCCGCAAACCACTAATTGGCCGATCAAAAACCAGACCGCATTACGCATGCTGAGCTGCCCGCTGGTCAGCGGACGGAAGCGGGTGCGTTCGACGTGTTTGTCGAAGTTGCGATCGCACATGTCGTTGACGGTGCAGCCGATGCCGCGCATCAGCAGCGCGCCCAGCGAGAACACCACCAGGCGTTGCAGGTCGGGCAGGCCGCCGGCAGCCTGGACCAGCGCGGCGATACAGGGCAGCAGTGTCAGCCAGGTGCCGATGGGGCGGTCGAGCCGGCACAGCCGGGCGTAGGGCCGCCAGGATTTGGGCAGCCAACGTTCGACCCAGTCGGTGAAAACAATGTCGCTGAGGTCGACGGGAGAGGATTGCGGAGCGCTCACTGTCACGGCGAAAGAAAAGGGAGGAAAGCCGACAGCATAAAACAACGGCCGGGCATCGCGCCCGGCCGTGGGACCGTCAAGCGTGGTCAGGACCCGGTTTTCAGGCCGTGTATTCCTTGAGCAGCTTGCCCAGGATGGCGATGCCGGTGCGGATCTTGTCTTCCGGCACGGTGGCGAAGCTCAGGCGCAGCGTGTTGGCGCGACCGGCGCCGCAGTAGAACGGCGCGCCCGGCACGAACGCGACGTTCTGGGCGATGGCCTTTTCCAGCAGCTTGGTGCTGTCGATGTGCTCGGGCAGCGTGAGCCAGATGAACATGCCGCCTTCGGGCTTGGTCCAGCTGACGGTGGACGGGAATTCGCGGGTGATGGCTTCCAGCATGCAGCTGCCCTGGGCGCGATAGATTTCGCGCACGTTGGGCAGATGCTCTTCGAGGAAGCCGTCCTTGACGATCTCGTACACGGCCATCTGCGTCAGCGTGGGCGTGTGCAGGTCGGTGGCCTGCTTGGCCTGCACCAGCTTGTTGATCAGCGGGCGGGCGGCGGCGATGTAGCCCAGGCGCAGGCCGGGGGCCAGCACCTTGGAGAACGTGCCCAGGCGCACGACGTTGGCGCCGTATTCGGCGGCCAGCGCGATCAGGCCCGGTTGTGGTTCGCCGGCGTAGCGCAGCTCACCGTAGGGATCGTCCTCGATGATGGTCAGGCCCAGCTCGGCGGCGCGCTTGACCAGCGCGATGCGGCGTTCCAGGCTGAGGGTGCGGCCGGTGGGATTCTGGAAATTGGGCAGCGCGTACAGGAAGCGGGCGCCGGCGGCCAGTTCGGGGGTGATGGACTCGGGGATCAGGCCGCCGTCGTCGGTGGGCACCGGCACGAACTTGGGCTGGTACAGGCTGAACGATTGCAGCGCGCCGAGGTAGCTGGGGTCTTCGACCAGCACCTTGCTGTCCTTGTCGATCAGCACCTTGC